>JBMNTK010000111.1:0-12556 GCA_050945695.1 Anaerolineae bacterium | reverse complement strand
CCACCTGAGTGCTCACTTCCGCGATGGTGGGGCTGCTGATGATGGAGTTCTCGATCACCACGGTGGGCGTGGGAGGCGGCGGTGTGGGCGTGGGCGTCGGGCCCGCCTCGGCCGTCGCCGTCAGGACCTCTGGCGGCGTGCCGGTCACCGTCGGCGTCTCCGTCTCTACCGGCCCCGCGTTGGCCACCACGATCTGTCGGACGATGTCCTCGATGTAGTTGCCCGTCTCGTCCACCACGGACAGCCGCAGGCTGTAGCTGCCGTCCGGCACCCCCCGGGTGTCCCACTGCACCAGCACCCCATCTCGCACCTGGTTGGGGTAGGTATCTCCGATGACCACCCAGTTGGAGCCCGGCTCTACCGCGTACTCGACTTTGTAGAAGCTGAAGCGAGGATGTATCGCCGAACCGGTGACTACTACCACCTCCCGGACCGGGGCGCCCGGCTGAGGGGAGCTAATGTGGGCGACCGACTCCTGAGCCGATACGCCGATGGGCATCAGGAGCAGGCACGCTACAATCCAGGCCAGTAACCCGGCTGCCCGGACACGATTTGCCTTCATCCGCACCAGGCCACCCCCAAGAAGACCTCTGCCAGCTGCACCCTAGCCGGGCCAGTGGCTGAAGACGAGTGAGGCATTTTGGCCCCCGAACCCGAAGGCATTGACCAGCACCGTCTTCACTTCGGTCTCGATATTCTCACCTACAACGTTCACGATGCACTCTGGGTCCTTCTGCCGCAAGTTCAGCGTGCCCGGGACAACCCCGTCACGGATAGCCTGCACCGCCACCACCGACGACACCGCTCCCGCGGCTCCCAGAGTATGCCCCATGCTGTACTTGACCGATGAGACCGGAACATCCGGCGCCGTCTCGCCGAAGACACTGGCGATGGCGCGGCTCTCGGAGATGTCGTTCAGCGGCGTACCAGTCCCGTGAGCGCAGACGTAATCAATGGCACCAGGCGTCAGGTCGGCCCGCGCTAGGGCAGCGCGCATGGCCTTGGCAGCACCGGTTCCATCCGGGTCCGGGGCCGCTACGTGGTAGGCGTCCGCCGTCAGCCCGTAGCCTCGAACCTCGGCCAGGATCCTCGCCCCCCGAGCTCGGGCGTGCTCCTCACTCTCCAGCAGGAGCACCGCCGCCCCCTCGGCCAGCACGGTGCCGTCACGGTCCACGTCGAACGGTCGGCAGGCCAGCGACAGGTCATCGCTGCGCCGCGATAGCGCCCCCAACCGCCCGAATGAGGCAACGGCCAGCGGCGTGGTTATGGACTCCGACCCGCCCGCGACCGCCAGGTCGAGGGCTCCGGAGGCGATCTTGTCGAAGGCGTCCCCCACCGCCATGCATCCGGTGGCGCAAGCACCGACCGGGCACAGCACCTGGCCGGTGATGCCCAGGTTGATGGAAACCAGGCAGGCGGCCATGTTCCCGATCACCGACGGGATGAGCATGGGGCTGACCTTGCGCGGGCCGGACGTGGCCAGTACCTGGGACTCCCGCTCCACCACCGATACGCCGGCGATGGCGGTACCGATCACGACCCCCATCCGGTCCCGGTCCACATCATCGAGGTTCAGCCCGGCATCAGCCACGGCGTCGGCTGAGGCGGCCACGGCGAACTGGGTGAACCGATCCATCCGGCGCGCCTGTTGGCGCTCCATGTAGCGCTCTGGATCGAATCCCTCCACCAGGCCGGCGACCCGAGCGGGAAAGCCCTCCGTGTTCCAGGCCTCGATGGGCCGGATGCCACAGTCGCCCGCCAGCAACCGGCTCCAGAACTCCGACACCGTGTTGCCGAGTGGCGACACGATGCCCATTCCGGTGACCACCACTCGGTGCCACTCGTTTAGAGGCGACGGCATACGCAGAGGACACTCCAGCAGGATTGAGCCGGCCACGAGGGCCGTCTCGACGCGCGGTAGTCTAGCACGGGCTCAATATTGTTGACAAAGCGGACACTGCCGCGCTAGCATCGGCTATTCCCGTCCAGCCTCTTGCTCATCTCGGGCCCTCGCATCTTGGGCCGCCGATCGGGGTTTGTACCGGTACCGAAACGCCACTCGAACCGCCTTGGGGGTACAGTGATTCGTATAGTGACCGATAGTACCGCAAACGTCCCCGCGCCGACCCTGGAGCAGTATGGCATAGAGGTCGTCCCCCTGCGGGTGATCTTCCCCGACACAACCTACCGCGACCACATTGACATCAGTGCCGAGGAGTTCTACCAGCTCCTGCCCCAGTGCACGACACTGCCTACCACATCGCAGCCGCCGGCCAGCGAGTTCGAGGACGCCTTCCGGCGCCAGGCCGCCGACGGCAGTGAGGTGCTCGCCATCCTGATATCCGGCAAGCTCAGTGGTACCGTGGCCTCCGCCGTCGCCGCTCAGCGTTCCCTCCCCGACCTGCCGATCACCGTCTTCGATAGCTGGTCCGTCGCGGCGCCGCTCAGCCTGATGGTGCAGCATGCCGCCAAGCGGGCGGAGCAGGGCGCCACCATGGCCGAGCTGTTGCGGGAGCTGGAGATCATCAAGTCCCGCTCGCAGCTGCTCTTCACCATTGATACCTTCAAGTACCTGCAGAAGGGTGGGCGAATCGGTGGCGCCAGCGCCCTGGCTGCCTCGCTCCTTCGTATTCAGCCCATCCTCACCCTGACCGAGGGTGTGGTGAATGCCTGGGGCAAGGTCCGCGGCAAGAAGAAGGCCCTACAGACCATGGTCGAAGCGGCCCGGGAGAACGGGGGCACGGGCGAGACCGTGAAGGTGGGCGTGATCCACGCCGCCGCCCTCGAGGCGGCCGAGGAGCTGGCCAACGACGTGGTGCGAGTGCTGGGGTGCGCACGGCCCGAGCTCATGCCCATCAGCCCGGTGATCGGCACCCACGTGGGGCCGGGGGCCATTGGTCTCGGCTACTACGACGAGAGGTGGCTATCCTAGGGAGCCCGCAGAAAGCAGACGCAGGGCAACAAGTCCCTCCCGGGCGGCTCCGTCCCCGATCGCTGGATCCAGCCCCCGGCGAAGCGGGCGAGCCTCTGCCTTGCCGCTGGGCCGCGATAGCCCTAGAATACAGAATGCTATGAGGGTGTTCCCGAAGAGGGGAGCGGCTTGAGCCCGCTCCCCTTCTTGCTTTACCCGCGGGTGGGTGAGGTTGCCCAATGCAGCAGTACTCGGTAGCTTGCGGAACCGGTCAAGTAACGTTCACTCTGCCCCCTGGAATGCGGGCCGACATCGTCGAGCCCAGGCGCGGTACGCCGGTGGACCTGGTCCAGGCCACCGAGGCCGCGCTCCGGGAGCCGGTGGCCGGTCCGTCCCTGGCTGAGCTGGCCAAACCAGGCCAGAAGGTTTGCATCGTCTTCACTGACGCCACCCGCGAGGTTCCAGACCACGTGCTGGTGCCCGCACTCCTCAGGGAGCTCCACGCTGCCGGGGTTCGGCGCGAGGACGTGACCCTGCTGTGCGGGGTGGGCATGCATCGGCCCAGCACCCACGAGGAGAAGGTCGCCAAGCTCGGCGCCGACGTCGTGGCCTCCTACCGCGTCCTGGACTCTCAGCCCCGCTCAGTGTCAGACCTCGTCCACCTAGGAGACCACGAGGGTATCCCCCTCTGGGTCAGCCGACACGCCGTGGAAGCCGACCTGCTCCTGGCCACGGGCGTGGTGGAGCCCCATCAGTACGCCGGTTTCTCGGGCGGGCGCAAGACGGTGGCCGTGGGCGCAGGCGGAGAGCCCACCATCGCCGCCACCCACTCCCCCGGCATGATCGAACGGGAAGGGGTGAGGCTGGGCAACCTGGAGGGCAACCCCTTCCACGAGGCCCTGACAGAGTCGGCCCGCCGCGCCGGCCTGCGCTTCGTGGTCAACGTTCTCAAGGACGGGGACGGCAACGTGGTGGAAGTGGACGCCGGTGAGCCCCAGGCCACCCTGGAGCACCTGGTGGCTCATGCCCGGGACCTCTACGAGGTTCAGCTCGACCGCCGCTACGACATCGTGGTGGCGGGAGTGGGTCATCCCAAGGACGCCAACGTCTACCAGGCTTCCAGGGCCGTGACTTATGTCTACTTCGCCCCCACCCAGGTCCTCGTGCCCGGCGGCGTGATCATAATCCCTGCCCCTTGCGCTGAGGGCGTGGGTCAGGGTGTGGGCGAGCAGCGCTTCGCCGAGGCGATGCGCGCCCATCCTGGGCCGGACCAGATTGTGGCGGCCTTGCGAGACCGGGTTACCATGGCGGGCGAGCAGCGCTCCTACCTGCTGTCCCGGGCCCTGCAGGGCTGCAAGGTCATCTTCGTCGGCAGCGAGGCGGCCGATGACGTCAAGGCCTGCCACATGTCGGCTGCAGACACGATGTCCGAGGCTCTCGAGCTCGCCCGGCAGTGGACCCGTCCGGACGCCGAAGTCCTGGTCGCACCCCATTCGCTTCTGACAGTCCTCCGAGGCCCCAATGGCCTCTAAGCCCACGATCGGAATCCCGAGGAGTCCAGATTCTATGGTCGGCAATGCGACAGAGTACCTCCGATCTCGTCTCGATCCGGAGCAGTTCGTCAAACTTGAGCGCATCGGGAACGACGACGTCAACGAGTTTATCGCTCGCTTCCTGAGGCTATGCCGGCCCGATGCCGTCTTCGTGGCCACCGATGACCCCGAAGACATCCAGTACATCCGTGAGGCCGCCATCCGCGATGGGGAGGAGACTCCCCTCGCCACGCCCGGCCACACCTACCACTTCGACAGCCCCCTCGACCAGGCCCGCGACCGCAAGAACACTCGGTTGCTGCTACCCAAGGGCGTAGAGCTCGGGCCCCAGTTCGAGACGCTGGACCGAGACGAGGGCCTGGCCGACGTCATGGAGCGACTGGACGGCATCATGGCGGGGCACACCATGTACGTGCGCTTCTTCTCGCTGGGGCCAGTCGGCTCGGTCTTCAGCAACCTCGCCGTACAGCTCACCGACTCGGCGTACGTGGCCCACAACGAGGACCTTCTCTACCGTCAGGCCTACGACGAGTTCGTGCGCCTGGGCCCGAAGGCCGAGTTCTTCCGGTTCGTACACTCCGCCGGGGAGCTGGAAAACCACGTCAGCAAGAACATTGACCAGCGCCGGGTGTACATTGACGTCCAGGACAACACCGTCTACAGCACCAACACCCAGTACGGTGGCAACACCATCGGCCTCAAGAAACTGGCTATGCGTCTGGCCATCAAGAAGGCCTCCGCAGAGGGCTGGCTCTGTGAGCACATGTTCATCATGGGCGTGAGCGGGCCCGGCGGCCGGATAAGCTACTTCACCGGCGCCTATCCCTCGCTGTGCGGCAAGACGTCCACCTCTATGCTGGTGGGCGAGACCATAGTGGGCGACGACATCGCCTACCTGCGCAATATCGACGGTGAGCTGCGAGCCGTGAACGTGGAACGGGGCATCTTCGGGATCATCCAGGGCGTCAACGAGAAGGACGATCCCATCCTCTGGAAGGCGCTCCATTCGCCAGGTGAGATCATCTTCTCCAATGTGCTGGTGACCCCAGACGGCTACACTCACTGGCTGGACAAGGGCACCCCGCCGCCCCCTGAGGGGATCAACCACTTGGGGCCTTGGTTCCCGGGCAAGCTGGACAAGGGCGGCAAGCAGATCCCGCCTTCCCACCCCAACGCCCGGTTCACCCTCTCGCTGCCCCTGCTCGAGAACACCGACCCGGCGCTGGACGACCCAGAGGGGGTGCCGGTGGCGGGCATCATCTATGGGGGCCGCGATTACGACACCTGGGTGCCGGTGGAGGAAGCCTTCGACTGGTTCCACGGCATTGCCACCAAGGGGGCGACGCTCGAGTCTCAGACCACAGCAGCCACCCTGGGCGCCGAGGGCGTGCGGGAGTTCAACCCCATGTCCAACCTGGACTTCCTGCCCATCACCATCGGCCGCTATATCGCCGACAACCTCCGCATTGGCGAGGGCCTTACCCGTCCGCCGCGCATCTTCTCGGTCAACTACTTCCTGCAGGATGCGCAGGGCCGGTGGCTCAACAGCAAGCTGGACAAGAAGGTATGGCTGAAGTGGATGGAGCTCCGGGTCCACGATGAGGTGGATGCTATACGGACCCCCACTGGGCTTATCCCCCTGTACGAGGACCTCGCCCGCCTGTTCGAGGAGGTCCTGGGGAAGAGCTACACCCGGGAAGCCTACGTGCAGCAGTTCACCTTGCGGGTACCGCAGAATCTGGCCAAGATAGAGCGCATCCTGGCCATCTACCGCAATCAGGTTCTGGACACCCCGCCCATGCTCCTAGAAGCACTGGAGGAACAGCGGCGACGCCTGGAGGAGGCACAAGCAGCCCTGGGCGACTACATCCAGCCCTATGCCTTAGCGCGCGGCTAGAGCCAGCCTCCGGAGGTAACACACCATGAGTGACGTGCAGGAACTGCTCAACAAGGCTCAGAAGCCCAGCGAAGACGCCATGCGCCTTCACCCATTCTACCGGGGCAAGACCCAGACGGCCCCCAAGTGCGTGGTGCGGGACATGGACGACTTCAGCATCTGGTACACCCCGGGGGTGGCGGCACCCTGCCGCGCCATCCAGAAGGACCCCGAGCTGGCCTTCGAGTACACCAACAAGGCCAACCGGATCGCCGTGGTCACCGACGGCACCCGGGTTCTGGGGTTGGGAGACATCGGGCCAGAGGCAGGCCTGCCGGTAATGGAAGGTAAGTCGCTCCTGTTCAAGTACCTGGGCGGCGTGGACGCGGTGCCCATCTGCCTGCAGACTAAGGACCCGGACGAGATCATCCGCACCGTCAAGCTCCTCCAGCCTGCCTTCGGCGGCATCAACCTCGAGGATTTCGCTCAGCCCAAGTGCTTCCGCATCCTCGATGAGCTCCGGGCCGACCCAGAGGTGACCATCCCCGTCTGGCACGATGACCAGCAGGGGACAGCCACCATCCTGCTTGCCGGCCTGATCAATGCCCTTCGCCTGGTGGGCAAGGAGATGAGCGCCATCCGTGTCGCCATGATCGGGTTCGGTGCCGCCAACGCTGCCACCCTCCGCCTGATGGAGGCCAGCGGTTTCGACATCGGCAACCTGGTAGCGGTGGACAGCCGGGGCGTCATCCACGCGGGCCGTGAGGACCTTGAGGCGCAGAAGGACGAGTACCGGGACAAGTGGCGCGTCGCCCTGGAGAGCAACCGTGCCGGCGTCCGTGGCGGGCCGGCCGAGGCCCTGGCTGGCGCGGACGTGTGCATCGCCTTCTCCCGCCCTGGCCCCGGCGTCATCAAGCCGGAGTGGATCCAGGCTATGGCGCCAGACTCGATTGTGTTCCCCTGCGCCAACCCTGTCCCTGAGATCTGGCCCTGGGAGGCCAAGGCCGCTGGCGCCCGGGTAGTAGGCACCGGCCGGTCGGACTTCCCCAACCAGCTCAACAACTCCCTGGGCTTCCCCGCCATCTTCCGCGGGGCCCTGGACGTGCGAGCCCGGACCATCACCGATGGCATGTGCTTGGCCGCCGCCCAGGCCGTGGCTGACTACGCCATCGCGGGCGGTTTGAGCGATGAGCGCATCGTGCCCTCTATGACCGAGCGCGAGGTCTTCCTCCACGAGGCTGTCGCCGTGGGAATGCGCGCCCAGGAGGAGGGTGTGGCGCGGCTCTCCGTCTCCCGAGACGACCTCTGGCAGATGGCGGACCGGGCCATCAGCGAGGCCCAGCGCATGACCGAAGTGCTCATGGAATCGGGCATCATCCCGCCACCGCCCGAGGCCTGATCTCTCTCGCTCTCGCCGCCATCTCGGGCCGCACCCGGCTGGGTGCGGCCCAATCCTTTGTGGCCCCTCCGCGCGGCAGTGTATCATGCGCGGCTGATATGGCCGTGAGCGGGCCCAAGGCCGGTGGAGGAAGTGGACGATGTCCAATCGCATAGCGCAGGACAGCGCTTCCCAACCTGACCCCCGCGCCCACAAGCACGGGCGTCGGGCCTATCGCGCCTTCGACCTCATCATGGCCCTGTTCGTGGCCGTCCTCCTCATCAGCAACGTCGCCTCCAGCAAGATCCTGAGCTTGGGCCCCCTGTCCTTCGACGGCGGGACGCTGCTCTTCCCCATCAGCTACATCTTCGGTGATGTCCTCACCGAGGTCTACGGTTACGCCCGCTCGCGCCGGGTGATCTGGAGCGGCTTCTTCGCCGCCTTGCTCATGGCCGCCACCCTGGCCGTAGTCGGATGGTTGCCCCCCGCCCCCGGCTGGGAGGGGCAGGACGCCTACCGCGCCATTCTCGGTCAGACCCCCCGCATCGTTCTGGGCTCGGTGGTGGCGTACTTCGCCGGTGAGTTCTCCAACTCCTACACCCTCGCCCGGCTCAAGCTCGTCACCCGGGGCCGCTACCTGTGGCTGCGTACCATCGGATCTACCCTGGTCGGCGAGGCCGTGGATACCGTGCTGTTCGTCCTCATCGCCTTTGCCGGCACCCTGGCCTCGCCCTTGCTGGTGGCGGTGATAGCGAGCAACTACGCCTTCAAGGTGGGCATCGAGGTACTGGCCACCCCTGTCACCTATCGGGTGGTGAACTACCTCAAAGACCTGGAACAGGAAGACCATTACGACTGGGATACGAACTTCAACCCGTTTACGTTGGGAGGCAGTTAGATGAGCCAGGACCAACCCCTTGGTGTAGATCCCGAACTGACCGGCAATGTGGCAGACGAAGAAGAGGAGGCCTTGGAGACCCAGTTTGGCCTTCCCCCGGCGGCCCTGTTCGACGAGGAGTCCTGGCCGGAGGGGCACCACTCTGGATACGTAGCCGTAGCCGGCGCCCCCAATGTGGGCAAGTCCACCCTGATCAACGCGCTGCTCGGGCAGAAGCTGGTCATCGTCTCCCCCAAGCCTCAGACCACCCGACACCGCATCATGGGCATCCTCACAGGGGAGCACTACCAGGTGGTGTTCATGGACACCCCCGGCCTCCACCGCCCCCGAACCCGTTTCGGGGAGTACATGGTGTGGGTGGCCGCCGAGACCCTGGAGGAAGCCGACATCATCCTGTGGCTGGTGGACGCCTCCCGCGACCCGGACGATGACGATCGGCGCGTGGCCGAGGCCGTGTCCACAGCTAAGGAGGCCACCCTCGCCCTGGTCCTCAACAAGACCGACTTGGTGGATGCCAGCGCCGTTCGGGCTCGTCAGGCCCTCTACTCCGAGCTGGCGCCCGGAATCGCGGCTCGGTTCCAGGTCTCCGCCCTCAAGGGCGAGGGGCTGGACCGGCTGCTGGAGTGGGTGGTGGATGAGCTTCCCGAGGGCCCGCGCTACTACCCAGAAGACCAGGTGACCGATCGCGAGGAGCGGTTCCTCGCCGCCGAGCTCATCCGGGAGCAGGTCCTCCATCACCTTCGCCAGGAAGTGCCCCACTCCGTAGCGGTTGGGATTGACGAGTTCGTCGAGCGCACCGCCGGCAAGACTTACATCCGGGCTACCCTCTATGTCGAAAAGGAATCGCAGAAGGGCATCATCATCGGCACCGGGGGAGCCACGCTGCGCCGCATCAGCACCGCCGCCCGCGCAGAGATCGAGCGGCTCCTGGACCAGCCCGTGTTCCTGGAGTTGTGGGTCAAGGTCCGCCCCAACTGGCGCCGACGCGACGCCTATCTGCGTGAGCTAGGGTTCACGCCCCCGCCCCGCTCGAAATGAGCTGACCTGGCCGCCGGGCCCAACCTAGGTTTGGAGGATGCTATGCTAGTTGGTGATCACATGACTCGCGAAATCGTCATGCTGTCCGAAGACGCCAGCGTGGCGGATGGGCTGCGCCTGATGAGCGAGCGCGGCATACACCGCTTGCCGGTCGTGGATGCCGACGGCAACCTCCTGGGTATCGTGTCCGACATGGACCTGCGCATAGCGGAGGCGGCCGGCCGCCTGGCCGACCCGCTCGGTGCCGTCATGACTAAGCGCGTAGTGACGGTGAGCGAGTACTGCCCCCTCGAGGACGCTGCCGCCCTCATGCGCCGCAAGGGCATTGGTGGGCTCCCCGTGGTGCGGGGTAAGCAGATCATCGGTATCATCACCGACGGGGACATCTTCGACGTCTTCTCCCAACTGCTAGGCGTGGGCAGGCCGGGCGTGCGCCTGACCGTGGGGGTGCCCGGGCCCAGTTCCGACATGCTCCGCCTCCTCAATGAGCTGGCCGAACGCGGCGGCGACATCATCGGGATGGGCACTCTGCAGGATGGCAATGGCCGGGTGGCCGTCGTCAGGGTCGCCGGCCTTTCGGCTGCCGATGCCCGGCAGGCGGCAGAAGTGACCGGTGTGGATCTATTGGACCTTCTGGAGGAGAGCTAACTCATGAGCTTCGTCTGCCCCACCATCCCCTGCCTTCGCTGCCGCACCAAGATCGTCTGCACCCTAGGGCCCTCGACTGACGCCCCCGGGGTGGTGGAGCGGATGATAGAGGCGGGCATGGCCGTGGCCCGCATCAACTTCTCCCACGGCACGGCGGAAGAGAACGCCCAGCGCATCCGCAGCGTCCGCGAGGCCGCTGCCCGCTACTCTATTCCTCTGGGCATCCTGGCTGACCTCCAGGGCCCCAAGCTGCGTATCGGTGCCTTCGCCCGCGGCAAGGTTGATCTGGCCGTCGGGCAGGAGTTCTGGCTCCTCTACCATCCGGCCGAGGGCGACGAGACGAAGGTCCACGTTCCCCACCCAGAGGTGCTGGACGCCATCGCCGAAGGGTCGCGGGTCCTCCTCGGTGACGGGGACATCGAGCTGGTGGCCCGTCGGCGCACCACGGATGGCATCGCCTGCGAGGTGGTAGTAGGCGGGTCGCTGGCCTCACGCAAGGGCATCACCGTGCCCGGCGTGAAGGTCCACCTGCCCGTGGTCACGGAGAAGGACCGGGCCGACCTGACAGTCGCCCTGCGGGAGAAGGTGGACTACGTGGCCCTTTCCTTCGTCCAGGAGGCCAGCGACGTTGAGGTGCTTCGCGGCCTCATCCACGACGCCGGCCAGGACGTGCCCATCGTGGCTAAGATCGAGCGGCGCAGCGCCATCGAGGAGTTCGACTCGATCCTGGCGGCCGCCGATGCCATCATGGTGGCCCGCGGCGACCTGGGGCTGGAGGTCCCGGCGGAGGAAGTGCCCATCTACCAGAAGGAGCTCATCGCCAAGGCCAAGGCCGCGGGCAAGCCGGTCATCACGGCCACCCAGATGCTGGAGTCCATGATGACGAACCCCCGCCCCACCCGGGCCGAGGCCAGCGACGTGGCCAACGCCATCGTGGACGGCACCGATGCGGTGATGCTCTCGGGGGAGACGGCGGCCGGGCGCTACCCGGTCGAAGCGGTCCGGATGATGCGTCGGATCGCCAGCTTCACCGAAGCCAACCTGCCCGAGCCACCACCCGAGTCGCCCGCTTGCACCGTGCGCACCTACTCGGTTACCGAGGCCATCAGCCAGGCCACCTGCCACATCGCCAAGGAGGTGGGGGCTCGGGCCATCGTGGCCGCCACTATGTCCGGCTGGACAGCACGGATGGTAGCCAAGGAGCGTCCGGAGGTGCCGATCGTCGCCATCACGCCCAACCCTGAGGTGGTCGGGCGCTTGACCCTGGTCTGGGGCGTGGCGCCGATGCTGGTGGAAACGTACCAGAGCAGTGACGCCGTGACCGATGCCTCGCTGGAGGTAGCGCGGCTCCTCAACCTGGTGAAGGACGATGACCTAGTGGTCCTGACGGCCGGGATGCCGTTGGGCGGGCCCGGCCGCACCAACACCATCCGGGTGCACCGACCAAGCGAGGCCAAAACAGCGACCGGAGGCTAGGCCTCCGGTCGCACCTTTCACTCCTATCGCTGCGGCTCGAACTCTGGCCGGACCTGGGGCCCCTCGCGGCGAGCCAGCGGCGCCTGCACGTCAGTGGCGCAGTAGGGGCAGACCGTCCAGCGCAGGTCCAGCAGGCGAGCGCACTTGGGGCACTTGCGCCGCAGCCGCGACTGGCACTCTGGGCAGATGATGAACTCCCGCTCCACCGGTGCCCGGCAGCTGGGGCAGGTCAGCCGCTCCTCCACGTCCCGCAGGAGCGCCTCTTCTTCCAGCGCCCGCTCGTAGGCCTGCGCCAGCGTTTCCTTGGGGCGCAGGATCAGGTAGAGGAGAAGCCCCGGTAGGTTGAAGACCACCACTAGCAGAGTGGCAAGCAATTGGGCGAAGACGTCCCGGGTTCGGGCACGAATGTCTCGGAACGTCCAGATCACCAGGCTCAGGTAGAGCGAGATGGCAAAGGCGCTGAGAAAGCCTATGGCGATCTGAAGGATGCTGTTGAGGTTCAGCTCAGTGCCGGGCATAGGCCAGCAGACTCCCCGGTTGGCGTTTGGCAAACGGGCGGATTATACCACCGGCCGAGCCCACTGTCACTTCAGCGACATAACCAGCGATCGCCCCGGCCGGCCAGTCGCTGCTAGAAGAGGGACTGTTGTGTCGGTCGGTCTTCCGGGACCTGGATGCCCAGATGACGGTAAGCCAGGGCAGTGGCCACCCTGCCCCGAGGGGTACGGTGCAGCATCCCCCGCTGCAAGAGGTACGGCTCACACACGTCCATGATGGT
>JBMNTK010000110.1:0-12606 GCA_050945695.1 Anaerolineae bacterium | reverse complement strand
GCGCGTTGCCACCCCCCGCGCGTCGGCGGCCAGGTTGCCCACCTGGCGGTAAGCTTCGCGAATCATGGCCCGATTGACGGCCGGGTAGTTGCGTACTCCAGAGAGCGCCCTCCCGACGGCGCTCGCCGCATACTTGGCATCGGGCATATAGATGTCCACCACGCCATCGAGCAGGCGCAGTGTCTCGGGCAGGTCATAGCCCCCGGTATTATACACGATCGGCAACCGCAACCCACTCTCAGCCGCCAGGGCTACCGCTGCCAGCACCTGGGGCACAACGTGAGACGGCGACACGAGGTTGATATTGTGGCAGCCCTGGTCCTGGAGCTCGAGCATCATCCTGGCCAGGTCTTGCTCCTCGGTCTCGTCGCCTTGGAGCCCATGGCTGATCTGGTAGTTCTGGCAGTAGATGCAGCGCAGATTGCATCCGGCGAAGAAGATCGTGCCGGAACCGCCGTAGCCCACCAGCGGGACCTCTTCGCCGTAGTGGGGCCCGTATGAGGACACGAGCGGGAGCGCGCCCGTCCTGCAGGTTCCTCGCTTCCCGGCCAGCCGGTTGACGCCGCAGGCCCAGGGACAGAGGCGGCAGGCCTTGAGGCGCTCATAGGCGGCGTGCACCCGGCGGACAAGCTCGCCCGATCGCAACAGCCGCAGATATCCGGGCTCAGGCCTTGGCCGCATCTCCGCCTCCCAGCGCGGGCCGGCTGCCGGCGCCCGTGGCCAGGGGCAGCGGTGGTTCTGCTACTCGTCTGGCTGCTACCCAGGTGAGGAGCGAGATGATCAGAGTCAACACGAACAACACCTCATAGCCTCGCTCGTCAATCAGCCGCCCCGCCAACACCGGTGCAAACGTGAACAGGCCCGCGACAGTGTTGGTGAGGCCCACGTAGGTGGGGCGTTGCGCTTCTGGTGCCAAGTTGATGAGAACAGCATTATTGCATATTTCGCGCCCAGAGTTGCCTGCCCCCTGCACGAGGTACAGGACCAGGAACGCGGCAGAGGCGACCCAGCCTGCCAGCCCCGTCAGGCCGAGGCCCTCGGCTAGGACCAGGGCCAGCGGGATCACGGGCACTGTGGCACTCAGCAGCACCGACCTGGTGATGACCGACCCGTTACCTCGGCGCTGAGCCAGGCGGCGCCAGTAGAAGTTGGCGAACAGGCTGGCTGCCGTCCCAGCGGCGATGTAGGTGCCCGTCATGGCAACCGGGACCTGCCACCGGGCGATGGCGTAGACGATGTAGAAGGGCACGGAGATCCCCATCACCTCCAGCAGGAGGCGGTAGACCACGTAGCGGCGGTAGAGAGGGTCTCCGCGGATGATCGCGGGTATCTGCCCCAGCTGCGACAGGGGCGAGCGTGAGGCGGACTGAGCGGGTACAGCGGGCTCGCCTACCAGGGAGAAGGTCAGGGCTCCAACGGCGAAGACGACGGTGCTGGCCAGGAACAGCACAGCATAGTCCAGTGGAAAGCCGAGGCTGGATCCCAGGACGGCCGTGATCACGACTCCGGCCGCGAACCCGCAGACGCCGGTCCAGATGCCCCGAGTGGCGAAGAAGGCGGCCATTCGCTCCCGAGGAACGACCTTGCCCACCACATCGAACCTGCCTACCATCGCCGACCCGGCCGTGATGCGGGTGAAGCCGAATAGGAGCAGGAACAGGGCGATGACCAGACCATCGGGGAGGCGCCGGTGCGCCATCAGCAAGAGGGCGATCACCACGTAAGACGCTGCTCGCGCCAGGTCCAGCGCGATCACGTAGGGCGCCTTGCGCTCCTTGCTCTGGAGATAGCCGGCGGCGAACAGCTGGGGCAGCAGCCACCCACTGTAGCGGATGGAGGGCAGCAACCCGATCACCGTGTTGGAGGCCCGGAACTCCTGCAGCAGCACCGGCACCACTGTGGCCGGATCGGCCAGGGTGAGGCCGAGGTTCATGGCCACTTCGTGCACCATAGCCCAGCGGTAGTTCCATTGAGCGGAGGCGGCGCGCCGCCAGGTCGCCCACCGAGGGCGCCTTGCCTTCGCGTCTGCCCTAGCCTCCAAACCAACCCCTGACAAGGTCCAATACCTCTTGCGTGCTCACCGGTTGTTCGAACCACCGGATGCGCGGGTCGTCCAGTCGGAACCAAGTGTACTGCTGGCGGATGAAGCGATGGGTCGAGGTCTTGATGCGCCGCACCGCTTCGTTCAAGTCGTACTTCCCGGCCAGGTACTCGGCGATCTGGCGGTAGCCTAGCCCGCTCATGGCCGGGAGTTCGGGCCCGTAGCCGGCCTCTAGGAGACGACGCGTCTCCTCGACCAAGCCGGCCTCGATCATGGCATCCACGCGGTCGTCCGCGCGCCGGTACAGGTCCTCCCTGGGGGCGGTCAGGCCCACCAGCAAGCACCGGTACCGGGGTGTGCCGCGTCGCTGTTGCCGGGAGATGGGGACTCCGCTGGCCTCGAAGACCTCGAGGGCTCGGATCACCCGCCGTACGTTGTTGGGGTGGATGGCAGCCGCGGCCTCGGGGTCTACCTGGGCCAGACGGCGGTGAAGCTGCTCGGCGCCGTAGCGGGCGGCCTCTTCCTCCAGGCGTCGGCGGAGCTCCGGCTGGGGCGCGACCCGCGGTATCTGCCAGTTCTCCACTACGGCCCAGACGTATAGCCCCGTTCCCCCCACCAGGAAGGGCAGGCGCCCGCGTGCCAGCACCCCGTCTATGGCCTCGTAGGCCATCTCCTGGTACTCGGCCATGGTGAGCGTCTGATCCGGGTCCACGACGTCCACCAGATGATGGGGCACCCGCTGCATCTCGGCCGGGGTGGGCTTGGCGGTGCCGATGTCCATGTATCGGTAGATCTGGCGGGAATCGGCGGAGATGACCTCTAGGCTCAGGTGCGCGGCCAGGTCCAGTACCAGAGCGGTCTTCCCCACCGCCGTCGGGCCTACGATGACCACCAGGGGAGGGAGGGCGGCACTATCCACCGGCGGCTAGACTCCAGGAGGCGGGGGAATCGGAGGGGCATCGGTGCGCGATGGACGCCCCCAGCCCGGTCAGGCGGTGAAGGCATCCTGTATGAGGCGGACGGTGGTGCCGGTTGGGTGTATGTCCACGGCCACCACATCGAAGCGGCACGGTCCCTCCCAGGTGTGGGTGTCCAGGTAGGCCTGAGCGGCGGCAGCGACGTGACGTTGCTTGGTCAGGCTGATGGTGTCCTCGGGCAGGTAGGGGGCGCCGGCGGCGCGTGCCCTGACCTCGATGAAGACGAGGGTGTCGGCCTGGTAAGCCACCAGGTCGAGCTCGCCCGCGGGACAGCGCCAGTTCCGCTCGGCGACCTGGTAGCCAAGCCGGGAGAGGAACTGCAGGGCCACATCCTCAAAGTGCTTGCCGCGCGAGCCGGGGTGCTCCCGGGCCATGACCTATCTCCTGCTGGAGTATACGGTTGACGCCGAGGGGCGGCAATGGCTCAGTCGCGAACACGCTTGACCAGGAACAGCACTCCGCCGGCCAACCGGAATGCCCCGGAGAGGAGCAGAGCCTGCCGAATGCCCATGAGGTCGGTGAGCACGGAACCGAGCAGCGGGCCGATGAAGGCGATGGAGTTCGCCACCAGGGCGTCCATGGCTACGAATGATGAACGACGGTCCTCAGGCGCCACCGCCAGGAGCACGTTGAAGAAGGCCAGGTTGATGCCGGCGCTGAACCACCCTGCGGCCGCTGCCGCCACCAAGACCGGACCCAGGGACCCTGCCGCGGCCGTCAGTACCGGGTAGGTGGCCAGCCCAAGCCCCGATGCCCACAGGACTGGGCCGTGGCCTCGGCGCTTCGCCATGCGGCCCCAGTAGAAGTACCCGATGACGGAGCTAACGCTCGATACCATGTTGACCACGGCAATGGACCCATCTGCCAGCTGGAGCTCGTTCACCCAGAAGATGCTGAAGAGGGCGGCAGGCAGGTTGAGTCCTATGCGAAATACTGCCGAGGCGATCAGGTAGGCCGTGAACCGACCCTCGGTGGTGAAGCTGCGGGCGGCGGCCTGCAGCCGCTTAAGGGCGTTGCCGCTAGCAGCCGGCTGGGGGGCAACCACCTGGTCGGGGATGGAGACCAGCCCGTAGACCCAGGCGCTGAGCATGGCGGCTACGAAGCTGAAGAGGAAGACCACCTGATAGCCCAGCGGGAACGGCATGGTGTCGAGGATGCGACCGGTGATGGGCAGGGTGGCTGCCGTGATCACGGCGTGGATGGCGTAGCGCAGGCTGATGACCCCGGCCCGACGGTGGGTGGGCACGGCCTCAGCCATGGCAGCCGTGAAGGAGACGTTGGCGAAGGCACTGGCCGCCGAAGCCAGTGCCCAGATAGCGACGATAGCGGGGGCGGCCATCCCTGGCAGGACCCAGGGAACCAGGGCGATGAGCAAGTATGATATGCGAAACCAGATACGGCTCTTGACCACAACCGGGATCAGTCGAGTCTGTCGCGCCACGTAGCGGCCGGCCGGCAGGGACAGCACCGCGATGACCAGGGAGGGCAAGCTGGTGAGGAGACCGACCAGCACCGGGGTGGCACCCAGGCGGACCGTAAACACCGATAGGTAGGCGGCTGCCCCGCCGGCGACTATCCCTTGGAGAGCGATGTCGGCATGGAGGAGGAGGATGTTGCGGTCCTCGAGGGTGCGAGGACGGGCGCCATCGTAGGCCGTCTGTAGCCCCAGGCGGAGCCGGGCCAAGAGCCAGCGGAGGCGGGCCAGAAGCGTCTGAAGGAAAGACACCGCCGACCGCGCCCGATCCGCGAGGCGGTGGCTCAGGCGTCGCTGACTTGTCTCGGACATGATTGGCAGGATACCATCAGGTGTCCAAACCGCAAATGATACCCGGCACCTAGTGTGTTTGCCGGGAATAGGAGGCCCATAGGATGGCGCAGGGACCGCTTCGGGCGGTGTTCTTCGACCTAGACGATACCCTCACCACGTACCCGGGGGGCTTTGGGGCCGTGCTGGAAGCCGCGTACGAAGTCGCCCGTCAGCGTGGCGCACGAGAAGAGGACTACGCCGTCTTCCTTCGCGCCTTCTGGAGCTCCACCTGCGGCCTCTGGGCTGCCATGCACGCCGGCACCATCACCGGCGACGAGCTGCGGCTGATCCGCCTGCGCCGGGGGCTGGCCGCCATCGGTATGGACGAGGAGGCGCTCGCGCTACAGATGCACGAGCGGTGGGATCGAGAGGCGGTGGAGAGACCGCGCCTGCGCGAAGGGGCCCTCGAGCTGTTGCAGTGGCTCCGGGGGAGAGTCTACCTGGGCCTAATCACCGACGGCTACCGGACCAAGCAGCGGATGAAGCTGGAGAGGCTAGGCATCGCTTCCTTCTTCGATAGCATCCAGATCTCCGAGGAAGCGCGCACCTGCAAGCCCTTTGCGGCTACGTTCCAGCGTGCGCTGACTGCGGCCGGGGTGGCACCCGAGGAGGCGGTGATGGTCGGCGACAACCCCAACGCCGACATCCGCGGTGCCCTGGGAGTGGGGATGCGGGCTATCCACCTGGCACCCAAAGGACGGGACCGCACGCCCGACCGGGCCATGTGGGCTGCGGACCTCGGGCAGGTCCGGGAGATCCTCAGCACCCTCTTACGGGACGGCCAATCGGGGTAGGTACGCCAGGACGTAGTCCAGCACCTGGGCCGGGGTGAGCGGGTCGGTGTCAACGTAGATGTCGCACTCCTGTCGAGCCAGGGCCAACCGTTCGCGTTGACGAGCGGCGATCTCGCCGTGGTCATGCCTGCCCAAACGCGCCTCCACAACCCTATCGGAGGCGTCCAGATACACGAGCACGTCAGGATCCCAGAAGCGGCGCCATAGGCGGCTGACCCCCGAGTGTTCCTGACTGATCTGACGGGCCGCGAACCCCCGGGCCCGGAGCCCAGCCGCCAGGGTGCTCTTGCCTGCTCCGCATATGCCCACGATTGCTATGCGAAGCGGGCCCTCACTCCGTTGTTCCCGAGTTGGCCCTCGGCATCGTTGGCCGGCCGGATCATCTGATGGGGAGGATGACGTGCATTCGCCGGACATCCAGCGCCTCTTCGTCTAGGTAGGTAGCCACCGTGGCGACGGTCATGTCGTCACGCGGACGGCCCTGATCTAGCTCTATCGCTCGGCTCAGCACCGCATCGGCAGCCGCCCGGGGATCGATGCGGTGGGCCAGAACGATCTCCTCGATCCAAGCGGGGCTGGAGCGGGGCCGCTCCGACCGTAGGCCTGCTTCCCACACTCCATCTGTATAGGCCACGACCAGAAGGTCCTCCTTTAGAGGGAGTTCCGTGATCTGTGGGCGAACCACTCGGCTGGTGCCCAGCGGTGCGGTGGGCTCCTCGATGACCTGGGTCTCGGAGCCGTTGAGCACCAGCACCGGGCAGTTGGTATTGCGGGTGATCACGATGCTGCGTGTCTCCAGGTCCGCCGAGATCACCACCAGATCGGCTGAGACCTGGCCGCGGCGGGATACGTGCAGGTAGTCAGAGGCAGCGCGGGCCGCTGCACCATCCCGCACTCCCTCTAGTATGAGCGATGTCGCCTTACGCACAACCAGGCTGCTGATAGCCTTGGCCGCGCGCCCAGAGCGCTGCCCGTCCACCACCACGACTGATATCCCCCCTCGGGGCCTCTCCACCATCTCCACCGTGTCGCCGCTCTCGGGAACGCCGTACTTCCCCGTCTTGGCTACGGCGGCCTCAACCACGATCACGTCCGTCAATCCTCATTGCTGGCACTCCCTTGTGCAGTGTTGTCCTCGATCCATTCGGCGGCAACGCCGATGGCCTCCGATGGCCGTATCTGGCCGGTGGCGACGGCCCGCCGCAGCCTGGCGATGAGCGGGCCTAACCAGGGGCCCGGCGGGCGAGCGAGGGCCGCGGCAAGCTGGCGGCCGTCGGGGAGCTGAGCCACCTCCGGCAGCCGAAGCTCCAGCATTGCCTCCAATACGGCCCTGGCACCGGCCAGGCCCGCTCCCCAGGCCGCAGCCGCGCCGTGCTGTTCCACCAGGTCGTAGACCCGCCCCCGGCAAGCCGGGTCCAGCCCTGGGACCGTCTGGGAGGTCGCTGCCACGCTGACCAGCGCGTCGGCCTCCCGGGCGGAGAGGCGCAAGGTCTCGCCCGGGCGCGCGTCCCTGACCTCCCGGTCGGAGGCCCGGAACAGGGCGGCCAGGACCGCGACGGCCCGGGCCCGGTCGTCAGAGAGGCCCAGGACGCCACTCAGTCGCCTGGCGGCCTGCCGCACCAGGGGCTCTAGGCTGGACAGCTGCTGCAGGAAGGCGGCCAGCCGGGGTGCGGAGGGATCGAGGGGCGGCCGGATAGGCAGCGCGGTCCAGACTCTTAGGCGCAGGGCCTCCATGGCCACGCCCTTCCATCCCGGGGCTTCCAGCGCCCGCAGCACTTCCGCTCGGATGCGCTCTGGCTTGACTCCGCCCAGCCCGGGAGCGGCGCGGCACATGGCTTGCAGCGTCTTGGCCTCGATCACGAAGCCGTGCTCAGAGACCAGGCGCAGGCCCCGCAGCACGCGGAGGGGATCAGCGCTGAGGGCCTGGGAGGAGACCTGGCGGATCAGGCCGTACCGGAAGTCGGGCAGCCCTCGGAAAGGGTCCAGCACCGGCCTGCGGCTCGGGAGCATGGCGGCGATAGCGTTGATGGTGAAGTCCCTCAGGGCGAGATCGCGCGAGATATCGCCGCCCGCCATCGGCGCCAGGTCAACCACCGGGAGGCGCGGCGCCACAACGCGCCAGTGCCGGCGCTCGGCATCCATGAGGACGGCGCGCCCGCCCATCCTACGGGCAAGCATCGGCGCCAGTTCGTCGGGCGCGCTGGCTGTCACATAGTCTTGGTCCGCCGCCAATCCCTCTCGCGGCCACGTCCCGCTTCCCACCAAGTACGCCGGCCCGGCCGACGCTATCAGGGATTCCAGCTCGCCCAGCCGTCCCAGAGCCCTCGCCTGACCGTGGGCCTTAGAGGCAGCAAAACCCGCCGCTTCGGGCGCGGCGGGCAAGTGTCCGATCGGAGGTGCCATGCTGTCCGGGATGCGCCTAGCTGGGGGAAGGCTCGGAACTCTGCAGGCGGTCCTCTTCCTCGCTGGCCGCGGCGATCTCGCTCTCCACGTCCCAGGCAGCGTAGGCGATGGCCCAGGCCACCAGGCCCCAGGAGCCCCCACCGATGAGAATGCCCATGACGAGCGACCGGACGGTGATGTCGTCCGGGTGCCGCAGTTGACCGATGATGGTCAGGACTATGGCGATTGCCGCAAAGGCCAGGCCGACCTTAGCGGGGCCCGACAGCCGCCCCCACAGCTCACGTACACGCATCAAAGCATCACCTTGGCATGGCCAGTATCTCTCTGATCTTGAGGCGGCGGAAGTCGCGGGCGTAAGCCGGCCTCAGGACCAGAGCAGTGTCGGCGCCAGAATCGGTGCCGGCGATGGCGATCACGTCCGAATCCATGTCCAGCAGCCCAGACTCAGCGGCCATCACGGCCACCTCCACCGCCACCTTGACTCCCTGGGAGAAGCGGTAGAGCGTCTCCCGAACAATGCGGTTGGGCGGCCAACCCTCGCCGGCCATGGACTCGCTCACATCATCACCGAGAGTGTGCATTCCTGTCAAAACCGTCACTCCCGCCGCCTGGAGCTCCTGCCGCTCCGACTCTGTCATCACCCAGCCCTCGCGGGCGAAGGCGGCGGAAATGGTGACAGCTACGATCCGAGTGTCGGCAGGGAAGGTCGAACGGGCCTTGAGAGCGGTTGAGCCGTGAGTGCTGGCAACCACTACCTGGTTGATGCCGAGCGACGCGGCTCGCGCAGCGGCGGCAGCCAGCGTGGCCTCAGTGTTCTCTGGGCCGGGGTTATCGAAGTAGTGCACTTCAACCAGCGCCATGCTTGCCTCCTCATTCCGGCTGCGATGGATCCGCCAAGTCTATGATCTGCAGCCGTCGTTCCACTGTGCCGTTGTAAGCGTGCTCATCGAGATGGTAAGCGATATCAGCCCGATCGCCCAGGCGGGGACAGATCGGCCCGAACCCGAAACCGACCGCCCTGATCTCCCCCCAATCGTCCTGGAGCACCACCTGCAGGTGAGAGCCGTCCCGGCCCATCAACGACTTGCTGGCGATCCTTACCCCGCGGCTGACGAAGACCGGCCGGGGGTTGCCACAGCCGGTGGGTTCCAGCGCCTCGAGCTGCTCCCAGATGGGCTGGCCTGCTGTCACCAGCGGGGTCTCAGCGTCCACCTCCAGAGTGGGCCGAGGATCTCTTTCGGTGGCGAGAGCTCTAGCCAAGTCCTTGAGGTGACGCTCGACCTCGGGGACCACGGCAGTGGGACAGCTGAAACCGGCCGCCTGCGCATGCCCCCCGAACTTGTCGAGCAGGGTCGCGCAGCTCTCCAGGGCTTGATTGGCGTTGAACCATTCGGGTGAGCGGACAGACCCGTGCGCCCTGCCATCCTCGAGGCACACGGCGATGGACGGCAGGCCGAAGTCCTCGCACAGGCGGCCGGCCACCAGGCCAACGATCCCTTGCGGGTAGTCCTCCGCGGCGGAGAAGATCAGCGGGGCGTCATCGGCGCTCCGGCTCCGCTCCGCCTTGGCCAGTTCCAGGCATCTCTTGACCTGGCGCTGGCGCTCCCGGTTCAGCCGTTCCAGGTACTGGGCCAGCTCCGCGGCGCGAGCCGGGCTGGCGGTTAGCAGCAGCTCGAGGGCGGGCAGGCTGGACCCCAGGCGTCCAGCCGCGTTGATCCGGGGGGCGAGGGTGAACGCGACCGTCCAGGCGTTGATGCGCTCAGCTTGTACCCCCGCCACGCGCGCCAACTCGGCGATGCCGAGGGTTGGATCTCGGCGCATCTTGTCCAGGCCCAGGCGCACCAGCCGGCGGTTCTCGCCCACCAGCGGAGCCACGTCGGCGATGGTGCCGAGCGCCACCAGGTCCACCACCTCCTGCTCCAGCCAAGCCGGCCCGCTGGCGCCATCCTCGAGTTCGTCGCCGAACCTGCCCTCGACGGCGTAGAGGGCGCGCAGGAGCTGGTAGGCGATCCCCACTCCCGTCAGCTCGTCCCGTATGGGCGAGTCGGGCAGGCGGGTGGACACCACGGCGTTGGCCTGGGGCAACTCCTGGCCGGGCAGGTGATGGTCGGTAACGATCACCGACATGCCGTGCTGGCGGGCAAGGCGCACTTCCTCCAGGGAGCGGATACCGCAGTCCACCGTGACCAGCACGTCCCCCTGGGTGGCCAGCTCCATCACCGACATGGCGTCCAGGCCGTAGCCGGTGTCCAGCCGGTTGGGGATGTAGGGCGTGACCTGAGCTCCCAACGCGCGCAGGCCCTTCACCATGAGGGCGGTGGCACTGAGGCCGTCGGCATCGTAGTCGCCGTGGACGATGATCCGCTGGTCGCGTCGGATAGCCCAGCGCAGGAGCGCCACCGCCGAATGCGTGCCCGGCACATCGAATGCCGAGAGCGGAGGGGCCGACAGCGGATCGAGGAAGGATTGGATCTGCTCGGGGTCGCGAAGGCCTCGGCTGCGCAGGATGCGGGTGAGGAGATCCTCACCGGGAGCGGAAACAGCCGAAGAGACTACCCAACGATAGCGCGGCGCCAGGCTCATGTGCGCATGACCCTGTGCAGAGTGGGCATAGCCTCAGGCGACTGGTCCGACAGGGCAAAGGCGCCCGCCAACTGGACAAGCCCTGCATCCAGCCGCTCCTGAGTGGAGGACCGCAGGGTGGCCAGCGGCTGGCCGGCGGCCACCCGGTCGCCCACCTGGCAGCGCAGCAGGATGCCAGCCCCGTGGTCAACCGGGTCTTCCTTGCGCTGGCGGCCGGCTCCCAGAGCGGCGGCTGCTTGGCCCACCATCCGAGCATCAATGCCGCGGACGAACCCTTCCCGCTCGGCGTACAGGTCGGCTACCAGGGGCGCCAATGGGAGTCTGCCGGCGGCGAGGGCGTCGGCGTCGCCGCCCTGAGCCTCGACCATTGCCAGGAACCGGCTTTCAGCTGCGCCAGAACGCAGGTGGTCGTCAGCAACCCTGAGAGCGCCTTCGGCCGATGGGTGGAGCCCGGCGAGGGCCAGCATTTCCGCTGCTACCAGACAGCAATGGCGAGTGAAGTCCTCAGGACCCTGGCCGCGCAGGGTCTCCAGGGCCTCTAGCACCTCCACCGAGTTGCCGACGGCCAGGCCCAGGGGGCTGTCCATAGGGCTGAGGAGGGCGGTGACACGCCGGTCGGCGTCGCGGCCAATGTCCAGCATAAGCGCGGCCAGCTCTTCGGCCTCGGGCAGGCTGCGCATGAAGGCGCCGGAGCCCACCTTCACATCCAGCACGATGGCCGGGCAGCCGAGGGCCAGCTTCTTGCTCATGATGCTGGAGGCGATGAGGGGTATGGAGTCCACGGTGGCGGTCACATCCCTGAGGGCGTAGAGCTTGCCATCCGCCGGCACCAGGTCCTGAGACTGGGCGGCGATGGCGGTCCCCACACGGGCCAGGGCGGCCTCGAACTCGCTGGGCGAAAGCTGGGTGCGGAAGCCCGGGATGGACTCGAGCTTGTCCAGGGTGCCCCCGGTGAAGCCCAGGCCTCGCCCGGACATCTTAGGAACGATCGCGCCTAAGGAAGCGCAAAGCGGCGCCACCACGAGCGAGGTCTTGTCTCCCACCCCACCGGTGCTGTGCTTGTCCACAGAGTGGGGGCCGAAGTGGCCCAAGGGATAGGCACGGCCGGAGGCCACCATCGCCTGGGTGAGGGCACTGGTCTCCGCCGGGGCTAGACCGCGGATGTAGGCTGCCATCAGCCAGGCCGCCAGCTGGTAGTCGGCGACCTCACCTGACATGCTCTGAGCGATGAACCGGCTTAGGTCGTCGGCGGTGTGTTCTTGTCCGTCTCGCTTGGCGGCGATGAACTCCACGGCGGTCATGTGCTTGCCCCCGTAGTTGAGTCTACCACAGGTCTCTTCCGGTCGGAAGCTTGTGGAGGAGGGGGCACCAAGGCCCTCCGCCATCGCAAGTGTTCCACAGTCCAGGACCTTGAGGGCGGAATATCCACGGTGCTATACTCGCGCGCCAGGCCCCATCTGGACCGAGTTCTCGGGCTGGATGCGTGCTCGTCCCTGGCTCCGGTACTCAGAGGTGCTCCCGCGGCTGTGACGCGCCGCAAGGCACCGCAGGTGGTAGGAGCTTGATGGAGGGGAGCTTCAGGGTTACAATAAGGATTGGCATGAGTGTAAACACAGTAACTGTGATAGGCGCCGGACTGTCAGGCAGCGAGGCCGCTTGGCAGATCGCCGAGCGGGGCGTGCCGGTCCGGCTCTACGAGATGCGACCAAAGCGGCAGACCCCGGCTCACACCGGCGGCGACTTCGCCGAGCTGATCTGCTCCAACTCCCTGGGTTCCAACCTGCTGGACCGGGCCCCTGGTCTGCTCAAGGCTGAGATGCGGCGGCTGGGGTCGCTCATACTGTCGGTGGCGGACGGGTGCGCGGTGCCTGCGGGCGGCGCGCTGGCGGTGGATCGCGAGGGCTTTGCCCGCATGGTGACCGAGCGAGTGGAGTCTCACCCGCTGATCACCGTGGTTCGCGAAGAGGTCACGCGCCTTCCCGACGACGGTGTGGTAGTGGT
>JBMNTK010000109.1:0-12631 GCA_050945695.1 Anaerolineae bacterium | reverse complement strand
TCCAGAGTGTCGGTGGGCAAGGGCGGCGGCGTGGCGGAGGCGGTCTCGGTGACAGCGGGCTCTGTGGTGTCGATGTCGGTCGGTGCCGGCTCAGGCGAGGCCTCGTTCGGGGGCTCACTGAGCTCGACTGGCTCCGTGACCAGGGGGTCCTGGGCCACGACCAGCCCGGGCAGCAGCGGCGGCAGCACAACCACGGCCGCGCTCACGACCGCAATCACCACCAGCAGCGCCAGAGCGCCCACCACCGTCCTAGGCCCTTGCGCTCTCCTCATAACTGACTCCTAACATCACTGCCCTCAGACTATTGCACTGCGCGAGCGGGGCTAGCGATCGGCACCAGCGCCCCGCCGGCGACGGTACCGCACCGCGACCACGCTCACCCCGGTACCCAGGAGCGCCACTGTTCCCAACCCCACGAGCAGCAACTGCGTGGACCCAAACGAGCCCAGTAGATCCGAGAATATGGCCAGGCTGGCCTTCACGCCGGAGCCACTCCCCTGCCCTTGGGCGAGCGTGCCCCCGGTGGCCATGCCCACGGCGGTGAAGCTGAGTTCCCGGGTCTCGGTGAGCTTGCCGCCGTAGTTGACGGTGCCTCGTAGCAGGTAATCGCCGGGCTGTTCTACCTTATAGTAGGCGGGCAGGCTGGCCTGGGCGTTGGGCAGGACGAGCTGCTCGCTGCTTTCGATGGTGGCCAGCAGCGCACCTTCCCGGTACACCTCGCCCACGAACTTCGCCGGCGTCTCGATCTGCCCGGTGTTGGCGAAGGTGGCTACCGCCTTGAACAGCTGGCCCACCCAGGCATCGGTCTCCGCAACCAACGCCTCGAGGACGCCTTCCCGGGTGAGGGTGCCCACCGGCAGGACCTTGAACGCCAGCTCCTTAGTCTCCAGCACCTGATCGCCCAGCGAGACGGTAACCCGGGCCTGGTAGTCGCCTTCCGGCAAGTCGGTCGTGTCCGCCGCCACCTCGATCAGTCTGGTGTTGCCGGGCTCTACCGTCGTGTCTTGGTAGGCCTGCTCCATTGCCACGGTGCCGTTCTGGAGGATCTCCACCCTGATGACGGGTGTCGCCCGGACGTTGCCGGTGTTCTCGAAGGGCACCACCACCTTGAGAGGGTAGTTGACCTCGGTGTCGTAGGTGTGGATCGTGCCCAGGATGCCGCTTAGGTTCTGGGTGCCGGTGACGGTGATCTCGATCTTGAGCCGGCCCAGAAGCGAGACGGAGGCGCCGGCCGAGACGTCG
Organism: Anaerolineae bacterium; assembly: GCA_050945695.1. Classification (GTDB taxonomy): domain Bacteria; phylum Chloroflexota; class Anaerolineae; order DRVO01; family DRVO01; genus Ch71. The sequence continues at coordinate 11,389 of JBMNTK010000109.1, read as the reverse complement.
TCTCCTGCATCGGAGGTCCCGTCCTCCGTGGTGGAGGGCTTACGGGCGATCACGGTCACGCTGGTCTCGTAGAACTGGGTGGGGGTGTCCTCGGGTATGGATATGCGCAGGTAGACGGCCCTGCTGCTGCCAGGCTGGACGACGAACGCCTCCACCGGCTCGGTGAGGGATTCGTCGCTGTAGAAGCTGATCCAGGAGGCGATGTCCCCCTCGATGACGAACGCATACTCCGTGAGCTCGTCGCCGGTGTTGAGGATGTTGATCCTGCGGATGTACTCCCCACCGCGCAGCCCGTCCTCCAGGATGACCCGGCCCGGCCCGATGCCCAGCCCGGTGGCTGCCAGGGCGGGCAGGGCGCTCACGAGCAGAAGCACCAGTAGGCCAACGATGGCAGCGGTGGCCTTTGCCGGTCTTGGCGGAAATGGCATGCCTCTATACTCCCTTGGCGCGTGCCCCAGGCCGATCATTGCTGTCATCCCGACCCGAAGACACGGTCCATGGCCGAGCGGGCCATTCGGCCCCCAGGGTGGGGGCCGAATGGCGTGGGCTACCGGTGGCTAGTCGTGGGCACCAGGTACGCAGGCTCCTGCGGCGCAGTCGTTCTCATTAGCATCAACGGCGCGCAGGAAGAGGAGACCCCGATACTGACCGGCTAGTAGGTCAACAGGCGGATGTACCGAGAAGTCAATCTTGGTAGGGATGCACGGAAACAACACGTTGGCCTCGTCCAGCGTAAACCAGGCTGGATCGAAGGCGCTGGGGTACTGACGGTTGTCATAGACGAAGCAGGCCCGCCAGACATGGAGGCCGCAGTTGTGAACCTGGGTGTAGGCATCCTCGACGGTGGCAATGCCGGGAACGACGCCCACGGCCATCTGGTTGAAGTAGACGAGGCCGCCATCAATGGCCGCCCGGAACCTCTGCGTGCCTACCCCGCTGTCCCCGCAGGGCCCATCGGGTACGGCATGGATTTGGGTCTTGAACGTGAATGAGCTGCCGCAGGGAGATGTTGGTTCGTAGACATCTATGGGGGCTCCGGTTATGTTGGCGGGACCGTAGGGATCCCACAGGACCACACACAGGCAGATCTCAGTGAGGCCCAAGCCTTCGCTAGAGCCCGGGTTGAGAAGCAGCTGCAGGCCAGGCGTGGCCGGGTTGTTGTCGCGCTCGGGAGTGCCCCACCAGGCAGCAACGACCACGGGCTGACCGTTGTTGGCCGCTTCCACTTCGGCTGAGGTGTTGACGCGCTCCTGTGCAATGGCTGGCATCACGCTGCCCAAGACTAACGCTGTCACTACCAGTACAAATAGCGCCCTCTTCTCGGTGACTCCTTGTGGTGAGAGACCTCCTGAGGCCAGCAGGCGCTGGCCGTCAGTGGACCAGGACCCATCGAGTCTCTTCCTGCCTCACCTCCCCCAAAGGCGGGGGGAGCCACGCACTCATTGCATTGCGATGTCTGTAATAGGTCATGCCGGGTACGGGTGGCTCACCCGCCCGTACTCGGCCCCTCCTGTCCACAGGCCATAGTGAGTCAGGAGCGGTCGGCTTTTCCCGGCCCGCTAGGCGATCACCCAGGAGGGCCGATCGGTACTATAGCAGGCTCCCCAGGGGGCATCAAGGGGCGGTTCCTTAATCATGTATCGGAACTCTATACATACTCTTACCACGGAATCTAAACGGAGCCGCGGGCAGGGTTAGGCGACGGGCAGGCCCGGGGCCGCCCGCTCGCCTAGGGGTGATCGGCTGGAAGACGAGCACTGGCTAGGGTTCGCGGAACCGGTAGCCTTCGCCCCGCACGTTTGTGATGTAGGTGGGATGGTTGGGGTCATCGCCCAGCTTCTGCCGTAAGTAACGTACATACACTCTTAGGTAGACACTCTGGTCCTTGTGCTCCGGACCCCATACCTGAGTGAGCAGCTCCTCGTAGGTCAGGAGCCGACCGGGGTTGCGCAGGAAATAGGACAGAAGCCGGTATTCCTTGGGTGTGAGTCCCAGCGGCTGACCGCGCTTGTGCACCTGGTGCCGCGTCACATCCAGCACCAGGTCGAGGTTCGTAAGCACAGAGGGCTCGCGCGCCGACCTCTCCGGGGTCGCGCTCCGGCGGAGGAGGCTCGCTATGCGCGCCCTGAGCTCCGCCAGGCTGAAAGGCTTGCGCAAGTAGTCGTCTGCCCCGCAGCTAAAGCCCTTGAGTACGTCATCCTCGGTGACGCGAGCGGTGAGTATTAGGACGGGGATGTTGCTGGAAGCCTTGATCCGGCGACAGACCTCCCAGCCGTCCAACCCCGGAAGCATGATGTCCAGGACTACCAAGTCGGGCTGTTCCTTCTCTGCTGTCTCAAGTCCCAGGGTGCCATTGCCCTGAATCGTGACCTGATAGCCCTCTTTGCCCAAGGCCAGCCCAATGAGGCGCGCCAGGTGGGCGTCGTCCTCGATCAGTAGGATGCGCTGATCCATACTCTTACCTTAACCCTTAGCTAGACTACCGGCTGACTCTGCGTCGCGGTGGGCATTGGGGGCCGGAAGGGCCTTGCCTGCGTACCCGACGGGAGCATGGGTAGATGGCTGCCGGGAGTGCCGGCTTGAGTGTAGGGTGGTAGAGAGAGCGTGCAGGAAGGATGAGCCGGATCGAGTCCGCCGGTTCTTTGGCTAGTAGAATACCACCGAGGCCGCCATTCTGGGATAAATGATGGGTTAGAACTGTGTTGGTGATCTGTAAGAGAACGTTTGCATACCGCTACCCTTGCCGACATGTTCGACCGCCCGGGCAGCGCAACGGGCTGCCCTCAGGCCTCGCGGAAGCGATACCCCTCTCCTCTGATGTTGAAGATGTAGCGCGGGTTGGCGGAATCGTCTTCCAGCTTCTGCCGCAGGTAGCTCACGTACAGGCGCAGGTACTGGTCCTCGCCTGAGAACTCCGGCCCCCATACGTGAGTAAGCAACTCGCCGTGGGTGAGCAGCCGGCCGGGGTTCTGGAGGAAGTAGCTAAGGAGCCGAAACTCCAGCGGGGTCAGGTTCACGAGGGAGCCGTTCTTGGTGACCTGATGGCGGGCCAGGTCCACCTCGAGGTCGCCGTTGCGCAAGACGTTGCCCTGAGGTGTGAACGACCCATAGGTGTCTGCGCGCTTGAGCAGGGCCTTGACCCGGGCCACCAGCTCAGCGAGGCTGAAGGGCTTGCGGACGTAGTCGTCGGCGCCACAGTGGAAACCCTGCAGGACGTCCTCTTCGGTGGCGCGGGCGGTCACCATCAGGACGGGGGTGTTGGCCATCTGCTTCAGGCGCCGACAAACCTCCCATCCATCAAGGCCAGGTAGCATGACGTCCAGGATGACAAGATCGGGCTGTTGCTCGTAGGCTCGTCGGAGGCCGACGTCGCCATCCCTGGCAGTGGTGACCTCGAAGCCCTCGCGGGACAACGTGATGTCTACCGCGCGGGAGAGGTGCTCGTCATCCTCAATGAGCAAGACGTGCTTCTTCATCATACTAACTCACCCTGTGAAACATCGCTTACTGGTCGAGCAGGCGTAGCGCTCACCTTACCTGCGGCACGATAGCCCTGGCTTTGGGGGCGGGGAAAGGCATAGCAGCGCCAGGACTGGAACCGGCCGCGCAGGGCTGCGAGGTGAGCCATCGCCTCTTACAGTCCACCAACATTGTACTACGCCCGGGCAATCTGTCCAGCCTAGGGAGGGGGTCTAACCGCAGAGACCGCGGAGATCGCTGAGGAAGGAAAAGAGGAAAGAGGAGAGCTGAGAGAGGAACAAAGCGAGGGTAGAACACGAGCCCGGGTGGCTGATGGGGAGAACCTAGTAGTCGCACACCTCCTAGTTCTTCGCCCTCTGCGTCTTCTCTGCGGTCTCAGCGGTCTCTGCGGTGATCTCCCCTCCCCGTGGCAGACAGACAAGGGGGTCAGTGCTAAACTAACCGTGTTGGAGTCACTAGCACTGAATCGTTAGCAGACGCATAGGAGAGGCAACGTGGAGAGAAGGAAGTACTTGATCGTTGGCGGAGGTCTGGCCGGTGGCAGCGCCGCCGAGAGCATACGGGAGCAGGACCCCTCGGGCGACATCCTCCTGGTGGCCCAAGAGCCACACCGGCCCTATCAGCGCCCACCCCTCACCAAGGGCTACCTGCGGGGTGAGCAGGGGCTCGACCGGGTGTACCTGCAGCCGGCGCCGTTCTACCCCGAGCACAACATCGAGATCCGCAGCTCCGTGCGGGTCACTGAGCTTATACCCGGCGAGCGCCGAGTCAGGCTGGAGGACGGGACCGAACTGGGCTACGAGAAGCTCCTCCTGGTCACTGGGGGCCGTCCGCGCCGGCTGAGACTGCCCGGCGCCGACCTACCGGGCGTCTTCACTATGCGCACTATTGATGACTCCGATAGGATTCGCACCGCCGCTGGTGATGCCACTCGCGCCGTCGTCATAGGGGGCGGGTTCATCGGCTCCGAGGTGGCTGCCTCGCTAGCCATGATGGGCAAGGAAGTGTCGCTCGTGTTCCCGGAGGCCTGGCTTCAGTCCCGGCTGGCCCCGGAGGAACTGGGCCGGCAGCTGCACCAGTTCTACCAGCAGCGCGGGGTGATCCTCTACCCGGGCGCCCTCGTCACGGCCATGGAGGGTACGAACCGAGTGGAGCGGGTGGTGCTCAACGATGGGCGCACCCTGCCGGCTGACCTGGTGGTCTTGGGGGTGGGCATAGACCTGAACACCGACCTAGCCCGGCGGGCCGGGCTGGAGCTTGACGCCCATGGGGCCATTGTGGTGGACGAGTACCTGCGCACCAGCGACCCCAACATCTACTCCGGCGGTGACATCGCCGCCTGGCCCGACCCCACGTACGGTCGGCGACTGCGGCTGGAACACTGGACCTCGGCCCACGGCCACGGCAGACAGGCGGGCCGGAACATGGCCGGCGCCCAGGAGCCCTATACCGACCTGCCCTCGTTCCGGACGGTGCTTTTCGATATGGGTATACGCACCTGGGGAGACCTGGAAACGTGGGATGCGGCGCTGGGCCGGGGCTCCGTAGAGGAAGGCCACTTTGCCTACTTCCACTTCCTGAAGGGTAGGCTGGTGGGTGCGCTTGCGTCCGGCCTCTCCGAGGAGGAAGAGACGGCGATCCCCGCCTTCGTGGCCAAGCGACCGGGGTTCGATGAGGTCCAGGCTAAGCTGCGCGACGAAGGCGTATCATTGGCGGAACTGGCGGGCTGAGAGCCCGCAATGAGCATCTGGAGGAGGACCGATGGCCAGGACGTTCAGGGAGCCGGCGCGGGAGCTACCGGTGATCGCAGAGGCAGACGTTGTGGTGGCGGGCGGCGGCCCGGCCGGGTTTGCGGCGGCAGTGGCGGCTGCCCGAGAGGGCGCCCGTACCATCCTGATCGAGCGGTACGGGTTCCTGGGAGGCCTGGCCACGGCGGGCATGGTGGCGCCCATCCTAGGCCATACTGCCAGTGAGAGCGACGTTCCCATCGTCGAGGGCATCCTCAAGGAGCTGACCGACCGGATGCACGCCCTGGGAGGGGCCCGCAGCTGGGATGAGGCCCTCCACCAGTGGGGCATCAACTTCGACGTGGAAGCGCTCAAGTACGTGGCCGATGAGATGGTCTCGGAAGCGGGCGTGGAGTTGCTGCTGCACACCCTGGCCGTGGACATTGTCGGCGATGAGGGCCGGCTCGAGGGCGTCGTGGTGGAGAGCAAGTCGGGCCGGCAGGTAGTGGCGGGCCCGGTGGTGGTAGATGCCACCGGTGATGCGGACCTGGTGGCTCGCGCCGGCCTGCCCTTCACCCAGGGCCGGGCCTTCGATGGGGCGGTGCAGTCCATGGGGTCGTTCTTCTACCTGGCCGGCGTGCCTGAGCTACCCGAGGACCGGCGCCGCCAGGCCATGGAGCTGGTTCGCCAGAAGCTGGAATCCGGTGAGCTTCACTTCTACCACCCCGGCTTCCTGTCCGTGAACACCGTCCACAGCGACTACTACTCCCCCAACATGACCCGCATTCCCGCCGACCCCACCGATGTGGGGGACCTGACCCGGGGAGAGATGATCGCCCGGCGGGAGGTCTGGAAGCTGCTGGAGACGCTGCGCTCTGAGGTCGAAGGCTTCCAGGACGCCTACATCCTGGCCACGGCTCCCCAGGTGGGTGCCCGTGAGAGCCGGCAGATTGGGGGGCTCTACACCCTCACCGGCGACGATGTGACCTCTGGCCGCAAGTTCCCAGATGCCGTGGCTCGGGGCTCCTGGTGGATAGACATCCATTGCCCGCTCGGCCACACCTACCCCGTGCACCTGTGTACCCGGGAATGCCCCCGCGGTGAGCGCTGTGCGTTCTGGCAGGCGGAGAGGGAGAGGATGTACCCGAATCGGGAGTCGCTCTACCCGCCTAAGGGCGACTGGTACGACATCCCCTACCGGTGCCTGGTTCCCCAAGGGGCGGCCAACCTGCTCGTGGCCGGCCGGACGATTTCGGCTACCCACGAGGCCATGGCCGGCGCCCGGGTGATGGGCACGTGCATGGCCATCGGCCAGGCGGCCGGCACGGCAGCGGCCCTGGCTGCGGCTGAAGGCCGGGCGGTGGCGGACGTGGATGTGGACGCTCTGCGGAGCCGGCTGACCGCCAACGGCGCCCTGGTGTAAGGGCACAAACCGCCGATAGCGCTGATCGGGGCCGAGCGGAGAGAAAGGATAGAGGCTATGTTGGCTAAGTTAGTTGTGCGCCGTCTGTTGCCTAGCCGCGATAGGGCTAGGTCCGTACCATCCTATCCTCCGGCCGCCCATCAGCACCTGATCAGCGCTATCGCCATGCTGCTGCTCTTGCTCCTGCCGGCGGCACCGGTTGGGGCTCAGGGGCCCTGCCCCTACGCCCAGATACGCAACGACAGCGTGCTCTCCCTGAACGTGAACGCGGTGTGTGAGGCGGCGCGGCCCCTGGCGGAGCAGGACTACCGGGTGCTGGTGTATCTCACCGACTACCGTCCCGGCAGCCAGACCGATTGGTTCAGCCACATTGACACGGTCGAGGCCGAGGCGGGTCTGCGAGACCTAAGCCAGCCGGACGCCTTCGCCGACAACGGCCTCGCTCTGGAAGCCAGCACCGCCACGGACTTGTCCTATGCCTACAGCATCACCTTCGGCGAGCGGCTCTTCGACAGTGCCCTCGACACCGACGAGGCTGCCAGCCGCCTCCGAGAGGCCATGCGCCGCGCCATCGCTGACGGCGACCCCACGCGCGGGTTCGTCGAGGCGCTCGAGGACGTCAACCGCACCCTCAATCCACCCCCTTCTCCGATACTGCGGGGGCTGGCGGTCATTGCCGGGCTCCTGTTCTTGCTAGCCGTGTTGGCCGTGGCCTATGTCCTGGTGGTGGCCCCGGCCCGTAAGCGGGCCCGCCTGCGGACCCACCTGGAGAACCTGCGCACTAGGGCCGCCAACCTCCTCCTGGCCGGGGAAGGGCTCTTGCAGGGAGCCTCACCCGAGGACACCATCCTCTACCAGCTCTTCCGTGGGTACGGTGGCGAAAACTACCCCGACCTGAGCCGGCAGGTGCGAAGCTGGCTGGGGCAGAGCCAGGCGGCCCTCAGCGCCGCTTTCGAGCTACGTCAGCACCTCACCGATCCGTCCGTGACTGCCCAGATGAGCCTCGAGGACCAGATCCGCGGGTGGGAGACCCTGTACCTGACCCTGGTGGGGTCGAGCGAACGGGTGCTGGGGCTCACAGAAGACCAGTTGCGCACCCTCCTGGACCCGATGCTGGTGCTGGACCGGCCCGAGCAGCAGGATTCGGCCCTGGTGGCGCAGCTTGAGTCGGTGCGCCGGCAGCTCATAGGGTTGCCCCTCAAGGTGGACCTGGTGTTGGTGGACCCGGCCACCGTGGATGCGGACGGAATCCTGGGTTACGTGGACCGGGTCAAGGCCGAGATCTCCCGGCTGCGAAAGGCCCGGGACGAGGCCCCGGGCCGGTTGGACGAGGCGCGCTCACGACGTCGGCAGGGCGAGGAGGACCTGCCTCCCGGCTTTTTTCTGAGTGCCGCTGAAGCCTTTGCTGGGGTGGATCGCCTGCTCGCCCGGGCGCAGACCGAGCTCGAACAGGGGCTCCATCTGGATGCTCTGGCCGATGCCGATGCTGCCCTGCAGGGCCTGGCCGCCGAGGCTGCCCTGGTGGAGGCCCTGGCCCAGCACCAGCGCCGCCTGCAGCAGGCCCAGGAGGTGGTGAACCGAGGCTACCGTCCCCCGGCGCTGGCCGCCGGGCAGGAAGAGGTGGCTCGCCTTCGCAGCCAGATCGGCGCCCACCTCCGGGAGGCCCGTTTCGACGAGGTTCGGGCTGGGGTGGAGGCGCTAGATCAGGCCAGCGCCCAGATGCTGCGCGACATCCTGGAGTGGGAGGGGCTGCGAGCCGAGAACGAAGAGAGGCTGGCCCAGCTGCGCTCGGAGGTGGCTCGGGTATCGGGCTACCTGCAGCGGGAGGCGCTGCCGGCCTGGGAGGCCCTGCGCGCCTATCCGGAGCCCAACTGGTCCTCGGTGGCGCCGGCCCTGGAGCAGGCCCGCTCGGGGCTGGCCCAGGCTGAGCGCGAGCTGGGGCAGGTGCCGGCCCTCAACGACATGGCCACGCAGCGGTTTGACTTGGCCCGGCAGTCGCTGGACCGTGCCGCGGCCGCCCTAGAGGGGGCGGAGGCGGCAGCCCAGCAGGTGGTGGAGGCGCTAGAGCAGGTTCGCCGAGCGGAGCGAGACTCGGCTCAGATGCTGGGGCGGGCCGCCCAGGAGCTGGAAGAGGCCATCTCCCGGGTGCGGTCCCAGCCGATGGCGGTAACGCCGGAGGTGATCTCGCAGCTGGCCGATGCGCAGCGGCGCCTGGAGGAAGGGCGCCGGCTGGTGCAGGCCATGAGCTTCCTGCCCGCCCTCTCCGTCCTGAACGCCGTGACCAACCTTATCCCTCAGGCCCGGGCCCGCGCCGACCAAGAGATCGCGGAGGTCGAAGGGCTGCGGCGAGAACTGGAACGGGCGGCGCAAGGGGCTCGCCGACGGGTGGAGGAAGCGGCCCAGCTGGCCCGGAGCATCCCCGGCGGACCCCTGGCTTCAACAGCCGGGACCCAGGCCGGTCGCCTGCGGGATGCCCTGACCGAGGCGGAGCGGCTGCGCCAGGTAGCACTCCAGGCCCAGGATCGCCCTACCCTGGTGCGCACTCACCGAGAGGCGATCGAGCGCTTCCGGGAGGTAGAGGAGGCGGCCCGGCGCGCCCGCAGCGATATGGAAGAAGCCCTCTGGCGGGAGAGGCAGCGGCACGTCATCTTCCCGCCTTTTGGCGGTTGGCCTATGCCCCGCGGGCCTCAGTGGCCGGGCCCTGGGGGACGCGGTGGCGCCTCGCGGCCGGGGAGTTTCGGGCCCTCCTCCCGCCCAAGCTCCGGGGGCTCTCGGCGCCCGGGCGGGTTCGGTGGTTCCAGCCGTCCCGGTGGTTTTGGCGGTTCCCGTCGGACGGGCGGTTTCGGTGGCTCTAGCCGAGGTGGTGGCATGGGCGGCAGCCGCCGGCGGTAGAGGACTCAGACCTACGCACCCCTCACCCTTCCGTCTCTAGTCCCCTTTGCGCCCTAGTGCCTCTGTGTGAACCTCCCCTCGGAACCAGCCCACGGTTGGTGGCGTCTACTAGGTAACCGTGTCCCGAGGAGGACCCCAATGCGACGAGGGCTGCGACTTGGCCTAGTGCTGATCACCGTGTGGCTGGTCCTGCTGGCCTCGAGCGGGACTGCCTCCGCCGACGGGTGGATAATCCCCCGGCCGCCCGCTCCCCCTTGCCGGGGCTGTCCCCCCGTTGAGCCCCGCGACGTGCCCTATCTGGCGGTGAAGTACCACCACGTGACGGTCACCATCGAGGATCAGGTGGCCATCACCCGGGTGGACCAGGTGTTCGTCAACCAGTCTCAGTGGTCGCTGGAGGGCACCTACCTATTTCCCTTGCCCGAGGAGGCGGCCATCAGCCGGTTTGCCATGTGGGTGGACGGAGAGCCGCTCCCCGGCCAGCTCTATACCCGCGAGGAGGCCCGGCGCATCTACGAGGACATCGTCCGCCAGCGCCAGGACCCTGCCCTATTGGAGTACGTGGGGCGCGACCTCTTCCAGGCTAGCATCTTCCCCATCGAGCCAGGCGGCGAGCGGCGCATAGAGATCGAGTACGCCCAGGCGCTGACCGCCGAGAATGGCCTGGTACGCTACGTCTATCCCCTGTCCACCGAGCGCTTCTCCCCCGAGCCCCTGGGCGAGGTCTCGATCACCGTGGACCTCAAGTCCCAGGTGCCCATCCGTGCCGTCTACTCCTCAACCCACCCGGTGGACATAACCCAAGAGGGGGAGAGCCGGGCCCGAGTGGGCTGGGAAGCCCAGGACGTAGTCCCCGATAGCGACTTCGCCCTCTACTACTCGGTCTCGCCAGAGGACCTGGGCGTGAGCCTGCTCAGCTTCCGTGGTGAGGAGGAGGCGGGGTACTTCGCGCTGCTGGTGGCTCCCGCGCTGGCTACCGGCGACGAGGAGGTGGTAGACAAGGACGTCATCCTGGTGCTGGATGTCTCCGGCAGCATGGAGGGGGAGAAGATCGAGCAGGCCATGGAAGCCCTCACCTACATCCTGCGCAACCTGAACCCGGGCGACCGGTTCAACGTCATCTCCTTCTCCACCGGCGTCAGCACGCTGGCCCGGACGATGCAGCCGGGGGACAGCTTCCGACAGGCAGAGCGGTTCGTGGCCGGGCTGGAGGCCCGAGGCAGCACCGACATCAACGCTGCCCTCTTGGAGGCCATGGCCCTCGCTGACCCCGAACGTCCCACCGTGGTCATCTTCCTCACGGACGGGCTGCCCACTGCCGGGGTGACCGATCCCGTCCTCATCCTCAACAACGTCCGTCAAGCGGCCCGACCGTCTGTTCGTCTGTTCTGCTTCGGGGTGGGCGATGACGTGGACACCTCGCTGCTGGATACATTGGGCCGGGAGCTGCGCGGCACCAGCAGCTACGTGCGACCCGGGCAGGCTGTGGACGAAGAGGTGGGCGCCTTCTACGCCGAAGTCTCCACGCCGGTGCTGGCGGACGTGAGCCTGGAGGTGGACGGCGTGGCGGTGGACGATTACTACCCTCATCCGCTGCCGGACCTGTTCGCCGGCCACCAGATGCTGGTGGTGGGGCGCTATCAGGGCAGCGGGCCGGCTGAGGTAAGGCTTACGGGCGAAGTGAACGGGCGCCCGCAGACCTTCGAGTATGAAGTCACGTTTGCCGATAGAGGCGGCGATGACTTCCTGCCCAGCCTGTGGGCCACCCGCAAAGTGGGTTCGCTCCTCAACCGCATTCGGCTCTACGGCGAGAGCAAGGAGCTGGTGGATGAGGTGGTGGAGCTCAGCGTGCGCTACGGCATCCTCA
>JBMNTK010000108.1:0-12826 GCA_050945695.1 Anaerolineae bacterium | reverse complement strand
CGACATGCAAGGCATCGAGTCCGGGGGTCCGGTTATTGCCACCGGGCGGCTCCTCACCGTGCCTGCCGGCCCGCAGCTTCTGGGCCGGGTGCTGGACGGGCTGGGGCGACCGCTCGATGGCAAGGGGCCTCTGGTAACCCCCGAGCGCTACCCGATCAGCAACGAGGCGCCCCACCCCCTGCGGCGGACTCCCATCACCGAGCCCATGCCCACCGGGGTGCGAGCCATTGACGGGTTCCTCACCATCGGTGCCGGCCAGCGCATCGGGATATTCGCGGGCTCAGGCGTGGGCAAGAGCACCCTCTTGGGCATGATCGCCCGCAACAGCCGCTCCGATATCAGCGTCATCGGGCTCATCGGCGAGCGCGGCCGGGAGGTCCAGGAGTTCATCGAGCGCGATCTCGGGCCCGAGGGCATGAAGCGCTCGGTGGTGGTCGTCTCCACCTCCGACGAGCCCCCGCTGGTCCGGATGAAAGGGGCGCTGGTGGCGACCGCCGTGGCGGAGTATTTCCGCGACCAGGGGTTGCACGTCACCCTCCTCATGGACTCGGTGACGCGGTTCGCCATGGCCCAGCGGGAGGTGGGCCTAGCCATCGGCGAGCCCCCTGCCACCCGTGGCTACACCCCGTCGGTCTTTGCCGCCCTTCCCAAGCTGATGGAGCGCGCTGGCACCTCCGAGCGGGGCAGCATCACCGGCTTCTACACCGTTCTCGTCGAGGGCGATGACTTCACCGAGCCCGTGACCGACACCGCTCGCTCGATCCTCGACGGGCACATCGTGCTCTCTCGGGACCTGGCGGCCGAGGATCACTATCCGCCCATTGACGTCTCCTCCAGCGTGAGCCGGCTCATGAACAGCCTCGTGCCCGTCGAGCACAAACGGGCGGCGTCCCAGGCGCGCGAGTGCCTCGCCGTCTACAACCGCGCCCGCGACCTGGTGGATATCGGCGCCTACCAGCCCGGGAGCAACCCTGACATTGACCGGGCGCTGCAGCTCATGCCCAAGATCACGGCCTTCCTGCGGCAGCGGCCGGAGGAAGTGACGCCGTTCGACGAGACTGTCGCCAGTCTGCGCGCCCTGTTCGAGGAGTAGGATGACGAGGTTCCGGTTCCGCCTTCAGCGCGTACTCGACTACCGAACTAGCCTGGTGGATGCCCAGGAAGTCGAAGTGGCCCGCCACCTGGCGCTGGTATCGGCTGCCCACCGCGAGCTCCAGGCTGTGCGCCATCGGCAGGCCGAGGCCCTATCCGCCCTGGACGCGCCTTCGGGGCCAGGCCTCGACCCGGCCAGAAGCGCTGCCGCCTGGAGCTACCTCGACTACCTCCGTCACGAGGAACGCCGTTGCCAGGAACAGATCGCCAGCCGCAGCATCGCCCTCGCCAAGGCCCGGGAGCGGCTGGCGGAGCTGAAGCGCGACGAGCAGGTGATGCAGAAGCTCAAGGACCGCGGATTCGAGCGGGCAAGGCTTGAGGCTCTCCGTCAAGAGACCAAGACCCTGGATGACCTCACCAACGCCCGACATCAACGTCACCCGTAAGCAGGAGAGGACTGTGATTCCGAGTGCCACCGTGACAGTTCTGGTGGAGCTGCAGCTCCAGATGCTACGCCAGGCTCTGGCGCGCCTCACTCCTGACCGGACCAGTGCAGGCTACAGGGCTGCTCCCGGCGACTTCGAGAGCCTCATCTCCGATGCCTGCCGCCGCCACGGTGTGGACCCCAGCCTGGTCAAGGGCCTCATCAAGGCCGAGTCGGGGTTCGACCCCCAGGCGGTCAGCCGGGCCGGTGCCAAGGGCCTCATGCAACTGATGGACTCCACCGCCGCCAGCCTGGGGGTGACCGACCCCTTCGACCCGGCCCAGAACGTGGAGGCAGGAGTGCGGCTGCTGTCGTCACTACTGGACCGCTACGGTGACGAGCGGCTGGCGCTGGCGGCCTACAATGCCGGACCGGGCGCAGTGGACCGCGCCGGCGGTGTCCCAGACATCGCCGAAACCCAGGTATACGTCCCCCGAGTGCTTGCCTACCGGGAGGAGTTCTCCCGCTCGGGTGGCTGGGAGGCCTGAGTCCATGTCTGACCTCATCAACGACCGGGCGATCCGTACCCTGCGCTATGCGCTGGACGGGCTCTCCCTCCGGCAGCAGGCCATCGCCCAGAACATGGCCAACCTCAACACCCCGGGCTACAAGGCGGCGCGGGTCTCCTTCGAACAGGAGCTACAGCGCCTGATCAGTCAGGCGGCCTCGCCTCAGCTGCCAGGGCCCGATGGCGGCCCGTCCCCTGCCGAGGAGGCGCCGCAGATCACCGTCACACGCGACGAGTCCACCTCCATGCGGCTGGACGGCAACAACGTGGACATTGACTGGGAGATGGCTCACCTGGCGGAGACGGTGATCAACTACAACACCGTCACCGAGCTGGTCTCCATGAAGCTTGCCATCCTGAAGGGCGTGATGAAGTCCATGTGAGGACGCGTCCTGAGAGCAGGATTCACGCTCACCTTACGGCCATATCACGCCCGCTTTACGGTCAGCGGCCAAGCGGCGTGTTAGGGTGTACGCGTGGCGTTGTGGGCCTCTGCGGCCTGCCACGCACCATTCCGAAGAGAAAGGAGGTGATAACCCAATGAACGCGTGCCCGCTACCGCTACTAAGCGCCCTGCCCAATCTGGCCGGCGCCGTGGTCCCTGGAGCGGCAACCGAGGAAGGACAAGGAGACCAAGGGTTCTCGGCCCTGCTCCTCGCTCTCCTGGGATTGCCCGCCCCCACAGCCCCGGCAACCGCGCCGGAAGAGGCCGGTGTCGACACCCCGGGGCCCGAGGCCAAACAGCCAGGCGAGCAGGAGGAGCTGCCGGATCAGATCCTCGGCACCGACCTCTCGCCGCTGCTGGTCGCCCTGGCAGCCGATGAGCCGACCACGCCCGTCTTCGCGGTTCCGCAGGCGGCAGACCCAGAGCCGGCCGTCGTGGTGGCAGACGCACCTGCCCCCGGGCCTAGGGAGCCTCTAGCCGGCGTCTGTGGTCAGCAGTCTGCCCCCGCCTTCACGGGAGAGGCACCCGTTGCCCCTGCGCCGGCGCAGCCCGCCATGGGACCGATCGTCGAGGCAGCGCCACCGGCGAAGGCACCTGCGCCCGCGGCCAGCCCGGCGACGAGCGCAGCCGCGCCGCCGGCCGCTCAGCTGGCTTCGGAGGGGGCTCAGCCCGCATCTCAACCGGCTGCTATCTTCACCGAAGCGATGGAAGGACAGCAGCGCCAACCCGCCGATCCTGACGCCAGGCCGGCTAGCGATGCGCCCCAGGTAGCCGCGGCCATGCAGTCGGCTCAACGGCCCTCGGAGACTGTGTCACCGCCCGCCTGGGAAGCCATGACGGCCGTGCCGGCCGCTGAGGCCAATAGCCCCAGCACCGGCGCCCGCACCGTGGCCGCGCCGGAGCCCGAGCCGTCTGCGTCCTTGCCGGCCGCCACCGCGGCGGCACCTAGCCCGACCAATGCAGAGCTGCCCGTCCAGGGCACCAGTCCCGCGCCAGAGGCCACCGGACCCGTCAGTCTGGAAGGGTTTGCCGAACGGATCGTCACCCACGTCCGGATGTCCGCGGGTGAGGGTTCTGGCCACGTGGACATCCAGCTGCATCCGCAGCACCTGGGACGAGTGAGCGTCAGCCTGTCAGTACATGGGAATGAGGTCACACTCAATCTCACTACCGACAACCCGGCCGCGCAGCACCTGCTTTCGGCTCGGCTCCCCGAGCTGACGCTGGCGCTGGCCCAGGCCGGGATGGCCCTATCCCAGGCTAATGTCTCCCTCAGCGACCAGGGGAAGGAGCGCCACTCCTACCCCGAGCGCGACTCGAGCGGGCGTGTCCGGGACGAGGCCAGGCCAGTGGAGGCGGTCTTGGCGTCCTGGCAGCCCTCATCTCTGCATGCATTGGACCTCTCCGCATAGGGGGACGCGATGTACGTAACCGCCCTGGGGTCGACAACCGACCCCCAATCAACACAGGCGACCGGTACCAAGGATCGCATGGAGCTGGGGCAGGACGCATTCATGAAGCTCCTGCTGACCCAGCTGAAGTACCAGGACCCGATGGCAGCCATGGACGACCGCGAGTTCATGGTCCAGTTGGCTCAGTTCACCTCGCTCTCCGAGCTGCAGAAGCTCAACGAGGCCATCAGCGAGATGACGTTGGCCCAGTCACTCACCGGCGCCAGCGCCCTCATCGGCAAGACCGTGTCCGGCCTCGACGGCTCCGGCCAGCCGGTGACCGGAATGGTGGAGGCTGCGCTCGTACGGGAGGGAGAGGTACGGCTGCGCGTGGCCGGAACTGAGGTCGCCCTGAACACCGTGAAGGAGGTAAGCATCGGTGGATAGAGCGACGCTGGCGATAGACCCGTCCTCGCAGGCGGGCTCGGTCGCCCCAGCACCCCGGCCGTCCCGGCCCCAGTCCGTAGAGGGCGCGACCTTCGGCCAGGTGCTGGAGAGAGAGACTAGCAAGGCAGGAGCGCTGCGCTTCTCCAAGCACGCCCAGGCCAGGCTTCAGCAGCGTGGAGTCACCCTGGACGCCCAGGGGCTTGAGCGTCTGGAGGGGGCAGTGGAAGAGGCCGCATCGAAGGGAGCGCGCGACTCCCTCGTCCTCATGGATGACTTGGCGCTCATCGTGAGCGTCCGGAACCGAACCGTAGTCACCGCGGTGGACGCGGCCAGCCGAAAGGGCGGCGTGTTCACCAACATAGACAGCGTCGTGCTGGCGAAGTGACTACCTGCAGGCTGGACCCCCTGGGGGAGGCCTGTGCCCATAGGCGCGGCACGAATGCCGGCGCCCCATTACTCTCAGGAGGCACGTACCCATGTTGCGTTCGCTTTCCTCTGCAATAGCAGCCCTGAAGAACCACCAGCTCTACTTGGACGTGATCGCTGCTAACATCTCCAACGTCAATACCACTGCCTACAAGAGCAGCAAGATCACCTTCCAGGAGCTGATGAGCCAGACCATCCGCACCGCCACCGCCCCCCAGAACGGCATGGCCGGACGGAACGCAGCCCAGGTGGGCCTGGGAATGGGCCTGGGGAGCGTCGGGACCGACTTCACCCAGGGCAGCCCGCAGGCGACCGGCAAACTGACCGACCTCGCCATCCAGGGCGATGGCTTCTTCGTGGTGGAGAGCGGCGCGGGCAAGGTCTTCACCCGCGATGGCACCATGGACATCGGGGTGGACGGCACTCTGGTCAATCCTTCCACCGGCATGCACATACTGGGTTGGGCAGCGGACGCGAACGGTGTGGTGGACACCTCCGGGGAACTGGAGCCTATCAGCATCCCCTTCGGCCAGAACATGGCCCGCGCCACCAGCAAGGTGGACTTCAAGGGCAACCTCGACGCCGAGTCCAAGGCCGGTGACACCGTCCGTGCTCAGTTCGGGGTGTATGACTCCCTGGGGGTGATACACACTATAGAGGTCGTGTTCACCCGCGCTGCCGGCACGCCGGTAACCTGGAACGTGGCGGCCAACGAACTCACCGTCCAGGCCGACGGCACTGTAGTATCCACGCCGGTCAGCTCGGTGTCCGATACCACCATTCAGTTCGATGAGTACGGCCAGATCGTGGACGAGAACAGCGGGGTTGCGGGCACCAAGTCGCCCACAATCCAGCTGGAGCTGGCCTACACCACCGGCGCCGAGAGCCCGGCCCACCTCACCCTCAATCTGACCACCGTCACTGGCCTCTCCGGGCTGTCTGAGGTTGATCCCGTGAGCCAGGACGGCTTGGAGAGCGGGTCTTTGGTCTCCTTCGGTGTGGACACCTACGGCCAGGTGATTGGTGTCTTCAGCAACGGCCTCAACCGCATCCTGGGACAGCTGGCCCTGGCCAAGTTCATCAACCCCGGCGGGCTGATGCGAGAGGGCGAGAACCTCTACTCCGTGTCCACCAACTCCGGCACCCCTCAGTACGGCCAGCCCGGGCAGGACGGCCGCGGGCTCATCAACGCCGGCTACCTGGAGGCCTCGAACGTAGACCTGGCCCAGCAGTTCACCAACATGATCGTGGCCCAGCGCGGCTTCCAGGCCAACTCGCGCGTCATCACCACCTCCGATGAGATGCTGAACGAGCTGGTCAACCTGAAGCGCTAGGCCGAACCTATCGCGACCGTCGCCGGGCGGGCGCCCTGACCTGAGGTGCGCCCGCCCCTAGTTCACGAGGCTCAGGGGATGTACTTCGAGGGTCTGCCGCGGGTAACCGAGGCTCAACGACTCTGGGGAAGCGACCCTTCCCTGGTGCTTGTGCCGGGCCGGCTCTACTACGTCGCCATCCTGGGCAAGGACGGCGACCGGGCCCTCGTCTCCCTGGGCGGGCATCGCTTCAGCGCTGAGGTCGTAGGCGACCTACCGGAGCAAGGCCGGGTCGCGGTGACCGTCCGGGAGGCCACCCCGGACCGGGTGGTCCTGGAGCGGGCCCCCGAGCCGCAGGCGCTAGCCCCCCACACCCCAGAAACCCCCGCCGACCCAGCGCACCGGCTGCTGGCCCGGATGGGGCTGCCGGCGTTGCCCGAGTTCCGTGAGGTCCTCCCCTACCTTCTGCGATCGGGTCAGCCCCTGACTGCCGCCAACCTGCTGGCGCTGCAGGAAGGCTGGGGCCGTCTGGCCGGGGAGTATCCTGACGGCCTGCCCCTGCTGGCGCGGCTCCAGGCTCAGGGCTTGCCCCTGATCCCGGAGACGATGGAAGCCGCTGCCAGGCTGGAGTCGGCCCGTCCTCTCCTCACCGCCGACGGCCTGTTCCGCTTGGCTCAGTCACTGTTGGCGGTGGGGAGTGCGCTCGAGGGGGAGGCGTCCCTGCAGCGCCTGGAGTCGCTGCCGACCTTCACCCGAGCACTGGCCCGCTCCCTGGTTTCCCTACCCCTGACCAGCGCCGGCCATCCCACCGTCGCCCGCCAGGTGGCAGCGCTACTCTCCAACGTCGCCACCCCGGTGGAGGCACTGCTGCTTCGCCACCACCCCGTGCAGGGTCGGCAGCCGGCCCTGGCCGATCCCACGCTGGAGGGGAAGCAGACTGGGGACCTCTTCCTGCGGAACCCGGGCTCGGCACCGGTTCGTCTCCCCGCTCTGGAGGAGAACGTCCAGGTGCAGATCCGCCGGCTGGATGCGCTGCTCGACCGGCTGATGGAAGGGCCAGAGCGCCTCTCGCCCGAAAGCCGGGAAGCGCTGCGCCACTGCCAGGAAGCGGTGCGCAACGTCCTCCAGGGACTGGACGCCGAGCAGATCGGTAACCTGCGTTCAGGGCCGGACGCGAGCGTCCCGCACACCTTCGCCTTCAGCCTGCCCATCGCCTGGTCGGGCCCCCAGGATGAGGCGTCGCTACGCGTCTATTGCCGTCGCGGACGGGGCCAAGCCCTCGACCCGCGCAACGCTCACCTGGCCTTCCGGCTTACGGTCGCCCCCTTGGGCACCGTGGAGGTGGACCTGCGGATCCTGCGAGACACCATCGCCTGCGACGTGCACACCGCGGACGAGACGGTCAACCGTCTGGCGGAGCGAGCCGCTCCCCAGCTGCGCCAGGGGCTCCAGAACCTGGGCTACCTGGTGCGCGCAGTGCGCTGTTCCGCCTCCCCACGCCTCAGCGTCCAGCCCCCAGGCACGGTCACCCTGGCACCGGAGGAATTGGCCCTGGTGGACTTGGTGGTCTAGCGGCGATGGGACGCAGAGCGCGCCGGCGTGCCGTGGCCCTGCGCTATCAGCCCCAGGCATATCCCGCGCCCCAGGTGGTGGCCGGCGGGGCAGGCGAGTTGGCGGACCGCATCCTGAGCTTGGCCGAGGAGCACGGCGTCCCCGTGCACCGCGACGACGAGCTCGTTGGGCTACTGGCCCAACTAGACGTGGGCAGCATCATCCCGCCGGAGCTCTATGCAGCCGTGGCGGAGGTGCTTGCCTTCGTATATCGCATGAAGAACATGGCAGAAGAGGTTGACAACCACGCGCATGGCACCTAGGCCGCCCCGTATCCTCGCCGTACTCGCCGCCCTGGTGCTAATCTCCCTGTGCCCAGGCCCTATCGCCGCTGCCCAGGGACCCATGCCGCTGTCGGCATACCCGCGGCCCGCGGGCGACAACGGCTGGGGCATCCATTGGTCCCCCACGTTGTTCGGCCAACCCACAGACATGGTTGACCACCACCTGGAGGTGGCCGCGCAGCTAGGCTGCACCTGGGTGAAGCTGCTCCAGGGGGACGCACCCAAGCTGGAGCACGAATACCTCATCGGGCGGATGACCGAGCGGGGCATCATGCCCGTGCTGCGCATCTTCCAGCCCTTCAACGAGCCCTACCAGCACCTGAGCGAGCTCGTGCCTCTGGGTGTGGAGGCCGGCGTCTACTATTACGAGCTCTACAACGAGCCGAACCTGGCCGGCGAAGCGGGGGGCTGGCGCCCAGGCGAACCTATCTCAGTGGAGCGCATGGTGGACCTGTGGATCCCGGCAGCGAAGGCCGTCTTGGCCGGCGGCGGCTTGCCCAGCTTGCCCGCCCTGGCCCCCGGGGGGGACTACGACGACGTCCGCTTCCTGCGGGAGTTCCTGCGCCTGCTGAGGGAACGGGAGCGCGCCGACCTCCTCTATCGGGCCTGGCTGCCTTTGCACAACTACTTCCTCAACCACCCGCTCGACTACCCTAACGACGCCGTCAACCGGCACAGTGTCCCCCTCTCAGCCGACGAGATCGCCCGGCGGGGACTCTCTGCCGAGGAGGTCGAACGCATCAACCACTTCCGCTCCATATCCCGGCTGCCCCGGGAACAGGGCGGCTATTACGTCGGGGACACGGTCTACGAGGACTCGAACGGCTTCCTCAAGTTCCAGGCCTATGCGCGCATCCTGCAGGAGGAAGTCGGGTTCGTGGTGCCCATGATCACCACCGAGGGCGGCGCCATCATCGGCTCGGCGGAAGACCCGCGCTACCCCGCGGTGACCGAGCAGGACCTCGTGGACCTCACCCTGGGCGCTTACGACTACATGCAGAGCCGCCCTGACTACTACTTCGCCTTCATGCCCTGGCTCCTGGCCAACCGGGCCGGCAACAGCCTCTCCGCCAACTGGGAAGGAGCCGCCTGGATCAAGGAGGACGGATTCACCCTGGCCGTGGTGGACGCCCTGCGCGCGCATGTCTCCCGCGGGGGCACCCCGGCGGCCACGGCCTCTCCCACCCTGCCCCCAAGCGGCCCTCAGGCGGCCGGCACTGCCCGGTCGGTCGAGACCGCCGGCCATAGGTTCTCGGTGCCGGACATCGCCAGCGTGGCCCAGGCCTCGTCGCCGGCCCACCCCGCCTATCCCCTGCCTGTGGTGCCGGAGTCTGCCCAGCCTGAAGCACGCGATCGTGACCTGGAGGTGGTGATCCTCACCAACGGCACCGCCGAGGCCTGGGTCGTGCCCGCCCTTGGTGCGCGGGTGGTTCGGCTGGTGACCGGCGCGGGCGGGGAGGCGTTGCCGCTGGTCGAGCGCTTCTCCTTCCTCCGTTCCCCGGCCGGCACTCCGGGCCTGGAGGGCGGCGTGCGCTGGCTCTATCCCTCGCCCGCACTCTCTGCCGTGGAAGCGATGGCCTGGACGGTGGAGGCTACCGGCACCGACCCAGAGCCATTCGTGGTCCTGCGCTGCAGGGAGCCCCGCTCCCGCACGGAGCTCACTCTACGGCTGTCGCTGGCCCCCGACGGGGCCCTCAGTGCCAGCCTATCCGCGACGAACACCAACGGCCATGCCCGGACTGTCAGCCTGGGCCTCTCATCGTCGGCGAGCAGCACCATCACGGAAATGGGCGGACCAGCCGAGGCCATCGTCCCGCCCGGTAGCACACACCAGTGGAGCTTCCGGGTTCTGCCAGTTCCGGGTCTTCCTGCGCAGCCGGCCACCACACCGACTCCCTGGGTAGGCCCGACGGTAGTCAGCTCGCCTGCACCGTCAACACCACCCGGTCGGCCCGCCGCGCTGGTCACGCCGCTCCCTGCCAACCGACCGGCCGGGCCTGCATCCGGGGTGGCGACCCCCTCGGCGCCCGCTACCCCGGTACCTCCTGCTGCTCCGGTGCCCCCCGGTCCGGCCGCGGGCAGCAGCATCCGGTGGGACTCCCGGCTGGATGGCTTGGGCGTCACCCTGGCGGAGTCGGCGTCACCACGCTGGGAGTTGGTGGAGGCCCGCTACGAGGATGAGCGAGAATCCGGCGGGAACCATCACATCTTCGTTGAGCTCATCGGGGCCGGCCCGGACAGCGCGCCCGCCGATGTCCCTTGGGTATCCTGGTCCGATGGGCGCCAGAACCTGGAGCTCAAGCGCAGTGGTGCCGGGTGGACGGCCGACTTCCCGATGTACGGGACTCTGGGCGCCTACACTGTGGGTGTGGGATCTTCCAGTGATCAGGTCCGCGGCCTTGGCCTCCCCGGCAAGCACCACGTAAACTTCCGGCTGACATTCCGGCTCTGCAACTGAGGGGGACGGCTCGGCCATGCGCATCCATAGGTTAGCTCTGGTCACCATCGCCATCGTGCTGCTGATCCCACTGCTGGCCTGCTCAGTAGTGATCAGTGGCAGCCCGCCCGATGCCCTCTCCTCGGCCCTCCCGTCACCGGCCAGCACCGAGGTCGTGGAGTACGCCACCTCGGTGCCCACCTACACGCCCACCGCCGCCCCCAGCCCGACCGAACTGCCCTCGCCCACGGTGCCGGCCCCGACGGTGGAGCCCACTGCCACCCCGGAGCCGCCCACCTTGACCCCGGCTCCCAGCCCGGAGCCCGGGCTCAAGTACACCGTGGCCAAGGGCGACACGCTGTCCGAAATCGCCGCCCAGTTCGACACCACGGTGGCGGCCATAGTGGCGGCGAACGGTCTGGCCGACCCCAACCGGCTTGAGATCGGCCAGGAGCTCATCATCCCGGGCGCCGACGCTACCGTCCCGCCCGCCCCCGCGCCGACGCAGCCACCGGCCCTTGCCACGCCCGTGCCGGGGCCCTCGCCGGCTCCCCAGCCCACGGCAGCGGCGTCTGCCCCGGCTGCCAGCGTCAGGGAGGGCACGATCACCCTGAACATCGCCGACTACGAGGCCGCGCTTGTCCCCTTGCGGCCCGAGCAAGTCGGCTATCCTTACGACGGGCTGGACTTCGACCAGGTGGGGGCCCCCGCCCCGCGCCAGTTCCGCGCCCTGATCCTGGAGAACGCTTACCTAGAGGTCACTATCCTGCCCGACTTGGGCGGCCGCATCTACCAGATCACCGACAAGGTGAACGGGCGCCCCCTGCTCTACAACAACCCCGCCACCATCGCCTCCACCTGGGGCATGAGAGGCTGGTGGCTGGCAGCGGGCGGGATCGAGTGGGCCCTGCCCACCGAGGAGCACGGGCTGGCGGAGTACCTGCCGTGGCAGGCCACCGTCGAGCAGGCAGGAAGCACCGCCAGCGTCATCCTCTCCTTCGAGGAGCGGCTGACCGGGGTGCAGTGCCAGGTGCGCATCAGTCTGGATGAGCACGCTTATGTCAAGATCGAGCCGACACTAACCAACAGCACCGGCGCCGACCAGCAGCTGCAGTTCTGGGTCAACGCTGCCTATGCGCCCGGTGGCCGCAGCGTCCCCAAGGGTACTCGGGTGCTCCTCCCGGCGGCACAAGCACGGGTGCACGACACCAGCGACCCCGGGCTCCCGACCGCCGGGCACGCCATTCCCTGGCCCTATTACGGCCCCAGAGATCTCTCCCTGCCCGATCAATGGCAAGGCTTCCTGGGCGCCTTCGCCCACCCAGGCGCCGTCGTCGGCTGGATGGGTGCACAGAGCCCAGGGTCAGGCGGCCTGCTGAGGGTCTTCCCGCCCCAGTCCGCTCCCGGCGCCAAGGTGTTCGGCCTGGGAGACATCCCCTACTCCCGCTACAGCCTGGAAGACAGCGGGTATCTCGAGCTCTGGGGCGGCTGGACCCCGACGTTCTGGGATTACCGCACGCTGGCGGCCGGCGAGAAGGTCACGTGGGAGGAGTGGTGGTACCCGCTGCCGGACATGGGTCCAGTGGTGGCTGCCAACCGGGATCTGGCGCTCTCGATCGGACCGGCGGGCCTGGACCTGGTCAGCACGGCAGCGCGGACGCTGGAGATCGAAGCCTACGCCGCGACGGGGCAATCACTGGGCAAGTGGCGGGCCGAACTGCAGCCGGGCCGTCCCTGGCACGCACCCGACATCAGCGTCCAGCCGGCCGCGGTGCAGGTGCGAGACCCGAGCCAGGGGCAGGTAGTGCTGAGCTGGCCGGGCTAGCGGGTACGCGGCCTCAGGCCCTGACTGGCAGACACGGCTTAACGGCACAAGGGCCGGCACAGAGCCGGCCCTTCCGGTGACATCACGTTCAACGGGAAGGCAGCACCGCCCTAGGCGGAACCTAGTTCCCGGAGTGGCTCTCCAGGTAGGTCACCGCCTCACCAACGGTGCGGATCTTCTCCGCCTCCTCGTCCGAGATCTCCCCGCCGAACTCCTCTTCGAAGGCCATGATGAGTTCGACCAGGTCCAGCGAGTCGGCCTCGAGGTCGTCCCGGAAGTTGGCTTCCATGGTGACCCTCTCGGGCTCCACGCCCAGTTGATCCACGATTATCCGGCGGACCCTTTCGAATGTATCCATGAAGAAACCCTCCTGCGTGTCTCGGTCCCTGCGACGGTGCGAGCCTGCATTCTAGTGGCTCTAGTTGCCGGAAGCAACGCTTGCCAATGCCCGGTCGCCGGGCCTATCATCCCCCAGTTCTACCGGTGAAGAACACTGCCGAGAGGTCTGGGTTGCGGACACGAGCCAATTCCGAGCGCAAAGCCGATCACATACGCATCTGTTT
>JBMNTK010000107.1:0-12879 GCA_050945695.1 Anaerolineae bacterium | reverse complement strand
CTTCCGGCGTCCGCGCAGGACGGTCACGGCTCTGCCGTGACCACGTTCACAGCTCTGCTGTGAAACCTGGACGCCCGGCCAAAGGCCCCTTAGCCCCGAATTCCATTCGAGGGCTCTCCTAGCCACAGATTCCTCGCTGCGCTCGGAATGACACAGGGAGGCGACCGGAGTGACATGGAGAGACGCTCGGAATGGCAGTCACCCCGAGGAGTGCGCGCCTCCACCGGCGACACGTGACCCGTGACGCGTGATCTCGGCCGCATCCCCATTCCCGTCGGGGCGGACGACCCCGTCCGCCCTCTGGGGCAGGCGCGGTGGCCTGCCCCTACCCGGATGTCGCCAGGTCCCTGTCCTTCCGCCGAAGGCCCCTTCGTACCCCAAGAACTTCCACCGACGTTTGCGCGGGCCTTGAGCATGGTTCAGCATGGAGGCGCCTGTACTCGATTCCATCCCGCTAGATGGGGAGGGGGCATGATGGCCGCGCAAGAGCCGCTGCGGGCGGAGGTGGAGGGGCGCTTCGAGGTGTCCGTGCAGATGGAGCCGCCCTCGCCCGGGTTCCACGAGCTGATGCAGCCCACGCGCCGCCGGATAGCAGTGCTGATGCTGAGTGCTGCCTACGTGTGGGCCATGGCGACCTTCCTGATGCGGCATCCACACCCGGATTGGGCGAGCCTCAGTGGGCCGTTCTTGCTGGCCATGGGAGGCGCGCTGTCCCTGATTCCGCCCGCCCGCTCTCCGCTGTCTGCCCTGGTCTTGGTGCTGGGTCTGCTGGGGGCGGCGGTCTCGGAGGGCCTGCTCCGGGAAGCGGGGATGGCTCCCTGGCTGGGGATGACGGCAACCCTGACGGCGGGGGTGCTCATCGGCCCTGGGGGCGCCGCGACTGTGACGGCAGTCTTGGTCGGGACCTCTATGCTTCTGCTGCGCGGGACCGAAGGTGCATGGCCGATCGTGCGCGAGTCGGCGGTGGCGCTGGTGGTGGTCTGGGCCGCCGGCGGTGAGATGCTGCGCGCCTTGATAAGGCTGGAGGAGAGCGAGGCGCGGGCCTGGCGCTACGCGGCCGAGGCAATGGAGCGCCGAGCCCAGCTTCAGCAGACCTCCAAGGACTTGCGCGTCATGTATGCCCTCCTGGAACGGACGAACCACGAGCTCGAGATCGCCAGACGCGAGGCAGAGGAGGCGCGAGAGGTCAAAGCTCGCTTTGCCGCCAACATCAGCCACGAGCTGCGCACGCCCCTCAACCTCATCCTGGGCTTCAGCCGCATGATGTACCGCTCGCCCGAGGTGTACGGGGACGTGCGTTGGACGCCGGAGCTGCGGGCCGACGTGCGAGAGATCTACCAAGCCAGCCGCCACCTGCTAGGTATGGTGGACGACATACTGGATCTCTCGCGCATCGAGGCCCTGCGGCTGCCCCTCAAGCTGGAGCCTACCGCGCTGGAAGCGGTGATCGAGGAGGCTGTGTCCACCGCTCGCGGCCTGCTGCGGGGGACGGCCGTGGAGCTGATCACTCAGGTTTCCGCTGACCTGCCTGAGGTGGAGGTAGATCGCACACGCGTTCGGCAGGTCATGCTCAACCTCCTCAACAACGCCATCCGCTTCACCGATTCCGGCCACATTCTGGTCCGGGCCTACGAGCACGGCGGCGAGGTGCACGTGTCGGTGGCCGACACCGGCGTGGGCATCCCTGAGGAGGACCTGCCCCACATCTTCGACGAGTTCAGCCAAGCCGGCGGCCCCATCACCAGTGGCAGGGGAGGCGCCGGGCTGGGGCTGGCCGTGTGCAAGGGTTTCGTCGAGATGCACGGTGGGCGGATCGGGGTGGAGAGCCAGCCCGGCGTGGGCAGCACCTTCACGTTCACCATCCCGGTGCCGGGCGCAGGCCGGGCGCGTTCTCGGCTGACCTACTACGCACCCTCCGGCTGGAACCCTCCCCTCCCCGACAATCCTCTGGGCAGCACGGCGGTAGTGGTGGCTCCGGATGAGGTGTCGGGGCGGATGGTGGCACGAACCATCAAGGGGTATCGGGTACTTCCCCTGGTGGGCCTTGAGCCGCTGAGGGAGGTGGTGGAGACCGAGCATCCGGCAGCGGTAGTGCTGGTCCGCACCCTCGATGGTCCAGACGCTGCGGCCGAGGACATCTGGGCTCTCACCGGCAGGTCTGACCTAGGCGTCATCGAGCTGGAGCTGCCCTCGCCGCAGGAGTCGAGCTACAGGCTGCAAGTGGACGCGTGCGTGAGCAAGCCCGTGGACGTGGATGACCTGGTGGAGACCATCCGCCGGCTGGTGCCATCGCCTGCCCGCGCCCTGGTGGTGGACGATGATCCGGGGTTCAGGGCCCTTGCCGACCGCGCGCTCAGGGGGGCCTTCCCTGAGGCGGAGGTGGTCCTCTCCGCCGATGGCCTGGAAGCGCTGGCCTGGCTGGAGACGGGACGGTATGACCTGATGCTGCTCGACCTGGCGATGCCTGGCATGGACGGGGAGGAGCTCGTGCGCCGGGCGCGGGAGGCGGGGCTTCTGGAGGAGACGCGGGTGGTGGTGGCGACCGGCCGGCCGGACGAAGAGCGGGGCCGGCAGCCAGCGGTGAGGCTCTGCTACGCTCGGGGGATGCAGCCCGGCGGCCCCGAATGGACCGGATGTCTCAGTGCTCTGGTGGGTGCCGCTCCCCCCGATTACTCCCAGCCAACAGGCTATGCAACAGAGACAGGAGATCTTCCGGCGCGATCGGCTTCTTGAGGTAGGCCTGGGCTCCCAGCGCGTAGGCCAGGTCCGGTTCGTCCAGGACCGAGCACACGATGACGGGCACCGACGCCAGGTCGGGGCGGGTACGCAAACGCTGCAGGAGTGCCCACCCATCAACGTCCCGCATCATCACGTCCAGCACAATGACATCCGGATGACTGGCCGCCAGGGCTTTCTCGGCCTCGTCGGCAGAGGCGGCGCCGGTGACGGTGTACCGGCCGCTGGCCAGGTAGCGCTCGTAGAGCTGGAGCATGCGCGGGTTGTCATCCACCACCAGCACGTGGGGCCCGGTGGCCGCGCGGAAAGAGAGCGTCACGCCGGTGCAGGAACCCCGTGCGTCCTGCGTCACCCTCACCTGGCCGCCCTGGGCAAGCATGAGGGATCGGCACGTGACTAGGGCGGTTTCCAGGTCCTGAGCGTCAGCCCCTGAGAGGGGAGGGATGGCCAGCAGGCGCAGGGACGGGGTCCTAGGGTGCGGTTCAGCCTCCAGTTGCACGGCATGGGGGCGGCGGGCAGCGAGGGCGCTCAGGCAGGAGATCACCGTCTGTTTAGCCAGGGTACGGTCGCACAGGCAGGAGACCGTTTGGGCGGGCAGGTTCAGGTGAAAGCCTACCCCCAGCCGCCGAGCGAGGGCCTCGGCGGGACCGCGTACCTCCGTGAGCAGTTGGGACAGCGGCGTATCGTCCAGCTCGACCCCGAGAGTACGCATCTCCGCTTGCAGGCTGGGCTCCGGTTGGGGCACTTCCGGCAAGCTGTGGGGCCGGCGGGACCAGAGGTAGGCGGCAAGGGCTTCCAGGCCCTTGCGGTGCTCGCGCTGGAACTGGCGGGGACTGATGTGGAGGCGGTCCACGATATCCTCAGTAGGGAAGCCGTCCACGTAGCGATGGAGGATGACCAGGTAGGGGCGTCGGTCGCGCTCGAAGGTGGGACTTCCCCGAGGGGGTTCGAGAGCCTCGACAGCGTCCATGAGGAGGTCGCGCAAGGCTCGGGCCGGGTCGCCGAAGTGATCGGCGCCGGGGAGGAGCTGGGCGATGAGGTCGTGGCGAACCAGGTGGGCGGGGTCATAGAGGTGAGCCAGGGCATCGCGAACCTGACGCACGAACTCAGCAGTGGGTTGCGATGTGGGTGACCCTTCCATGGGCGCATTGTCGCATGATGGCCAGAAGTTGGCCAAATGATGGCGCGAACTAGCGGATACTCGGGGTTGCTCTGGGCTACGATGAACTATCTTCCGGTCTAGGCCACCAATGCTTCTAGCGTTGGCGCATATAGGGAGGCAACTCATGCTAGCACTGGCGATCAACGGGGGCGAGCCCTATCGTAAGGCACCCTTCCCGGCCCGCACCCCCTTCGGTGACCGCGAGATCGAGCTCCTCGCTGAAGCGGTCCGTTCCCAGAACCTATTCGGCCTGGGTGGTCCGATGGTGACCGCCTTCGAGGAAGGCTTCGCGCAGCTCTACGGCGCCAAGTACGCCGTCGGCTCCACCTCTGGCACTGCCGCCATCCACATTGCCATCGGCACTGTTGACCCCAACCCGGGTGACGAGATCATCTGCGCCCCGATCACCGACGGCGGCGGCATCGTCCCCGTGCTCTACCAGAACGCCATTCCCGTCTTCGCTGACATTGACTCCACCTACAACATGGATCCGCGCGACGTCGAGGCCAAGATAACGCCACGTACCAAGGCGATCGTGGTGGTTCACCTCGGTGGCAACCCGGCCGACATGGACGCGATGGTGGACATCGCCCGTCGCCACAACGTCTATCTCATAGAGGACTGCAGCCAGGCGCACCTTACGGAGTACAAGGGACGCCTGTGTGGCACCTTTGGCGACATCGCAGCCTTTAGCCTGCAGCAGTCCAAGCACATGACCACCGGTGACGGCGGTATGACCATCACCAACCGGGATGACCTCGCCGAGCGCATGATGCTGTTCCGCGATAAGGGCTGGACCCGCAAGCCCGGTTGGGGGGCGCGCACGTACGCCTTCCTGGCCCCCAACTACCGCATGACCGAGCTGCAGGGGGCAGTAGGCATTGCCCAGCTAGAGAAGGTCAAGAGCGTGGTGGACAGGCGCCACGAGCTGGGCAGCTACCTCACCGAACTCATCCAGGGTATTGACGGCATTACGCCGGCCCCGGTAACCCCAGGTGGCAGGCACACCTACTGGTTCTACCCGATGCGCGTAGAAGGCTGGGACACCGTGGAGTTCGCCAAGGCGCTCACGGCCGAGGGCGTCGGTGCTGGCGCCGGTTACATCGGGTTGCCCATCTACCTGTGCATGGAAGCTCTGGCCAGCAAGAAGACCTTCGGCACCTCGGGGCATCCGTTCGATGGTTGCCACGGCGGACGGCAGATTGACTACACGATGGGCCTATGCCCTCGTACAGAGGCTGAACTGCCGCGCATGGTTACCCTGAGCCTGAATGAGAACTACTCCCGTGGCGACATCGAGGACATGGCCGGAGCCATCCGCAAGGTGGCAGAAGGGCTGCCGGCTAGGAAGGAATGATGGGTAAACCACTCCGGGTAGGCAGCGGCACGGTTGATATCACTCCGCCCCTGACGATTCCCTATCTGGCCTATCTGCCCAGACAGGATTACTTCAAAGGGGTACACGATCCGCTATACGCCCGCGCCCTCGTGTTCGATAACGGTGAGACGCGGCTGGGGCTGATCTGCGCTGATGCCATTGGCTTTGCCAACCACCTTCTCGGCCCCGGTCGCCACTTCACCGACGAACTGCGACAGCGAGTGCAACGCCGGTGCGGCATTGAACCCGGCAACCTCATGCTGGCGACCACGCATGCCCACTCTACCCCGGAGACTCTTGGCATCACCCGCCTGCTCGATGCCCCCGCCGCGGCATACTGGCTGGAGACGCTGCTCGATCAGCTCGCCTCCGCGGTGGAGATCGCCTGCTCCGACCTGCAGACCTGCGCTCTGAAAGTGGGCCGGGGTGGGGTCGCAGGGGTGGGCCACAACCGTCGCCCGGCCTGGAAAGGCCTGTCCTTGGAGGAGCAGGTGGCGCAGGGCAGGCTCGACCAGGAGTTGCAGGTCCTAGTGTGCCAGGACGAGGAAGGCCAGGCGCGGCAGGTACTCATCAACTTCCAGACTCACCCGGTGACGGTGCAGGTGCAGCCGCTGGTCTCGGCGGACTATCCGGGCTACGCCACCGCCATGGTCGAGCGCAACCTCCCCGGCTGCCGTTCCTGCCTGTTCATGCAGGGCGCAGCCGGCAACATCAATCCGGTGCGCGATACCAGCGATTTCCGCGACGTTGCCCTCTACGGGACTATGGTGGCCGGTGAGGCCCTGAAGCTGACCGGGTGGCTGCTGGGAGCGGACGTCCCCCCCATGCAGGATTCCACTCTGGCCGCTGCGTCCGCCCGGGTCACCATTCCACCCAGGCCGTTGCCGGATCGGGGCGAGATCGAGGACAAGCTCGCTGAGGCCCGTGAGCGGGAGCGCCTGGCCAGCGACGCCGAAGCGAGGTGGCAGGCGGGCCGGCAGGCTCAGGTGCTATGGGAGGCCTTGGACGTGATCGAGCGCTACAGCAGCCCACAGGAGGCGGAGGTGCAAGTCCTGCGCGTGGGCGAGCTGGCGCTGGTGGGCATTCCGGCAGAGGTGTTCACGGAATGGGGCCTCATGATCAAACGAGAGTCGCCGGCCCCGTTCACCTTCGTGTCAGAGCTGACCAATGGATGGGTGGGCTATCTTCTGAACCCTGGCGGCTTCGCCGAGGGCGGGTACGAAGCCTCGCCCGGCACCTGGACGCAGACAAGCGAAGAGGGAGGGCGGATACTCACAGAGACGGCATTGGCCTTGAGCCGACGTCTATGGTCGTAGGCCTCAGGCCGGTGCCAAAGAGGCGCCGGCCCCCGCAGTAGTCGTACGGGCATCAATTCACTCGAGTATAAGCACGAGGAGGAACGAGATGGCAACCGTACTCAGCCGACGCAGATTTCTCACTAGCGTGGGTGCTCTCGGCGGGTCTGCCCTGCTGGCAGCCTGTGGTGGGGCAACGCCTGCCGGGGCCCCGTCTGGACAGGCAGGTCAGGAGGTCGCAGCGACGTCTGCTCCGGCTGCCGCCGCCGAGAAGGTCAAGGTGCTCTACTGGCAGTACATGACCGACATGCCGGACATCGAGATTCCTATCCTGGAGAGCTTCGCTGCCTCAAGGTCGGACATTGACCTCACCTGGGAGTACATCCCCTGGGACGAGTACTGGACGAAGATCAACGCCACCTTGGCTGCCGGCAATCCACCCGACGTCTGGAACACGGCCCCGACCTTCTACTTCGAGTACATCCTGCGGAACCAGCTGGCCGATCTGACCGACCTGTTCAAGCAGACGGTGGACGAGGACGATTTCTTCACCGCTTCGTTGAGCGGCTATGACCTGGAAGAGAAGTACTACGGTATGCCGCGCAACATCGTCACCGTCGTGTGCTGGTTCAACAAGACCCTCTTCGACGAGGCTGGTGTCGAGCCCCC
Source organism: Anaerolineae bacterium (assembly GCA_050945695.1). Taxonomy (GTDB): domain Bacteria; phylum Chloroflexota; class Anaerolineae; order DRVO01; family DRVO01; genus Ch71. The sequence continues at coordinate 5,639 of JBMNTK010000107.1, read as the reverse complement.
GCCCCTTGACGGCAACTGGACCTGGGACGACTACCTGCAGAAGGCCAAGGCGGTCACCGACTTCCATAACAAGGGCAGCGACAAGATCACCACGTTCGGCGCCAGCACCATTCAGGCTCTGGGTTGGCTCAACCCTCTGATCTGGGCGAACGGGGGTGACGCGTTCCTAGGCACCTTCCGCCGCGACCTCAAGGACGTCAATGTAGACCTCACCCAGCCCGTCCCATCCTCTACCATTGGCTACTTCGCCGACCTCATCAACAAGGAGAAGGTGGCTCCTCCTGCTGGTGAGTTCGAGGGCCAGGGTGACCCCATGCTCACCGGCCGGCTGGCGATGTCCTTCGGACTCAACTTCGGGATCAACACCTACAAGGATGCTCAGTTCGAGTGCAACCTGACCCAGATCCCGAAGGGCAGCGAGAAGCGGGTGACCTACGGCGGCGCTGACGGTCTGGTCTTGTCTCAGGCCAGTCAGGTCAAGAGCCAGGCCTGGGATCTCATCCTCCACCTGATAGACCCGGCTACCGGTGGCGAGTTCCTGATCTCGAGCGGTGCCATGCCGGTGCTCAAGAACCAGGAGGTGATTGACGCCTACCTGGGTCGCCATCCGGAAAAGAACATGCAGGCCTTCATAGACGCCGCTGAGGTATGCGACAACGCGTTCTGTCTCGGCTACTCTGAGTTCAACACCGCTGTTGAGGACGAGCTGGCCAATCTCTTCCTGGGTGCTTCGTCGCTCGAGGAGGCGTGCAGCAAGGCCACATCTGCCGGGAATGCCGCGATAGCTAAGATCTGGCAGCAGTATCAGGAAGCGATCGGCGGTTAGCTTCAGGAGCATCAGTCACGACCCCGGGGTGGGCACGCGCCCACCCCGGGAATCGGGTGTCTCCTCACTCGTCTCTCTGGGAGCATCAGCATGTCGGCAGTCCAGCTATCCACGGCCGATCAGGCCCTGACGCGTCGGCTAAGCCGGCGTCGCCGACGACTACGGCATATCATATCCTCGTACGCCTACATAACCCCGTTGCTCATTAACCTCGTGCTGCTTAGTGCGGGTCCGGTCCTGTATTCCTTCATTATCAGCTTCACCAACTGGCAGATCGTGCTGCCCCCCGTCTGGGTGGGGGCTCGGAACTACATCGAGCAGTTCAACGACCCGGTGTTCTGGAAGGTGATGTGGAACACCTTCTACTACACGCTGGGCTATGTCCCGCTGAGCATCATCTTCTCCCTGACCATGGCCATCCTGGTGAACCAGAGACTGCCGGGGATATCGTTGTTTCGCTCCCTGTACTTCCTGCCGGTGGTCTCCTCGGGTGTTGCCGTGGCCTTGGTCTGGGGATGGATCTACCACCCGACCTTCGGGGTTCTGAACTGGTTCCTGGACGTCCTGTTTGGGGTTGAGGGCCCCCGCTGGCTCAGCGACCCGAAGTGGGCCATGCCCGCCCTCATTGTCCTGGGCGTGTGGCGAAGCATGGGGTCCAACATGATCATCTTCGTGGCCGGGTTACAAGGTGTCCCCCAGGAGATGTATGAGGCCGCTCGCATTGACGGGGCCAACCGATTACGGGAGATCCGTCACATCACTCTGCCCCTTCTTACTCCCACGATCTTCTTCGTCCTTATCACATCCGTCATAGGCTCTTTCCAGGTCTGGGAGGCCACGTACTTGCTGACCCAGGGCGGTCCGGCCAAAGCCACGCTCACCATCTCCTATTACATCTATCAGCAGGCTTTTCAGTGGTTCCACATGGGGATAGGCGCGGCCTTGGCCTACATCCTGTTCTTCATAATCGCCGTGGTCACCGCTATCCAGTTCTGGTCGCAGCGCCACTGGGTCTACTACCGCTAAGCGACCTGAGGGGAGGGAAGACTGTTGGCGGCAACGCGGATCTACCATCGTGGGCAGAGGCGACTACGAAGCATCGCCCGTGCCCTAGTTGTCTATACCGGTCTCGGGATCCTCGGGCTGATCACGGCGATGCCGTTCGTCTGGATGGCGGTTTCGTCGCTCAAGGAGCCCGGCACGCTGCTGATCTATCCGCCCGAGTGGATCCCGAATCCAGTGCGCTGGCAGAACTACGTCGAACTGGTCCAGGAGATGCCGTTCGCCCGTTACTTCGCCAATAGCACCAAGATCGCCGTGCTCACGACGGTTGGCAGCTTGTGGGCGTGCTCCCTGGCTGCCTACGCCTTCGCGCGCTTCGAGTTCCCGGGCAAGAACCTGGTGTTTGCGCTTACTCTCTCCTGCCTGATGGTTCCCAGCCAGGTGGTGCTCATTCCGCAGTTCGTCCTCTACAACAAGCTCGGCTTGATGGACCAGCACATCGTCCTTTGGGGGCCCGCCTGGACCGGTGGCGCCTTCGGGATATTCCTGTTGCGCCAGTTCTTCATGAGCCTGCCCTCGGAATTAGAGGACGCCGCGGTGATAGACGGAGCTACCCGGTTCGGCATCTACTGGCGCATCTTCATCCCGCTATCCAAGCCGGCCCTGACCACGCTGGCCATCTTCACGTTCATGGGCTCCTGGAATGATCTCCTCGGACCGGTTCTGTACCTCTCCACCCGGTCGAAGATGACCCTGACGATCGGCCTGGCGATGCTGTCTCATGCCTTTGGTGCCACGCCCTGGCACCTGATCATGGCTGGGGCTGTCGTCAGTGTGCTGCCGATCCTGCTCGTCTACATCGTAGGTCAGAAGTACTTCGTTCAGGGCATCGTGATGACCGGGCTGAAGCTCTAGCCGGGGCGGCAAGCAGGCGCGGCGGCTGAGGTTGTCAGCCGCCGCGCCTGTCGTTCTCACGTAGGCTCCCGGCTGGCGCGCCCGGGCCGCAACCGCATTCCTCCTCCTCACACTGATCCAGCTCTGCAGTGACATCCCGTCACCGGCACGCTATCCTTCCCCGCGTCTGTCTGGATACGCGCATCCACTACCGCGGAGTAGGATGACATGACCAGCAAGGAACGTCTCCTTACCGCTATCCGCCATCAGGAGCCCGACCGGGTGCCGGTTTCCCCTCGCATCGGGGCCTTCCTAAACGATTACTACGGCCATTCAGGCTGGCTCTACGAGCTAAAGGCCGCCCAGGAGTTCGACTTCGACCCCCTCCTCACCCTGGGCTCGCCCTATCCCAACTACGTCCGGTCCCTGCAGAGCTCCTATGACCTCCTGGAGGACGTCAAGGTAGAGCTCACCATCGAGCGTCACCCCACATTCACCCTGGTGCGAAGACGCATAGAGACCCCTGCCGGGCCCCTCTCCGATGCATACCGCCAGTACAAGGGTGGTATCGGCTACGGGGCCTCTCCTAACCCGCATTGGGAGGAGCGGCTGGTCAAGGACATGGCCGACATAGAGCGTCTGGCGTACCTCCTGCCCAAGCCCACCGTGTCGGCCTATATGCCCCTGGGGGAGTTGGCGGAGGAAGTCGGCGACCGGGGACTGGTGCAGGTGACCATCGAGTCGGCTATAGACCACCGGGCAGGCTGGGCCTACGAACTAGTTGACATGATGGTGGCCGCCTATGAGAACCCGGCCTTCCTCCAAGCGCTCCTGGATCTGTTCCACCAGAACTGCCTGGCCGAGACCCGCTGTGCCCTCGAGGCAGGGGTGCCGGTCATCTTCACTCCCTGGTACTTCGCTTCCATGAGCGCCGGCTGGTCGCCCCACCTGTACCGGGAACGGTTCCTGCCTCGGATCAAAGAGCAGGCCGATCTCATCCACAACATGGGCGGGCTCCTGCACTTCTACGACGACGGCAAGATGATGACGATCCTGCCCTGGCTCAAGGAAGCCGGGGTGGATATCGTCTCCACCCTCACCCCGCCCCCGGTAGGAGACGTTGACCTCAAGGCGGCCAAGGAGATGGTGGGCGATAGAATCTGCCTCAATGGCAACATTGACCTGATCTACGTCATCAAGATGGGCACGCCCGAGCAGATCCGGGAGGCCGTGCGTCAGGCCATCCTTGATGCGGCACCCGGTGGAGGCTTCATCCTGGGCACCAGCGACTCCATCCGGGATACCGAGCCCGAGAACGTGCGGGCCTACTTCCAAGCCGCCCGCGACTATGGCGACTACCGGCACCTGGGGAGATAGGACGCGAATAAAGGAGTTTGCCCATGGCCGCTAAGATGACCAGCCGGGAGCGGCTCCTGGCCGCCATCCGCCACGAGGAACCTGATCGGGTGCCGATATCGCCCCGGATCTGGGCCTTCCTTATGGACTACTACGGGGGTGGCTCTTGGGAGTTCATCCTGCGGGCGGCGCAGGAGTTCGACTACGATATCTACTTCGCCACGCCCGGGCCCATCCCGCCCTTCATCGGCCCATCCCTCACCTACCGCAGCGCACCCTCACCGGACGTCAGGATCACCCAGGAGATCACCGAGGAAGGCAAAGCGGTCACGGTGAAGCGCCGGTTCGATACGCCGGCCGGCCCCTTGACCGACGTGGTGTACTACGCCCCGCCCGGGTTCGAGTACGGCATCGCTCCCAGCCTCGTCTGGCACGAGAACATGATCAAGGAGCCGGCGGACCTAGAGAAGCTGCCCTACGTGCTCCCCGATCCCACTCGGCCCAACCTGGCCCAGTACCGGGAGATCGAACGGATCGTGGGCGACCGGGGCATCGTGGAGCTGACGATGAGTCCCCCGATAGACCACTTCCTGGGCGACCTTCGCGGGCTCACTAACCTGATGATGGACTACTATGCGGATCGCCCCTTCTTCGATCGCATGTTTGCTTTCTTCGAGGAATACGCTCTCAAGCTCCTGAAGGCGGTCCTCGAGGAGGGGGTCCGCTACATCTTCGGCACTTGGTACTATGCCTCGCTGAGCTCCGGGTGGTCTCCAGCTATCTTCCGGGAGGTATTCGTGCCCTTCATCCGCGAGCATGCCGCTCTGGTGCACGAGTACGAGGGCATCTATCACATCTACGACGATGGCAAGATGATGCAGACGCTGGGCGACTACGTGGACGCCGGCGCCGATGTGGTAGAAACCCTCACCCCTCCACCGGTGGGCGATGTGGACCTGGCGGAGGCCAAGCGCCTCTACGGCGACCGCACTTGTCTCAAGGGCTACACGGACCTGCTCTACGTGATCAAGATGGGCACCCCGGAAACCATCGAGCAGGCCGTCCGTGAGGCCATCGAGATCGCAGCTCCGGGCGGTGGGTTCATTCTGGGGTCCAGCGACTCCATCCGCGAGGGTACGCCCGTGGAGAACGTGAAAGCGTACTTCCGGGCCGCACACAAGCACGGCGACTACCGGCACCTGGGGAGGTAGTAGGCAGATGGCCCCCATGGGAGCGCCTACGGACACTGATCAGAGAAAACGTGAGTAGAAAGATCTCATGTTAGCCGTCCGCGTTCCATTTCGACTTGCGCCATGCTACGATCGCGGTAACATATCTAACGCACACGGCTTCGGGCGGTGCGGCCCAGCTAGGCCCGCGCCCACGCGCGCCCGTTGTTGTATCTCCACCAAGCTCACTAACGGAGGATAAGACACATGGCCGTACTGGAGGAACTCGCGCAGGCACTGATCAACGGCAACGCCCCCAAGACCAAGGAGCTGGCCCAGAAGGCCGTGGATGAGGGGATTGCCCCGGGCAAGGTCCTCAATGAGGGGCTGAT
>JBMNTK010000106.1:0-12995 GCA_050945695.1 Anaerolineae bacterium | reverse complement strand
GGCGGACACCTTGAGATTGGACCGGCGTGACATCGTGGCGTATACTTGTACGTGGACCCGGAGAGGTAGCGTAGTTGGTCTAACGCGCGCGATTGGAAATCGCGTAAGGAGCAATCCTTCGCGGGTTCGAATCCCGCCCTCTCCGCCTTCCCCTCTTTGTCCTTGCCCCTTACTGCTCAGTGTGCTATAGTAATCGTAGAGGCCGTGCTAGGCGGGGAGCTAGCGGTGCCCTGCACCCGCAATCCGCTACAGCGGGGCTGAATCCCGCCTAGAGGGCCAAGCGAGCCGAGCCTGTCTCAAAAGAGTGGCGTTGAAGGTTGGGTCCTGCGCGGCGGAGGCCCGCGAACCCCGTCAGGTCCGGAAGGAAGCAGCGGTAAGTGGAATCCTCCGGGTGCCGCAGGGTTGCCTGGCCTGAGCCGCTCTCCGAGATAAGTCGGTCGCGCTGGTTCGAAAGGCGGTGCACGGTCTCTACTGACTTGGTCGAAGGCGACTGCACACACTGACCCTCTACGGAGGTGCTGTCATCAGCGTAGAGGCACGCGCGCCAGCCGCAGCCACAACACACGCCCCACCCACCACGGCCGACCCGGTCAGTCCCCCTCAGTCTCAATCTCTAATCACTTACCTGATCCTTCTGACCATCACTGCGCTTGCCGCCAGTGCGGTCGTCGCCGCCCACCTGTCCGTGAGACAGTCCCGCCTCTGGAGCAAGCCCTCCCAGTTCGTCTTGGTCCCTCCCGGGGCGGATGCCCAGCATCGCGACCCGGCTATGGTGACTGTGCGCGCCGGTCAGCTGGTGGCTGACGTCCCTCTTGAGGGGCCCAGCGTTGCCGGCGGGCTCCACTCATCCGCCCACCTCTACGAGGGTGACCACCTGTGGCCCCCCGAAGATCAGCCCCTCCACTCCGGCGCCTCCGTGTGGCTGGACCGGTCCGTTCCCTTCACCCTGGTGCGGGGCTCGGAGCGTATGGATCTGCGTGGCCATGGGGGCACCATCGGCGAGGCCCTGGCCAGCGTGGGCGTGTACCTCGTGGGGCGCGACTACACCGTGCCCGACGCATCGGAGCCGCTGCGACCGTACCAGACGATCTCTATACACCGGGTCAACGAGTACCTCCGCATCGAGCAGGAGACTACCTCCTTTGAGACCAGGTGGGAGGGCGACCCAGAGCTGGAGATAGACCAGACGCGCATGGTGCGCGAGGGTCAGGAAGGGGTGCGGCTCTATCGCTACCGAATTACCGAGATCAACGGCGAGGAAGTGGAACGGAAACTGGAGGACACCTGGGTGCAGCAGGAGCCTCAAGACCGAATCATGGCCTACGGCACCAAGGTGGTAGTGCGCACTCTGGACACGCCCCAGGGACCGGTGGAGTACTGGCGTAGGATCCGGGTCCTGGTGACCTCCTATAGCCCCAGCACCGCCGGCCCGTCGCCCTCCGCCTCGAACTTCGGCATCACCCGCTCCGGCAAGCGAGCCACGGTGGGCATGATCGCGGTGGATCCCTCGGTCATTCCGATGGGCACCAGGATGTACGTTCCTGGCTACGGGATGGGATCAGCAGAGGACACCGGCAGCGCCATCATCGGCCGCCACATTGACGTCTGCTACGATGACCATAACCTGGTGCACTGGCGCCGGTGGGTGGACGTCTACTTGCTCACACCGGTACCCCCAGAGTCCAGCATCCGTTACGTTCTGCCCAACTGGCCACCGGAGCGCTAGTGTCTGAAGAGAGGGACTTCCCTACCCTGGCCCCAGAGGCCTTGGCTCCCGCTCAGCTGCTGCGCACGCTGGACCGCGGAGCCCGCAAAGCTCTGGGCCAGAACTTCCTGGCCGGCAAGAGCGCCCTGCGTAGGATCCTCCTCGCCCTGGACCTCCAGCCCGGGGACGTGGTGGTCGAGATTGGCGCTGGCCTGGGCACGCTCACCGGCTTCCTGGCCGCCACCGCACGGGAAGTGGTGGCGGTGGAGCTGGACGACGACCTCGCCCACTACCTGGCCGAGCGCTTCCGCCCTGTCGGCACCGTGAGGCTGGTCCACGGCGATATCCTGGATCTCACCCCGGCCGATCTCCTCACCGACACCGGCGAGCCCTACAAGGTGGTGGGGAACCTCCCCTACTACATCACCTCCGCGGCCATCAGGCACGTGCTGAGCTGGGAACCGACCCCCCAGGTGATCGTCGTCATGGTGCAGGAGGAGGTGGCCCGGCGGATCGTGGCCAAGCCCGGCGACCTGTCGCTCCTGGCGCTGATGGTGCAGCTGCGGGCCCGGGCGGAGATGGTGGCTCGAGTGCCGGCCGGTGCCTTCGTGCCTCGGCCCAAAGTGGATTCTGCGGTCGTTCGCATCGTCCCTGACCCCGCCCGGCGGCTTGAGCCTGAGGTGGAGGAGCACCTGTTCGAGCTGGCCCGCGCAGGTTTCCAGCAGAAGCGCAAGACGCTGGTCAACTCCCTGGCCGGCGTCGCCGGCATGGCAAGAGAGGACCTGGCTCAGCTGCTCCAGGACCTCGGCATCAACCCCTCCGCCCGCGCTCAGGAGCTGAGCCCGGACCAGTGGATAGCTCTAGCCAGGGCGATTCGGCCCGAGCCAGGGGGCGCCCATGCCTGAGGACACCTACACCCTGATGCCCTACTCTCAGCGTCTGCCCTCGCTGTCCTCGTTGCTGGAACTGAACCGGCTGACCTTCTCGGACTACGTGGGGGTGATAGACCCCCAGGAGTCCTTCCTGAGCTGGTACCTGGCTCGGCCGGGGTTGGACCACGACCTGTCCTGGGCCGCCTGGCACGAGGGCCAGCCCGTCTCCAGCCTGTTCGTCACCTGCTGCACGCTGGCCCTCGCGGGGGAGCCGCGCCGCGTGGGCATCGTAGACACCGTGATGACCCATCCCAGCCATCGTCGTCGCGGCCTGGCCCGCGCCTTGCTCACCGCAGCCATCGCCGCCAGCCGAGCGGCAGGCCTAGACGCCCTGCAGCTCTACACCTCACCCGGCTCGGCCGGCTACCACCTCTACCGCAGCCTGGGCTTCCAGGACTGGGCACAACTGCATTACTGGGAGCGACCAGCAGAATCGGGCCCCGGGCCGAGGCTGGCGGGCTGGGTGTCGGTTGGCACAGAGGAAGAGCACAGGGCGGTGCGCGACGCGCTCCAGGCGGCGGCCGCCCAGTACGACGGCCTGCCCCAGCACGATGACCGTTCGTGGCGATGGCGCCGGCTGGACCGCCCGAGCAGTATGCCCGCCGAGGTCTGGCTGCGGACGGAAGGCAGCGCCGGCCCGGAGACGGTGACCGCGGCCCCGGTGAGCCTCACCGGGCTGGGACAGAGGCTGGTCCTCAGCGACGCGGTGATCGCCGAGGCCCGGTGCTTCGCTGGCCTATGCCGTCACCTCGCTGGCCGGGCCCCTTTGGTGGCTATCGCCGATGAGCGCGACCGCCTCCTGACAGAGGTCCTGACGAACGCGGGATTCCGGCGCGGCCAGGCGGAAGCGGCTCTCCTGCTTGGGCTCAGTCCCCAGGTCCCCAAGGAGCCCGGTCCCCGACCCTGGTTTCCCCTCAGCGAGTCCATCATCGGAGTCTAAGCAAACACGCCTCCAGTGACGCTCTGTCACCGGAGGCGTGTCTGCACGCGTTGGCGGTGGCCGGGTGCCTTAGGATTCGGTGGCGGTTACCGCCCTCGCGTCCGTCAGTTCCTGCCACGCCTCGGGGCGGACTTGGTCCGCTCCCGTGACCATATTGGCCCAGGCCGAGGTGCCCTGCAGCCGGTGATCCACCGGCGGCTGTATGAGGAGCATCTCGTGGGCATACTGAGGCACCATGCGGCTGCGCTCCCACGCCTGCGTCCACACACACCGCATCTGAGGGATCACTTCGCAGAAACCGCCCGGCCGAACCCCTCCACAGGGGCCGTTACGCAGCTTCTTGGGGCAGTTCATCGGGCAGGTCATGCCGGTGCTGTGTAGGATGCACTGCCCGCACATGAAGCAGTTGAAAAGGTAGCCCTTGGCCACCTGCTCGCCTAGGATGAACAGCCGTTCGGCAAGCGTCGGGTTGAGCCTCTGCAGCGTCGGGTACACCCGATCTACGGCTTTGCGGGTGAACTCATAGGCACTCGCGAGCACCCGCGGGTGGTTCTTGATCCACTCGCTTCCAGGCCAGCGCCGGGCTTCGCGGTACACCGGTCCCATATCTTACCGCCCCTCCTCATACTACCTGCGGCGCGATCCGAGAGGAACGCCGCTCTAGAATCCTTACCTCTAGTGTAGCATTTCTCTGAACAACTGGCCCGCTGGGTCCGGTCTCCATGATTGTAGTACTCGCACGTAGTTGGCCCGTTCGAAGGCGGCCGGGTCGCCGACGTTGAGCTGGCTCATGCTGCCCCGCATCTCGCTGACGGCATCGTAGCCCCGCTCTTCCATCCAGCGCGCCATCTCCTGGGCGATCTCGCCCAGCCGGCCCACACCCCGCTGCAGCAGTTCCGACGTCATCATGGCAACGTTCGCCCCCGCCATGATTGACTTGATGGCATCCTCGGCTGTGTGCACCCCACTGGTGATCGCTAGGTCGGCGTCCACCCTGCCATACATGATGGCCACCCACCGCAGGGGCAGTCGCAGCTCATCGGACGTGCTCAGGACTAACCTTGGCACCGCCCTGAGCATATCCAAGTCCAGGTCTGGCTGGTAGAACCGGTTGAACATCACCAGCCCATCGGCGCCGACCTCCACCAGCCGCTGGAGCAGGTTGGGGATAGAGCTGTAGAACGGACTCAGCTTCACCGCCACCGGGATGGACACGCTCTCCTTCACCGCGCGGACCACGTCCACCGTTCGCTGTTCGACAGTCGCGCCCGGCACGCCCGGGTCGGTAGCGATGGTGTAGACGTTGAGCTCCAACGCGTCGGCACCGGCCTCCTCGATGCCGCGGGCGTTCTCGATCCAGCCGCCGGTGGAAGTCCCGTTCAGGCTTCCGATGACGGGGATGTCGAGCGCTTCCTTCAGCCGACGCACGGCATTCATGTACTCCTCAGGGCCCACCCGGTAGTCCTTGAGCTCCGGGTGCCAGCTCAGGGCCTCGGCGAACGCCTCCGTGAAGTAGCTGAGGTAGTGGTCGAGCTGCTCGCTCTCCAGGTTGACCTCTTCCTCGAACAGCGAGTACATCACCAGCGCGGGGGCTCCGGCGTCCTCAAGCTGGCGCGCCACATCGAGATTGCGTGGTAAGGGAGACGCGGAAGGGACCAGTGGGCTCTTCAGCGTCATCCCCAGGTAATTGGTGCTTAGGTCCATGTGAACTCTCCCCTTCCCGCGCGGCGGGTCCTACTCGCCCACCGGTGAGTCGCCGGCCCCAGGGCTCTTGAGCAGGCTGCCCGCCTCGGCCCCGAGGTCGAAGTTCATCTGTGCCATGTGTTCGTACTTGCGCCAGCGCTCGAGGACCGCCGCCTGCGCCCTCTCCAGGAGCCGCTCGGCCTCCTCGGGGTTGCTGCGGGCCAACATCCGGTAGCGGTTCTCGTTGTAGATGTAGTCCCGCAGCGGGACGCTCGGGGCCTTCGAGTCCAACTGCAGAGGGTTGAGTCCTTGCGCCCGGCGCCGGGGATCGTAACGGTAGAGCGGCCAGTGCCCCGACGCGACGGCCAGCTTCTCCTGGTTCATCCCCTCCGCCATGTTGATCCCGTGGGCGATGCAGGTGCTGTAGGCGATGATGAGCGAGGGGCCATCGTAGCTCTCGGCCTCTAAGAAGGCCTGGATGGTTTGGCGGTCGCTGGCGCCCATGGCCACCTGGGCCACGTAGACGTAGCCGTAGGTCATGGCCATCATGCCCAGGTCCTTCTTGGGCACCGGCTTGCCGCCGGCGGCGAACTTGGCCACCGCCCCTAGCCCCGTGGACTTCGAGGCCTGCCCGCCGGTGTTGGAGTAGACCTCCGTGTCCAGCACCAGCAGGTTGACGTTGCGGCCGCTGGCGATGACGTGGTCCAGGCCCCCGTAGCCGATATCGTAGGCCCATCCGTCGCCACCCACAGCCCACACGGTCTTGCGCACCAGGGCCCCGGCCACGCTGGCCAGCTCCTTCGCCAGGCCGCCCTTGCCCTCCAGCACCTCCAGGAGCCGCTCCACTCGCTTTCGCTGCTCGGCGATGCCCTTCTCGTCCGATTGGTCCGCCGAGAGGATCTCGTCAGCCAAGTCAGCGCCGACCTGTCCTCGCAGCTGCTGAAGCAGTTCACGGGCGTAGACCTGCTGCTTATCGAGCGTCAGCCGGAAGCCCAGCCCGAACTCAGCGTTGTCCTCGAAGAGAGAGTTGCTCCACGCGGGGCCCCGCCCCTGTCCATTGTCGCTCCAGGCGGTGCCGGGAAGGTTCGAGCTGTAGATGCTGTTGCAGCCGGTGGCCGCGGCGATGAGGAGCCGATCCCCGAACAGCTGGCTGAGCAGCCGAAGGTAGGGAGTCTCCCCGCAGCCGGCGCAGGCGGAATGGAACTCGAACATGGGGCGCAGGAGCTGCACGTTCTTGGTGTTGTTGAACCGCAGGTTGCTGTCGTGCCCGACGTCTGGCAGGGAGAGGAAGAACTTCCAGTTCTCCCGCTCCTGCTCGCGAATGGGCAGCTGGGGCTCCATGTTGATGGCCTTGCGCCCAACCGCGGTCTTGTCGTGGGCCGGGCACACGTCCACGCAGACGGCGCACCCGGTGCAGTCCTCCACCGCCACCTGCACCGTGTAGGCCATGCCGCTGAGCTCCGACTCTCGCCAGCGGGCCTCAATGGACTTGAAGGTCTCCGGGGCGCGGCTCAGGTGGGATGGGTCGTACACCTTGGATCGGATGACCGCGTGGGGGCAATACATCACGCAACGCCCGCACTGGATGCACACGTTCGGCAGCCACACCGGCACTTCGAGCGCCATGTTGCGCTTCTCCCACCGGGTGGTGCCGTTGGGCCAGGTGCCGTCCACCGGCATCGCACTCACCGGCAACTGCTCGCCCTCGCCTCGCATGATGCGCGCGGTCACTTCCTGCACGAACTCCGGTGCGTCCTCGGGGACCGCCGGCGGCATCTCGATGGTCCCGGTGACTCGCTTGGGAACCTCCAGCCGGTAGAGATGGCCGAGAGCCGCATCCACGGCCGCGAAGTTCTTCTGCACCACCGCCTCGCCCCGCTTGCCATAGGTATCGCGGATGGCGGTCTTGATCTCCTCGATGGCTTGCTCAGTGGGCAGGATGTCTGTGATGGCGAAGAAGCAGGTCTGCATGATGGTGTTGATGCGGTTGCCCATGCCGGTGTCTCGTGCCACCTGGTAGGCGTTGATGGCATAGACCTGCAGGTCCTTGTCAATGATCTGCTTCTGTACCTCGCGAGGGATGCGATCCCAGACCTCGTCCTTCTCGTAAGGCGCGTTGAGCAGGAGCGTCGCCCCGGGGCGCGCGGCCTCTAGGATGTGGAACCGCTCCAGGAACCCAAACTGGTGCACCCCGATGAAGTCGGCCTGCCGGATAAGGTAGGTGGAGTGAATCGGCTCTGGCCCAAAGCGCAGGTGGGAGACAGTGTGGGCACCGGCCTTCTTGGAGTCGTACACGAAGTAGCCTTGGGCGTGGAAGTCGGTGGTCTCGCCGATGATCTTGATGGAGTTCTTGTTCGCGCCCACGGTTCCATCCGAGCCCAGCCCCCAGAACACCGCTCGCACCACCCGGTCGGACTCGGTTTCGAGAGGCTGGCGGACGTCCAGGCTCGTGTGGGTGACATCGTCCACGATACCCACTGTGAAGTGGTTCTTGGGGCGGTCCTTGTCGAGCTCATCCAGGGCGGCCTTCACCATCTCCGGCGTGAACTCCTTGGACGAGAGCCCGTAACGCCCGCCGATGACCCGCATCATGCGGCCGGGCTCCAGGCCCTCGCTCAGGGCAGTGACCACGTCCTGGTAGAGAGGCTCACCGAGGGCCCCTGGCTCCTTAGTGCGGTCGAGCACCACCAGGGAGCGGCAGGTCTCGGGCAGCGCCCGAATGAAGTGCTCGGCCGAGAAGGGCCGGTACAGGCGCACCTTGATGAGACCCACCTTCTCGCCTCGCTCGGCCAGGTACTCGACGGTCTCATGCGCGGTCTCGCAGCCCGAGCCCATAGCCACGAGCACTCGCTCCGCGTCCGGCGCGCCCACGTAGTCGAACAGGCGGTACTGGCGGCCCACCAGGCGAGCGAACTGATCCATGGTGTCCTGGACGATGCCGGGGACGGCGGCGTAGAAGGGGTTGGCCGCCTCTCGGCCCTGGAAGAACACGTCCGGATTCTGGGCCGTGCCGCGGGTGAAGGGCCGATCGGGCGACAGGCCCCGGGCGCGATGGGCGCGCACCAGGTCCTCGTCAATCATGGCCCGGATGTCGTCATCGTCCACACGCTCTATCTTGGCGACCTCATGCGAGGTTCGGAAGCCGTCAAAGACATGCAGGAAGGGCACCCGCGCCTTCAGAGTGGCGGCCTGGGAGATCAGGGCGAAGTCCTGGACCTCCTGAACGCTGTTGGCAAACAGCATGGCCCAGCCCGTACTGCGGGCAGCCATGACGTCGCTGTGATCGCCGAAGATGGAGAGGGCGTGGGTGGCCACGGTGCGGGCGGCTATGTGGAACACCGTGCTCGTCAGTTCGCCCGCGATCTTGTACATGTTGGGAATCATCAGGAGCAGGCCCTGACTGGCGGTGAAGGTGGTGGTGAGGGCGCCCGTCTGCAGCGCGCCGTGCACCGCGCCGGCCGCGCCCGCCTCAGACTGCATCTCCACCACGGTAGGAACAGTGCCCCAGATGTTGGTCTGTCCCCAGGAGGTCCACTCGTCGGCGTGTTCGCCCATGGGTGACGAGGGCGTGATAGGGTAGATCACGATCACTTCGGCCGTCTTGTGGGCTATGTGGGCGGCCGCCTCGTTGCCGTCAATCGTCACATACTGCCGTGCCATACAGCATCTCCGGTGGGTGCTAGGGGCTCATCGGGCATAGGCCAACCGGCCAGCGGCAGCCTATGCCCGGAGCCGCAAGTGGGGATCGTCCAGTCGGCTAACGCAGCTTGTCGCGCAGAAGGGTCTTGGCGCGTTCGGCGCGCTGTCTCGCCTCCTGCTGCATCTCCTGGAAGAACTGAGCGGCTTCGTCATCTCCGAGCCGCCTGGCGTCCTCGGCGTAGACTGCGTAGGTCTCCGCCCCTTGGAGGGCATGATACAGGACGCTGATCAGGCCGTAGACAACATCCGAGGTACCGGTAGTCTCACCGTGTCGGGGAAGCCCGGACGGCGATTGCTCATGGTGCGGCATACTGTCCTCCTACTGTACAAACGACTAACGCAGGACTGTCGGTGGGCATTATAGCCGTTCCCACCGTCCGCACCAAGCGCCACGCGGCTACCGCGGTGCCGCTTGGAGGAGTAGGCGCCCCAGCCGGCGGCCTCACGCAAAGGCGCAGAGGCGCCACGTACCTTGTGCATCCGTGCTTTGCGACTTCGCGCCTTCGCGTGAGCCCTGCGGTTTGACGCGCGTCGCCGGCAGTGGCATACAGCCCTAGTTGGCCACCACCGTGGCCGGCCAGTGTAGTTGGAGGGCTTGAACGTCAGTGAAACGCGAACTCGCTACTGCCCCATTCGTCTGGACGCCCATGCCGGCCGCCGCTCCGGCAAGGCCCGACCCGGCCAATGCTGAGAGCTTCGACGCAGTGGTCGTCGGGGCGGGCCCGGCCGGGTGCACGGCTGCCCGCCGGCTGGCTCAGGAGGGTCATCGCGTAGTCCTGCTGGAGAAGGAATCCCTTCCCCGATACAAGCCCTGCGGCGGTGGGCTCAGCCCCCGGAGCCTGGCCCGCCTGCCCTTCCCCGCCGAAGACCTCCCCCATCACCGGGTGCAGCGCTTGGGCTTCCGCCTGCAAGGGGCCTCACCCGTCACCTGGGACATGCCGCGAGACGCGCAGTTCTACATGGTTATGCGCAGCGACCTGGACCATGCCTTGGCCCGGTCCGCCCAGGAAGCAGGAGCACTGCTGCACGAGAACGAGGAGGTCACCGGCCTGCACTCGACGCCGGACGGCTACGTGGTGCAGACAAGGCGGGGTGCCTACCTGACCCCTTACGTGGTGGCCGCCGATGGCGCTACCGGTCCCTTACGGCGCCTGCTGGGCCTGCGCCGCACACCGCATTGCGCGGTGGCCATCGAGTACGAACTGAACGTGCACCCAGACGTATGGGCCCGCTACGCCGATACCGTCATCTTCGACATCGAGGCGATCGAGGGAGGATACGGCTGGATCTTCCCCAAACGCGACCACCTCTCAGTGGGCTTGGGCACCATGGGCCGACCGGGGGCGTCACTGCGTCCCTGCCTGCACCAGTTCATCCTCCACTACGGCCTCGTCCCCGAGTCGGAGTTGGACCCGCTGCCCGGCATCGTCCACCCCCTGCCCCTGTCCAAGCTGGAGGATCCCTGCCGGATCGGAGGGGTGCTGCTGACAGGGGACGCCGCCGGCCTGGCCGACGGTCTGTCCGGCGAAGGGATCTGCTATGCCCTCGCCAGTGGCGACCTAGCGGCCCGGGCCATCGCCGACGCCCTCCGCGGTGACCACACAGCCCTGGAGCGCTACGAGGCCGACCTAGACCGCCTCATCCGCAGGGATCAGGTCTACGCGGCCCAGATCAGCCGCGTCGTGCACCGCTTCCCCCGTGCCTGCTATCGTCTGCTCACCTCGTTTGGGCCCGGCCGCCAGGTGCTTACGGAGATGATCCTCAACGACACCTCCTTCAGCGAGTCCCTGCGTCGCCTGCCCGCTCTGAGGAGGCTAGGGGATATGGGGGAGGGGCCCCTCTGAGACGGACGCCGTCTCCATGAACTGGAGCGTCTCCTCCAGCGAGCGCACTGCCGTGGTGGCGCCCATGGCGGTGACACAGAGGGCGCCCACGGCGTTAGCGAACCGGGCCATCTGCTCCAGGTCCCATCCCTGCACCAGCCCCGTCAGGAACCCGGCCACGTAGGCGTCCCCGGCACCGGTGGCATCCACCGGCTCGATGGCGTAGGCCGGCAGCCATAGCTCCCGGTCTCCCTGGCGGACGTAGGAGCCCAGCTCGCCCATCTTGAGCCCCACGATGTCCACGCCGTAGCTCATGAAGACCTCGGCGACATCCCGAGGGTCCTGCTTGCCCGTGATCATCCGGGCCTCGGCCAGGCTGGGCAGCATGACGTCCACGTAGGGCAGGCAGGGCTCGACCAGGCGCATCCACTGCCCCTGCGCATCCCACACCGTGTCGAACGACGTGGTCAGCCCCATCTCCTTGGCTCGGCGCAGGATCCGGGCCGTGGGCTCGCCGTCTATCCCCGGCAGGACCAGCGCCCCGGCGATGTGCAGGATGCGCGCCCCCTCGAGAAGCCCGAGGTCTACGTCCGCCTCCACCAACTTGGCGTTGGCACCCAGGTAGTGCAGAAAGCGCCGCTCGCCGTCCGGATCCACCATGACCATGGTCGCCGAGGTGTTGGCGTCGGCCTTACGCCGTACCCCGCGCGAGTCTACTCCGTGGCGGTGGAGCTGCTCGAGGATGAAGTCGCCGAAGCCGTCCTCCCCGACTGCCCCCAGGACGCCGACTTCCACCCCTAACTTGGCCAGCGAAATGCCCGTGTTGGTAGCGCAACCGCCGGTGTGCAACTCCATTTGGTCTACCAGCGTCAGCCGTCCCCGCTCCGGCAAGTGCATCACCGGGCGCGCCACCACGTCGGCCACCATGATGCCCAGACACGCCACCTGCATTGTCTCACCTCATATGTCGAGCCAACTATCGAACCAGGGCCGCCACCTCGTGAAACTTGTCCTTAAGTGCTGGATAGAGACTGGTGTAGATGCGGTAGAACTGCTCGTACTGGCGGGAGTGCTCGGGGATCGGATGCAGGGTCTCGGTGACCCGCAACGTCTGCTGACAGGCCTCGGCTACAGTGCTGTACAGCCCCACTCCCACCGCAGCCAGCAGGGCCACCCCGTACGCCGGGCCCTCGGTGATGTGGAGGGTGACGGTCTCGACCCCGAAGACGTCCGCCTGCATCTGCCGCCAGAGGGCGCTGCGCGCACCCCCACCCGAGGCCCGCACCTGGGTCACCGGCACTTGCATCTCGTTGCGCATTATGTCGAGTGAGTCCCTGAGGCTGTAGGTGACCCCTTCCAGGATGGCTCGCACCACCATGGAGCGATTGTGCCGAGCGGTGATGCCGAACAGGAGGCCCCTGGCGTCCGGATCCAGCACCGGGGCTCGTTCGCCCATCAGGTAGGGAAGCCACAGGAGTCCCTCGCAGCCCAGCGGGGCTCGCTCAGCCTCGCGAGTGAGGAGCTCGTAAGGATCCACGCCCAGCCACTGGGCGGTGGCCACCTCCGGTTCGCCGAAGTTGTCCCGGAACCAGCGCAGGGACAGGCCGGCGCCCTGCGTCACCCCCATTACGTGCCACTTGCCCGGCACAGCGTGGCAGAAGGTCTGCAGCCGGCCCCGGTCATCTCGGCGAGGCTCGTCGGTGAAGGCAAACACCACCCCGGAAGTGCCAATCGTAGAAGAGACGATCCCCGTCTCCACGATCCCATTGCCGACCGCCCCGGCCGCCTGGTCCCCGCCTCCACCGACTACGGGCAGGCCCTCCGGCAGGCCCGTCTCTTCCGCCGCCCGCCGCGTCAGCCTGCCGCTCACCTCCGGCGACTCGTACACCTTGGGCAGCAGCCCTCGGTCCAAGCCCAGGTCGTCCACCACGTCCCAGGCCCAGTCTCGCCCCTGGACATCGAATAGGGAGGTGCCGGAAGCATCGGACACCTCAGTGGCGTACTCGCCGGTGAGCCTATGGCGGATGTAGTCCTTAGGGAGAAGGAACTTGCGGGCCCGGGCGAAGACCTCGGGCTCGTTATCCCGAACCCAGAGAAGCTTGGGGGCACTGAAGCCGGTGAGGGCCGGGTTGGAGGTGCGCTCTATCAGGCGGGCAGCGCCGATACGCTCGGTGATCCAGTTGCACTGGGCCTGGCTGCGCTGATCGGCCCAG
>JBMNTK010000105.1:0-13177 GCA_050945695.1 Anaerolineae bacterium | reverse complement strand
CACCATGGCACCTAAGTGCGGCGAGATGGGTAAGGGTTCCGGCATCCGCGCAGGACGGTCACGGCTACGTCCTGACCCTGGACGCCCGGCCAAAGGCCCGTTAGCCCCGGATTCCGTCGAGGACTGGCGCCCCTCTCCCACGTTTGGGAGAGACCGCCATTTGGCATGGCCAGATGGCGCTGGCCGGGGGTGAGGGCGCCTGCGCGCCCCTACAAGCTCGCTGGCAGGTCACGCATCACGCGTCACTTGTGATCCCCTTCAGCACTCCCGGATGGCCAGGTGTACCTGTATGTCGCCCAGCTCCGTCTCCAGGGGCACCATCAGCCGCTGGAAGTCCAGCGTAGAGATCACCGTCCCGTGCCCGATGATGAGCGTGGGCACCGAGATGGTACACTCGAGCCCCATCTTCGAGAGCTTGGTGGCGGCGCGACCGGCGATCACGTTCCCCAGCTCCCCTATCCCACTCTGCACCAGCTCGTCCAGCCGCTGGAACTCCTCCCCCATCATCCGAGACACCAGCCCCAGTGCCGTCTCGGAGCTCATGCTGAACAGGACCGTGCCCTCAACTTGCCCCACCAGGGTGACCAGCGCGGTCACCTCCTGCGAGGTAACAGCCGAGCGCTCCAGGGCCAGCGGTCCCCTTTGGACCGCCGAGCCGGTCTCCGCTCGCAGCACCTCAGCAGCGGCCACTAGGAAGGGGCTAATCAGCTCTGGCTTCAGGGTCATACCATCCCTCTTTGGCCGATGGCGATTGGTTGACGTTCAGGTCTCCGCCGGTAGAACCCCACCCGGAACGCTTCCAGCCCCAAGGCCCTCACCTGAGCCAGAGGGATGATCTCGGTCGCCCCAATGAAGAGTACCCCTTCCGGGCGCAGGTGGGCGGCGAAGCGTTCGAACAGGGCGTTCTTGGCCGGCTCTGTGAAGTAGATGATCACGTTGCGGCACACGATGAGGTCGAAGCGGTCCTGCACCGGGTCATTCAGGAGATTGTGTTCCTGGAAGGTCACCATCCGCATGATGCTGGGCACCACCTGCAGGCCATCCGCCGTCTCCGTCAGGTACGCGGAGGCCAAGTCCTTGGGCAGCGCCCGGGCAGCCTCTCGCGGGTAGGGCCCACCGGCCCTAGCCTTGGCCAGAGCCTGCCGGTCTATGTCTGTGGCCCAGATCCGCACCCGCTGCTTAGGAGCCAGGGAGTGCAGGAGCATCGCCAGCGTGTAGGGCTCGGCCCCATCGGAGCACCCGGCGCTCCATACCCTCAGGGCGCGCAGGGGGTCCAGTAGGCCCGGCAAGACCTCGCGCCGCAAGGTCTCGAACTTGTCCGCATCACGGTAGAAGCTCGTGACATTGATCGTCAGGTAGTCCTTGAGGCGGGCCCGCTCCTCCGGTTCCTTCTCCAGTCGGGCCAGGTAGTCCGCCCAGCTCGGGGACTTCACCCGTGCCAGGTACGCGTCCAGCCGCCGCTTCATCTGGGTGCTCTTGTAGGAGCGCAGGTCCAGGCCGAAATGTCGGTGAAGGGACCGCACTATCGCGCTATAGTCGGCGTCGTCCATCAGGCTCCACCTCGCCTGGATTGCACTGCAGTCGAACTCAGCATCTTGGTGATCCGGTCCGCTATGCGGTCCAAAGGCGCCACCTCGTCCGCCAGCCCCGCCGCGATGACGCTTCTAGGCATGCCGAAGACGGTGCTCGTGGCCTCGTCCTGAACCAGCGCCCGCCCCCCAAACTGCTTCAGGGCCCGGACGCCGTCCCTGCCATCGTGCCCCATGCCGGTCAGAATCACGGCCAAGGCACGGTGCCGGAAAGCAGCCGCCACCGAGGACAGGGTGACATCCACCGACGGTCGCACCCCGTTGACCGGCGGTCCCTCCATCAGACACACCGTCGTCCCGCCGACTAACGTCAGGTGACGTCCTCCCGGCGCGATGAGCACCCGTCCTTGCTCCAGCCGGTCTCCAGCGGCGGCCTCTGCCACGGGCAGGGCCGATAGACCGTCCAGGCGCTCGGCCAGCGAGCGGGTGAAGCCGGCCGGCATGTGTTGGACCACCAGCACAGCGGCCCCCAGGTTGGCCGGCAGCCGGCTCAGAACCTCACGTAGCGCCGTAGGGCCCCCGGTGGAGCTGCCGATCACCACCAGGTCGCGAGCAGGGCCGCCGCCTGCGCCCTGCCGACGGTGGCTCAACCCGGCGATGGGCCGGTAGGGGCGCACGCGAGCAGTAGCCGCCTGGCGCACCTTTCGGCACAGCTCGTCCAGCACCAGGTGCACCTGGGTGGACTGGGAAGGCTTGGCGACGTAGTCCACCGCCCCGATGGTTAGCGCCTCGACCGTCACCGCCGCCCCCTGTTGGGTAAGGGTGCTCAGCATGACCACCGGCGTCGGGCAGGAAGACATGATCTTCCGCAGGGCCGCCAGCCCGTCCATCTGCGGCATCTCTACGTCCAGGGTCACCACGTCCGGGCGGAGGGCCTCCACCTGCTCCACCGCTTCCAGCCCGTTGGAGGCCAGGCCGACGACTTCGATGTCCGGCTCACGGGAGAGGCGATGGCTGACGGTGAAGCGCATGAAGGCGGAGTCGTCCACCACCAGGACGCGCGTCTTGCCTCCTAGCACTTCCGTACGCTCATGCCAGCAGCCGACTGAGGGCGTCTAGAACCCGGTCAGGCTCGAACGGCTTGACGATGAAGTCTCGCGCTCCCGCCTTGATGGCCTCGATCACCACCCCCTGTTGGCCGAGGGCGGTGAGCATGGCCACGCGGGCATTGGGGTCGACCTGACGGATGGCCTTGAGCGCCGCCAGTCCATCCATCTCCGGCATGGTCACGTCCATCAGGACAGCATCCGGACGGGAGCGCTGGTACTCCTCCACGGCCAGCCTCCCGTTCTCCGCCTCGATGACCTGATAGCCGCTCTTCTCCAGCAACTTGGCGCAACGCATGCGCATGAACTGCGCATCATCAACTATCAAAACGGTAGCCATTGGTGCCTCCGCGTGTTCTTGGGTGGCCTCACGCCAGGACCTTCTCGCCCTGCCCCAGGGTGCGCACGATCACCGCGCCGTCGCGCATCCGCAGCTTGACCGTTCGCCCCACCGAACCACCCAGGTCGCTTGCTCGTATGGTAAGCCCTTCCTGTTGCATAACCGTCTGGGCGGCGGATACGTTCTGGGCCCCGATCCGAAACGCCGCCGGTCCGGCCGGGCTGCCCAGCATCTCGGCGCCACCCACCACTCGCCACACTATGGCCGCGCGCTTGGCCCCCAGTGACTCCATCTTGCGCACCAGCAGCGGGATTCCCGAGTCCACGAACTTGGCCGGGTTAGCCTCGCCCGGTCGCTGCCAGGGGAGCAAGGCGTGCAGCAGACCGCCCACCTGCTCGTGAGGGTCATACCCCACCACCCCGACGCAGGATCCCAGCCCGTAGGCCACCAGGACCTCTTCCGGCGCTCGGCTCACCGCTATCTCTCCCAGTCCCACCGCCCGAACCACCTCGTTCTCCGGGGCACCCAGGCGCTGACTGCCAAGGGCCGCCTCCAGGGCGGACCCGTTGCCGTTCCCGAGAACCATCAGTAGCAGAGCTCCCGCCCGGCAGTGGCCATGTCCGGACTGGGCACCAGCCAGAAGTGCATACGAACCCGACGGTCAGGGCCGTGGAGTTCCGTCTCCAGCAGAAGCATTTCGTCTGATATCAAGCCTACCGGGGCCAGAATCACGTTCAGGACGGCTGCCAGCATGTCGGTCATGACTGACGGTGGGGACGGACGCGCCGACATCCCCGTCGCATCCGCGATGGCGTTCAGGAAGAGCGACGCCACCACGTTCCCCACCTCACCCAGCGCCGAGCGCTCGAGGGGGCCAAGCTCCTCGACGGTGCCCGCCGGCACCTCGAGCAGCATGTCCACCAGGCGCAGAGCGTCCTCCATAGGCGTTATGAGCATGACGTGCCCAGGCAGGTCGCCGCCCACCGTCAGATAGATGCCCACCACCTCGCATTCCGGGCCGCCCACTCTCTCGCAGACCCCTCCCAAGGGCACCAATTCCACCTTGGGGACCTCGATCCGAATGGGGCTGCCCAGCATCGTGCTCAGCCCTTGGGCGGCATGCTGCGTGGCGGCACCAGCCAACTGCTCCAGGATGTCCTCCAACTTCGCGCCGGCGAAACAATCACCACTCATGGCTACCTACCTCCCTGGAGGCGCCTACGGCGGGGGCCAGCCCGCCCCCGCAGCCGGACCCGCGTCGCTTAGTTGCCATATCCCGCCCTAATGAGGCTGCCCATGTCCAGGATCAGAGCCACGCGGCCGTCACCCATGATCGTGCCCCCGGCGATGCCAGGTACCTCGCCGACCATGCGCCCCAGCGGCTTGATGACCACCTCCTGCCGGCCGAGCAGCCTGCTCACCGCCAGCCCTACCGACGTATCACCCCACCGCACTTCCACGATGCGGTGCAAACCATCCGATCCGTTCTGGGCGCAGCCGAAGAAGCGTTCCAGCGACAGCACCGGGAGCACTCGACCGCGGGAGATGATGGTCTCCCGGCCTTGCACCCGCAGAAGGCGCTCGTCCGGCACCTGCAGTGCCTCGACCACCGAGGTCAGCGGTATGGCGTAGGCGCTCCCGCCCACCTCCACCATGAGTGCCGGGAAGATGGCGAGGGTCAGCGGCAGCTTAAGCTCGAAGCGCGTGCCCTGCCCGAGGTTGCTTTGGACCGTGACCGAGCCATTGAGCCTCTGGATGTGAGCCTGCACCACGTCCATGCCCACGCCGCGCCCCGAGATGTCGCTCACCTGCCGCGCGGTGGAGAAGCCGGCCCGGAATATCAGCTCCACTGCCTCCTGGTCGCTGAGCCCCTGCGCCGTCTGGTAGTCCAGGACCCCCCGCTGCACCGCGGCTTTCCGCAGAGCGTCAGGGTCGATTCCGGCCCCGTCGTCCTCCACGGTGACGATGATGTGGCTCTCTTCCGACCGGCCTGCGAGGCGCAGACGTCCCTTCTCCGGCTTACCAGCGCGACGGCGGGCCTCGGGCGGCTCGATGCCGTGGTCAACACAGTTGCGGACCAGGTGCATGATTGGGTCACTGATCTCCTCAATGACCGTGCGGTCGAGCTCAGTCTCCTGCCCTTCGATCACCAGCTCGATCTGCTTGCCCAGCTGGCGGGCCAGGTCCCGCACGACCCGCGGGAACCGGCTGAAGACGAGCTCGATGGGCACCATACGGGCCCGCATCACCTCGTCCTGAAGCTGATCGGTGATCGTGGACACGTGAGCCAACGCCTCGGCCAGCTCCGCCAGCTCGGCCTGCTCGCCGAAGCGCCTCTCCAGGTCCTGACGCACCTGCAAGAGCCGGTTGCGGTCGGTTACCAGCTCGCTCACCAGGTTCATGAGCGAGTCCAACCGCTCCACGCTGGTCCGGACCCACCGCACCTGGCCTTGGGGCCGGCCCGCTGCCGGGGTTGCTGTGCCTTCCGGCGATGGCCCGGTGGCGGTTGCTTCCTCGGCCCCATTGGAGCCGCCGGACCGAGGCACGTATTCCATCTGGACCTCGGAGATGCTATCCAGCAGCCCCCGGAGCGTCCCCGTGTCCTCCGTCAGCACGAGGGCCTGAACGGTTCGCCCACGCCACTCGTCGTCCAGGTCTTCCAGGCCCGGGATGCTCACCAGCACCTGCGAGCACTGCTGCAGCGAGAGCAACACCTGCAGGGCCCTCGCCCCCGGAGCGATGCTGTCCGCGTCTATCCGGCCGCGGATCTCCCATAGCTCGGCCCCGGAGTCGGCCTGCTGCCCCTCGGGGAGATCCAGCTTCTGCCATTGGGCCACAGCCTCGGTCACGCTGCCGGCGTCGGACTCGAATGCCCGCAAGCTCTCGATTAGCCGCGAGGGGTCCAGCTCGGAAGGCCCGGCCCCATCTGGCTGACCGCCCACGACCGCGGCCACCTCGCCCACGAGCACGCGCACGACATCTGCCCCTTGCAGGAGCACGTCTATGAGGTCCGTGCTCACCGAGAGCTGGCCATGCCGCACGCGGTCCAGCAGGGACTCCATGGCGTGCAGCACTTCCGCCATGCGATGGTGGCCGATCACTCCGGCTGAACCCTTGAGGGTATGGGCCGCTCGGAAGATCCCCTGGACCAGGTCCGGGTGGTCCGGACTGGACTCCAGCTCCACGAGGCCCTCGTTGAGCTGCAGCAGAAGCTCGTCCGCTTCCTGCAGGAAGACCTCCGCCTCTTCGGCAGTAAGGTCGAACTGCACCCCAGCGCTCACGAGCGGCCCCTACGCCGCATGGACTAGCTCACAGGACGCTTGCAGGAGCCGCGGGAGATCGAGGAGGATGATGAGGCGCTCCTCGCTGACCTTGGCGATCCCACGCACGAAATCCGAATCCACAGTGCACACCAGCGCCGAGGGCTCCTCGATGGTGTTGGCCTCCAGACGCACTACCTCCGACACCCCATCCACGATGAGACCTACCCACTCGCCATCCATGTTCACCACGACGATGCGGGTCTCCTTGGTGTACTCGGCCGGGGGCATCCCGAACCGGGTGTGGAGGTTGATGACGGGGGTGATCTGCCCGCGCAGGTTCACCACGCCTTCCACGAAAGCCGGGGCTTTGGGCACGGCGGTAATGGGGGACATCGCCCGAATCTCTTGGACCATGGCAATGTCCACACCGTAGGACTCACCGGCCAACTGGAACACCACCACCTGCGTCTCTGCCACGGCGCCTTGGGACTCCTCCATACTGTTTTGCTCCTCCTGTGATGGTGCGCACTGCCCAAGGGCCCACGTCGGCCCGGGGTCGGGACGGGCTGCTGGTCCGATTGTCCCTGGGGAGGTGCCATCCCTCACCTAACGGGGGCGTGGGGGCTGGCGCACCGCCGGCCGTCATGGCTCCGGCGTCGGATCTTTTCGCAGTATCGGCAGGTGGGAAGGCTCACTGAAGGAGGTCTACTGGGAAGACTCGTAAATGGGGCGTAAAACCTACCGCCCGGTGCCGAGGAGGACACCGGGCGGTAGAGGTATCAGGTTTGGCCGAGCCGCCAGCTCAGCCCATCTTAGGCAGTGCGACGGCTGCCCTCGGCCACCGACATATCGCCCTGGGCCACCCGAGTCTGGATCTCGCACAGGTGCCGGTAGAGCCCGTCTCGCGCCATCAGCTCGGCGTGGGTGCCCTTCTCGGCGATGCCGTCGTTGGCTAGGACCACGATCTGGTCCGCGTTGCGGATGGTGGAGAGGCGGTGGGCGATGATGATGGTGGTGCGGCCCTCGGTCAGGCGGTCGAGCGCCTGCTGGATGAGCAGCTCGGTCTCCGTATCCACACTGGACGTAGCCTCATCCAGAATGAGGATGGGCGCATCCTTGAGCACCGCTCGGGCGATGGAGATGCGCTGCTTCTGGCCGCCGGAGAGCTTCACGCCTCGCTCACCGATGATGGTGTCGTACCCATCGCTCAGATCGTTCATGATGAAGTCGTGGGCATTAGCCACCTTGGCCGCCTCGATAACCTCTTCGTTGGTGGCGTCGGGGCGACCGAACAGGATGTTCTCCCTCACTGTGCCGTGGAACAGGAAGACGTCCTGCAGCACCATGCTGATCTGCTCACGCAGGCTCTTGAGGGTGAACTCGCGAAGGTCGTGGCCATCCAGGGTGATGGAACCCTCGGTGACGTCGTAGAACCGGGGGATCAGGCTGGCCAGGGTTGTCTTGCCTACCCCCGTGGGCCCTACCAGCGCCACCACCGTCCCGGCGGGGATGTCCAGGTTCACGTTGCGCAGGACGGGGTCGCCCTTCTGGTACTGGAAGGTAACGTTATGGAACTGGATGTGCCCCTGGGCCCGTTCGGTGAGGGCGATCGCGCCCGGTCTCTCGCTGACCTCCGGCTCTTGCGCCAGCAGCTCCGCCACCCGGTCCGCCCCTGCCAGGGCCTCCTGCACCTGCTCCCAGCTTCCGGCCAGCATCCGTACCGGCGCGTAGAAGCGTTCCAGGTACAGGAAGAAGGTGACCAGGTCGGCCACCGGCAAGACGTCCCCGAAAGCTAGCCTACCACCGAAGTAGATGACGATGATGTAGCCCAGTTGGGAGGAGAACTGCACGAAGGGGTTGAACGTGGCCATAAGGCGCAGGGCCCGCAGCAACGAGTCGCGGTAGCGGTCAATGTGCGAGCCCACCCGCTCGGCCTCGGTGTCCTCGCGGCTGAAGGCCTTGATCTCCCGGATTCCGGACAGATTATCGTTGATGGAGGCGTTGAGCTCGGCCAGTTCCTTCTGCCGGTCCCGGAAGGCCGGTCGAACGTACTTGGCGAACCCGCGCATGGCCAGCACCACCAGAGGCACCGGCACCAGGGTGAGCAGCATCAGCCGCCAGTTCAGGGTCACCAGGATGACACTGACGCCGATTAAGGTGAGCACGTTGACCAGCGTGTTGGGGACGGCATGGGCGATGATGCTCTCGAAGAGGTTGGTGTCGTTGACTACCCGGGACATCAGCTCGCCCGTCTTCTGGTCCTCGTAGAACTGCAGGGAGAGCCGCTGGACGTGCTTGTAGGTCAGCCGGCGGGTATCGGCCACCACGCCCCAGCCGGCCACGTGGCCCATGTAGCTGCTAACGAACTCGAAGACGCCCCGCAGGGCAGAAACGCCCAGGTACAGCAGTGCCAGCCGCGCCACCACACTCAGCGCCTGCGCGCTCTGGGCCGGGTCCTCCACCACGGATAGGAGCCGGCGGATCACCAGGGGGCCCACCAGGTCCAGCCCGACGAGGATCACCATGGAGATGATGGTGAGCGCTAGAGCCTTGGTGTAGTCGCGAGCGTATGAAAACACGAACTTCAGAGTACTCAATGACGGATCCTCCGTGGTATCCGCTGCTAGGGTCCCGACCTACCCGCGCAGACCTACCCAGCCGGGTACAGGAAAAGGGTGGGTGAGGGAGGCCGGGATGGGGCCGGATGCCGCCGCGACGTCGCCGGGCCGGGACGCCCTTAGCCGATCTCGCCTTCAGTATAGGCCAGGCTGCTACAGGCGCCAATGCAATGAGCGGGAGCCCAGCTGCAGCCGTAGCTGCCGCCCCTGAGCCGGGCCGACTGACGCCTCACCCCGCTCCGCGCCGGAACTCCCGCTGCACTAACGCCTCCACGGCCATCCGGAAGGGGGAATCGGCCGGAAGCTGGGCCAGAGGTCTGCCCGTCGCATCGAACTGCCCCACCAGGGGGTCTGCCGGCAGGACAGCCACCAGCTCCAGGCGCTCCCGCTCGATGGCCTGGGCGACCTCGGCCGGCAGCCGGGACAAGTCCCCCTCGGGCACCCGGTTGAGGGCGAAGCCAATGCGCCCCACCGATATCTCTAGCTGCGGCACCATCCTGGCCATCACCCCCGCCGAGGCTATCCCTCGCACGATCGGGTCCGACACCAACAGCAGGTAGTCGGCGTCGCGAGTGGTATGGCGGCTCAGGTGCTCCATCCCCGCCTCGGTGTCTATGACCACGTAGTCGTAGGCGCGAGACATTCGATCCAGGATGGCGCGAAGCATGTTGTTGGCAGCGCAGTAGCACCCCTGCCCCTCCGGCCGACCCATCGCCAGCAGGTCCACCCGCTCCCCTTCCACCAGCAGGTCCTCCACCTGGTACTCCAGGTAGTCCTGCTTGCTCATGCCCACCGGGAAGGATCCACTGCGGGTGAGGCCGAGCGCCTCCTCCCGGATGTCACCCACCGTCCGCTCCAGCTTCAGGCCCAGAGCCAGATGGAGATTGCTGGCCGGGTCAGCGTCCACCGCCAGGAGGCTGGCCTGGGTTGACCGGACCAGGGTGTCAATGATGAGCGCGGTCACCGCCGTCTTGCCCGTGCCGCCCTTGCCGCTAACCGCAATCGTGTTAGACATAGCCCATTCCTTGTCCATACAAGCCGCGCCCGCCACCAAGCGGCCGCCAGTACGACCATTGTGACAGAGGTGGCATTCCACCAGCAACCGGCCGAGGCGCCCCCTCAGGTGACCCCCAGCCCGAGCTGCACTAGACTGAGGCGAAAGGCGATAGGGAAGGGAGGTCCATCGGTGGCGGCAACAGCGGGAAAGCGCCAGGTTCTACGGCAAGAACTCGAGCCGGTGCTACGATGCTACCTGGAGGGCGAGGACAGCGACCGGCTGCGCGCGTACATCCTCGCGCACAGTGGTCTGCCCGGACCCAGAGCCAACCTGGAGCTGGCCCAGGTCTTCGCTGAGCTCGTAGGCCAGGTGCCCGCGCCGGACGTCCAGCGGGCCGAGGTGCTCCTGCAGGAATGGACCGGCATGAGTGCCGCCGCGGCCCCAGCCGGCGATCCCCAGGAGTTCCTGCCCTTCTGCGGTGCCTGGGCCCTCGGCTGCCTGGCAGCCGCGCACGAACCTAAGGTACCCGAGACCCTGAACCGGCTGAGGGAGCTGGCAGCGGACGAGCGCTGGCGCCTGCGGGAGGCGGTCGCCAATGGGCTGCAGGCGCTCCTTGCCGCCCACCCCGCCCCCACCCTGGCCGCCCTGACCTCGTGGATTCAGCCGGGCGCGTGGCTGGAGATGCGAGCCGTGGCCGCTGCCCTCGCCGAGCCCTCCCTGCTCGGGAACACCGAACTGACCCGGCAGGCAACGGCCCTGCATCACCTGATCCTCGACCAGGTAGAGGCAGCACAAGACGCCTCTCCTGACTTCCGCACTCTGCGCCAGGCGCTCGGCTACACGGTCAGCGTAGTGGTCGCCGCTGAGCCGCAGGCGGGGGCAACGCTGCTAGACAGGCTCGCGCGCTCCACCCACCTTGACCTCCGCTGGATCCTGCGGGAGAACCTCAAGAAGGCCCGCCTGGCACGCGCCTGCCCGGACCTGGTGCAGGCCCTGCGGGAGCGCCTGTGACCGGCTCGGGCACTGAACCCGCCCGTCCCCTAGTCGTGGTGACCGGCGAGCCGAGGTCCGGCAAGACTGCCCTCTGTATGGCCGTGGCCGCGCGGCTGCGCCGTTGCCATCTTCAGCCGGGAGGGGTCGTCTGCCCTGGCCGCTTCCTAGGAGGGCGGCAGATCGGCAAGTGGGTGACCGATGCGAGCACCGGCCAGAGCCGGCTCCTGGCCGAAAGGCCCTGGCAAGGTGACGTGCCCGGCCCCTACCGCTTGCGCCCCGAGGCCCTGGCCTGGGGCAACGAGGTAGTGAGCGCGGCCGCCGGATGGGCAGACGCCGTCATCATAGACGAGGTGGGTCCGGAGGAGCTCCTGCGGGGCGGTGGCTGGGTCGCTGGGCTAGTGCGAGCGGCCGCCGGGGATGCTCCGCTCCTGGTGGTAGTGCGGCCGTCGCTGCTGGACGACCTCTTGACCAAGTTAGCTGCCCATCGCCGGGTTGATGAGCAGGCAGGGTGTAAGATAGTCTACGCTAATGCCGTTTGCAGCGAGATGGTGGCGCGCCACCTGGGAGCTAAGCATGAGTGACATGAGGGCTCGGATAGAGGACTTCGTTTCCCGACGAAGCTGGGCGGTCGTCGGAGTCAGTAGCAACCCGGAGAAGTTCGGGTACAAGGTCTTCGCCACCCTGCTGGATTCGGGTTACCAGGTGCAGGGAGTGAACATCAAGGACGGTGAGGTGCTCGGCCACCGCATCTACCCTAGCCTGGCCGACCTGCCCGAGAAGCCGGAGGTGGTGAACGTGGTCGTGCCGCCCCGGGCTACCGAGCAGATCGTGCGCCAGTGCGCCGAGCTGGGCCTCACCCGGGTGTGGATGCAGCCGGGGGCCGAGTCCGAGGAAGCGATACGTTTCTGCAAAGACAACGGCATCGAGGTAGTCTGGGACGCCTGTGCCATGGTGCACCGGCGCCAGAGCTGGGACTGATCATCGTAGCCGGGGGCCGGAGGACAGCTTGGTAGACATCCACGGGATGATCGAGCGCATCGAGGACTTCGCCAGCCGCCGTAGCTGGGCGGTGGTAGGGGCCAGCCGCGACCCCAACAAGTACGGGCACCGAGTCTTCGCTGCCTTGCTTCGGGCCGGGTACGAGGTCTATGGCGTGAACCCCAACGCCACCGAGCTGCTGGGCCAGCCCATCTACCCCACCCTGGCCGACCTGCCCGCCAAGCCCGAAGTGGTGTGCGTGGTGGTGCCGCCTGAGGTGACCGAGGACATCGTGCGCCAGTGCGCCGAGCTGGGCCTGACGCGGGTCTGGCTGCAGCCCGGCTCGGAGTCAGCAACGGCGGTGCGCCTGTGCCATGAGAATGGCATCGCCGTGGTGTGGGACGTGTGCATCATCGGTTACCGCCGGCGCTGGCCCCAGGCTAGCCAAGCGGCGAGCAGCGGCTAGGCCGCCGGTCGCCTCACCGCAACAGCGGCCGGCCGTGGTCGGGGTCCACTCCCAAGGTGCTGGTGAACCGGCGGATGATCTCCGCCTCGGTCTCCTCCACGGCGCCGGCCAGCGAAGCACGCACCCTTCCCGCCGCCATGAAGTCGTGCCCGCCGGCGGTGCCATCCTGGGTGATCACCTGCTGGATCAGCTCGTCCAGGCGCATCCCCCGCTCTGGCGCCCGTAGCGAGACGATGACGTCTCCCGCGTAGTGGCCCACCGTCAACACGATCTTGGTGTCCTCCAGCCGCCTGAGGAAGTCAGCCACCTCGGCCGCCATGTCCGGGTAGCGCATCTCCCCCAGGCGGGCAACCACCAGCCCGTCGTAGATACGCGTCCGGTGGAGGGCCCGGTCCAGCGCTTGGTAGTAATCCGGCGACAGGCTGGCGCTCTCGATGCGCGACAGCACGTCCGGAAGTATGCGCTGCTGGAGGAAGACGTAGGCGCGGGTATCATCGGGGTATGGCGAACGGGCCAGCCCCAAGGTATCGGTCTTGATGCCGTAGAACAGCGCCGTGGCCACCCGAGGAGAGATCCGGACGCGCGCGTCCCGCAGGTACCAGGTCACGATGGTAGAGGTCGCGGCGCAGTTTTCCCTGACGTCCCAGAAGGCGGCTTCCTTGGTGGCCTCGCGCAGGGGATGGTGGTCCACCACGATGTCAGCGATGCAGCCGTCCTCGAAGGGCTGGTTGCCGTGGCCGGGCTGGGTGTCCACCAGGGCAATCAGGTCGAAGTCGTCGCAGTCTAGCGTGTAGAGGGGCCGCAGCGGTATGTCCAGCTCGGCCACCATGGCCCTGTTCTCTGCCCGGCCCACGATCCCCCGGTAGGCCAGAACCACCTCCAAGCCG
>JBMNTK010000104.1:0-13206 GCA_050945695.1 Anaerolineae bacterium | reverse complement strand
TGGGCTCAGGGGTGGGCGAGGCCGCCTCGGTGGGGGTCATCTCGGGAGCCGGGGTGGGGGAGGGGGCCTCGGCGGCCGCCGTCGGGGTTGCCTCAGCGGCCGGGGTGGGAGTGACAGCTGCCGTTGCCGTCGGTGACTCCGGGGCCAGGGGGGTGACGCCGGGAACGGCCTGGCAGGCGGAAAGCAGCAGTGGGAATGCTAGGAGTAGAACGGCGGTGAGCAGTCGCGCACGAAGCCTACACATCATCTCACATCCCTCGTGTCCTGAGGCGCAAACAGGCTGGCTTACAGCAATGTCAGCGGGATCGTACCCCGCGGTAGGGCAGTGGTCAAGCGGCGAGGGTGGTACGTGACGCGTGATGCGTGAAGCGTGACACGTGATACGTGATGCGTGACATGTGAACCTCGGCCGTACCCTACTGAGGAGTGCGCGCTACTAGGCGCACACTGCTGCGCCCAGGCCCCAGGCGCGCGTAGGCGGCAGGCTCACGCAAAGACGCGAAGGCGCCAAGTCGCTTGTCCCTCCTCTTCGCGGCTTGGCGTCTTTGCGTGAGGATCCCCTTTACAACTAGGGCATCGCCGCGGGTCACGCATCACTCGTCACGTGTCACTCCCCACCGGCGGCAGCTCGGGGATGTAGCAGGTCAGCTCGCCCTGCCCGCAGTTGGCCCACTCTATCTGGATGGTCCGGTGCTCAATGCCAAACCGATCGTGAAGCACGGTGCGCAGCTGGAACATGATGTCCTGAACTTGAGGGAGGGAGTCGGCGCTGACGATCACGTGGGCGCTGACGGCGTTGAAGCCGGGCCCCAGCGACCAGGCATGCAGGTCGTGCACCTCGGTCACTCCGGGGACCGCGCGCATCGCCGCCACCACCTCATCTATCTCCAGGCCCACCGGCGTCCCCTCGGTGAGGATGTGCAGCGAGCGCCGCAACAACCCGATCGAGCTGTAGGCCACCACGATCCCGATCAGCACGCTCACGATCGAGTCGGCGATCGTCTGTCCCGTAAGCAGGATGATGAGGGCAGCCACGATCACACCCAGGGACGCCAAGCCGTCGCCGAGCACGTGCAGGAAGGCGCCCCGGACGTTGATGTCCTCTTCCTCGTGCCCGTGTAACACCAAGGCGGAGCCGATGTTGGCGACCAAGCCCAGGACCGCGATCGCCAGCATGGGCCCGACGACGATCTCCGGCGGCTCGGAGAGGCGTTCCCAGGCCTCACGGAAGATGCCTAGGGCCACCACCACCAAGGTGACGGCGTTACCCAGGGCAGAAACCGCCTGCCACCGGTGGAACCCGAAGGTATGGCCCACATCGGCCGGGCGGGAAGCAACCCGGATGGCAACGTAGCTGGTGATCAGGGCGAGGACATCGAGGAACATGTGAGCGGCGTCCGAGAGCAGGGCCAGGCTGCCGGTCACCAGCCCGCCGATGAGCTCGGCCAGGAAGATCGTGCCCGTGAGCCCTAGGGCGAGCGTTAGTCGGCGCTGGCTTTCCTCTCGGTGCGTCGGGCCGTGTGCGTGGTTGTGCCCCATATGGCTAACTCGCTTATGTAACTAAGTGCCGCGTATCCCAGAGGTCAGATAGCGCAGGAACCACTCGCGGGCCAGGCGGGCGACCTCCTGGAGTGCCCCCGGCTCCTCGAAGAGGTGGGAGGCTCCTGGGACGATCTCGAGGCGTCTCTCCGCCGTCATGCGCGCCATCGCCGCCTGGTTGAAGTTGATGACCAGCAGGTCGTTGCCGCCCACGACAAATAGAGTCGGAGCTTTCACATCGGGCAGGTAGTCCTTGGCCAGGTCCGGCCGCCCGCCGCGGGAGACGATCGCTCTGACGTCATCGGGGCGCCTGGTGGCGGCCACCAGGGCAGCAGCGGCCCCGGTGCTGGCCCCGAAGTACCCGATGTTCAGCCCTGATGTCTCGGGGTTGGCCTTGAGCCAATCCGTCGCTCCCACCAGCCGCTCCGACAGCAGCTCGATGTCGAAGCGGAGATGGTGGGTGCGCATATCCACGGCCTCCTCCTCCCGGGTGAGGAGGTCCATGAGCAGTGTCGCCAGTCCCCCTGCCCGCAGTTCCCGGGCTACTTGCTGGTTGCGGGGGCTGTGGCGTCCGCTGCCCGAACCATGGGCGAAGAGCACCACGCCCTCGGCCCCCTCGGGCACCTCCAGCTCGCCCTCCAGGGTGACCGACCCCACCTCCAGCCTAATCACGCCCTCGTCGTCTCGTCGCCTCGATATCCTGTCCACCAGCGAGTCTCCTGCGATAGCATCGAACAGTCGCCGATTCACGTGGTCGGTTTGCTCTACCTCGGACCGGGCAACACCAGGGGCTCAGCGGCCTGACACTAGGCCTGCCGCCTCATCCAGTAGGTCTCGGACCTCCTGGTCCGAGGTCTGAGGGAATTCGCTGTACCAGAGGCCGACGCCGTAGAAGGGCACCGGCGTGATGGCACAGATCATCTCGTCCACCTGCTGCGCCAGCTCCTCGCACGTCTCCGGCGGAGCAGTGGGCACGGCTACTACCAATCGTTTGGGTCTCATCTGCTGGAGAGCCTTTACCGCTGCCTTCATGGTGGCCCCAGTCGCTAACCCGTCGTCTACCAGGATCACCACCCGATCAGTCACATTGGGCTGGGGCCGACCACCGCGGTAAAGCTGTTCACGTCGCTCTAGCTCCGCCTGCTCGCGGGCTATGATCCGCTCTATCTCATCTCGGCTGACACCAATCGCACGGACAACCTCATCGTTGAAGACCCGCACACCACCGGAAGCGATAGCTCCGAGGGCGAGTTCTTCCTGGCCTGGGACGCCCAACTTGCGCACGATGTACACGTCGAGCGGTGCACGCAGAGCCTTGGCGATCTCGAAGGCTACGGGAACCCCGCCTCGGGGCAGGCCCAGGACCAGGACGTCACCGCGATCAGCGTACCGATCCAGCTTGGCAGCCAGGACTTGACCCGCGTGAGACCGGTCGCGGAAAACCGCCATGGGTTTGCTCCTTACCCTACACCAACGCCAGAGCTAGCAGTGTTACTGCCGTTCATTCACGACACAACCATGAGAATAGCACACATCCCGCCGTTCATCTAGGCACATGCCGCCCTTCGGGGGACGCATGGGCTGTCGGTGTAGGGGCGGTGGACGCATCCGCCGGGGAGAATTGTCGCCGGGGCGCCAGGCCCCCCGACCTAGGGAGAACCCCTCCCCCGTCCCCTCCCCTAAGCGGGGAGGGATGTCCGGCTCCCCCTTCCCTGGCAGGGAAGGGGGTTGGGGGGTTAGGTTCCCCTGGGCAGGCACAGTGGCCTGCCCCTACCCGGACCTCGCTGCCGCGGGCAGCCTACACCAGCCCCAGCAGCTCCTCCAGCCCGCTCACCCACGTCTCACCCGGGCTCCGCCGAGCGCCTCCCCGGTCCACCAGGACTGCATCCATGCCTACCCCCCGAGCACCGGCCAAGTCCCAGCGGGGATCATCCCCCACGAATAGGCACTCATCGGCCGTCAGGCCCAAGCGGCGCAGAGCTTCGTGGAACACAGGCGCGGCCGGCTTCCGCCACCCTACATCCGAGCAGAACAGCACCACATCGGCCCGTTCAGCCAGCCCCAGTCGCTCCACCTCCTCCCGCCACGGCTCCGGCGGGCTGCCCCACGGCGTGTTGGACACAATGGCGATCCGCCGGCTGAAGGCACGCAGGCGCTCGAGCGTGGGCAGGGCATCAGGGTAGACCGTCGCCAGAGCGAAGACCGGCCGCAGGAACCGGCGACACATCTCGTCCAGGGGACCGTGGCTCAGCTCGAAGATGCGCGCCAGACGCTCCTCCAGGGGACGAACCCGGAAGTCCGCCGACTCGTGGTTCTCTGTCTGGACGTTCTCCCACAGGCGCTCGGCAGGAGGGACCGGCAGCCCATGCCACAGCACGCAGGCCTCGACCTCTCCGATAGCCTGGCGCAACACCTCGGGGAACTGCTCCCGCCGGTAGTACTCCACCAGCGTGCCCCCCAAGTCGAAGAGGACCCCGTTCTTCCTGGCCATGCCTCACCTCCACCGGCCCCATTCTAGCGCCATGCTGCCCAGCCGTCTTAGGGCTGCCATGCCCACACCCGAGGAGCGCGCACTTGACCACCGCCCCCACCCCGGGGCACTATGTCAAGTAGACACAGCCAGGCGGGGGTGCCCATGAGCAGGACCATGACTCCCAAGGAGCGGATGCTGACGGCGTTGGCGCGAGAGGTGCCCGATCGCCTTCCGGCCTCGGTGCATCAGTGGCAGGCGTACCACCTTCGCCATTATCTGGGCGGCATCTCTGCGCTGGATGCCTTCCGCCGCTTCGGGCTGGACGCTGCCATCCTGGCGCCCGTCCAGCACTCCCGTACTACAACTCCCGAGTGGCGGGTGGAGTCTCGATCCCACACCGATGAGGCCGGCAACCGAGTCACTGAGGTGCGCATCGAGACCCCTCGCGGCACCCTCACCCAGCGCCTGGAGGCCGACGAGCGCACCGAGTGGGTGACGGAGCCCATCATCAAGCGCCCAGAGGACATGGAGCTGGTGCGAGACTTCATGCCCACGCCCCTCCTAGAGCCGGAGCCGGTGAGAGCCGCCTATGAGGAACTGGGCCAGGACGGAATACTGCGGGGGTTTGTGTTCGGAGACCAGGGAGGCCCCTGGCAGCACGCTTGTCGCCTCTATGGCACCCAGGCCCTCATCCTGGCCACTTATGACGACCCGGGCTGGGTCCACGAGCTCCTGCGCGCCCTGACTGACAAGAAGCTCCGTTATGTCGAGGAGAGCCTCACGGGGCTGCCACTGGATCTGGTGGAAACGGGAGGCGGGGCTGCCTCCTCTACTGTCATCTCGCCAGCCATCTTCAGGGAGTTTTGCCTCCCCTACGATCGTGAGATCCACGAGGCGCTACACGCGGCCGGCCACCGGGTGGTCTACCACACCTGTGGCGGCATGATGCCCATCTTGGAGCTCATCGTAGAGAACGGCTGCGACGCGGCCGAGACGCTGGCCCCGGCTGGTGTGGGAGGGGATGTAGACCCGGCGGAAGTGAAGAGGCGCATCGGAGGGCGCGTGGCACTCATCGGTGGGCTGGACCAGTTCAACGTGCTCACTGAGGGCACCCCCGCCCAGGTGCGGGCCGAGGTGCACCGCCTCTTCGAGGCTCTTGGCCCAGGCGGCGGCTACATCATCTCCCCCTCCGATCACTTCTTCGACACCGGGGAGGAGAACCTGCACGCCTACGCCCAGGCTGCGCGCGAGTGCACGTACTAGGCAGCGCCTGACTGATCCCCTCTCCGCCACGGGGCCATCGCTACTTGGCGCGAGAGCTCCCCGTGAGGAACGAAAAAAGGGAGCCCCAGTTAGACTTTCGGCTCTGCCGGTTTCTCTCCGACTTACTCATCCCCTCTCGGGGAGACCCTACGCTGGTTCCCAGCCAAGTCACCAGCCTTGCGCTCGTGTACTTGGTCGCTCTCCGACCGCCGGTCCTATTCCGGTTTGCTAAGTGCATCCCTTGAATAGAGCCTGGAGGTCAGACACCCTCTCCTTGGGTCACTCGCCTTCCGGCCATCGTACTGCACCGGCCTGACGACAAAGAAGAGTGGTGACCAGCTTCAGTTCGTCTTCAGTCGGAGTCCTCTGGTTGAGCTTACTCAACTCTCTGAGACTCCCTACCATCGGTACCGTACTGCTCCCCGATGGCAATGGTATGGTAGCATGAGGCGTGTTCTTTGTCAACACCCCTCTCCGGCACTATTGCATTTCATATGCAACTTTAGCTTTCCGCTTCCGGGGCCCTTGATGAGCGTCCAGGGAGCCCTCCACTCTGCGGCCTCTAGCGGACGGCCTCCCCGTCGCGGCCGTGCTTTTCGGCGAAGGCTCGGGCGGCGTCAACGATGGCTGCTCGCGCCGCTTCCACCTGGTGCCAGCCCTGAGCAACCGTCTTCTTCCCTTCCAGCTCCTTGTAGACGCTGAAGAAGAACTCCACCTCGCGCAGTAGGTGGTGCCCCAAGCCGTCGAGCGAAACCACCTCGTCGAACCGGGGGTCAGCCTCGGGCACGGCCAGGATCTTCTGGTCGCGCCTGTCCTCGTCAATCATCTCCAGGATCCCGATCGGGCGGGAGGAAAGCACGCAACCGGTGAAGGTGGCCTCGGTCACCAGCACCAAGGCATCGAGCGGATCTCCGTCCGGGGATAGCGTCCCCGGGATGAACCCGTAGTCTCCGGGGTAGTGCATGGGCGTGTGCAGCACTCGGTCCACTCGAAACACCCCATACACGGGATCGTACTCGACCTTGTTTCGGGTGCCCGCCGGGATCTCTATAACGACGTTGACGATATCTGGAACTCGATCCCCAGCAGACAGATGATAGAGGTTGATCACAAGCCCTCCTACACTGCCGCCAACTCCAACACAGCTAGAGGCTGCAGCCCGTCCGGATGGGGCGGTATGTCGCTCTCCTGCCCCTGGTAGAGCCGCCACCGGCAAGCAATCCCCAGGGCCCGGCAGGCCAGGGTGATATTGGCCATGCAGGTGCCGCCATCGTGGAGGTGGTAGGAGCCGCGGCCCAGGCTGGCGAGGAGGTTCTGCGTGGTGACGAACAGGTGCAGCCGCCCATTTGTCCACAGAAAGCGCCAGGGCTGGGTATTGACCGCGGACGGCGCCGCCCGGCCGGCCTCCAGCAGGTCCGCCAGTTCCGGAGGGGGAGCCGTGGGATTGTCGAAGGTGTCCTGGAAGAAGAGCCGAGACAGGGGGAGACGATTGCCCCCCGTTGCCACGTGAAAGGCGGCGTTGATCCCGCGCCCTAGCACGCCGGTGGCCGGTCGGCCAAAGATGAGGAACGCCGCCACGCGGGCGTTGGCCGGAAGCTGGAAACGCTTACGCACGTCCTCTTCCCGCTCCAGCGC
Organism: Anaerolineae bacterium; assembly: GCA_050945695.1. Lineage (GTDB taxonomy): Bacteria > Chloroflexota > Anaerolineae > DRVO01 > DRVO01 > Ch71. The sequence goes on along the minus strand of JBMNTK010000104.1, from coordinate 6,296 downwards.
CCCGATGAAGCAGGTGCCCATCCCGATCCTGGTCAGGCCCACGGCGATCTGCTCCACCCGGTAGCCCAGGTCGGTGAGCGCATAGGCTTGGCCCAGGCTGCCGGGCGTGGTGGAGGTGACCACGTAAGGGACCAGGTAGTGAGGCGGGCTGACGATCCTCCCATAGGCGCCCAGGTGGGTCAGCTCGTCGCCGTTGACGTCCACCTGTATCTGGTGGAACAGGTTATCATGCACGAGCGGCTCCACGTCGCCTGCCACCGCGGCCACGGCGGCCAACTCCTCGGGCCCAAGCTGCTGCCGCTCGTAGCGACGCACCGACCGCCGGGCCAGTATCGCCTCGTAAAGACCTTCCACCATTAGCAGCCTCTCCCTATTGGTGGTTGCCGCTCCTCGCCCTGGTCACCTTCGTGAGGATACCACCGAGGCAATGCCCTGCCCAGAGCGTTGCCGGGGCGGAAGGCCGGACGCCCTACAGATCGGCCGCGAACGCATACGTCCGTTCCTCCAGGTGGCTTGGCCCCAGGGGCTGTACCCGAAGCAATACCGCCTTGCCCAACCGCTTCTGCAGCTCCGTCGCCACCTGCACCAGCCTCTGCCGGGCCTTGCGCTTCTCAAACAGGGAGAGCTGCCGGCCCGTCTGGGGGGACAGCGCCTCAACCCGCAGCTTCAGCTCGGCTACCGGCTCCCTGATGGCCCCCTCCAGGGCCCGACGGGCTGCGCTCAGCAATGCCTGCGCCAGGGCCGTGGGCTCCTTGAGCGATACCTCTCGGCTCCCCTCGCCCCCCGACTCCACCTGCCAGGTCACCCGCAGGGACACGCAAGACCATCCCTCCCGGCGCAGCCGACCCGCCACTTCCTCTGCCAGCCAGCCCAGAGCCGTCTCCAGGTCCGACAGAGACACGAGCGCCGGTTCGAACTGCCGCCTGGCCTCCACCTCCGGCATCAGCAAGGAAGAGCGATAGATCTCCGCCCCTCCAAAGACGCCACCGGTGTAGTCGGCGTCGTTCGTGGCCAGCCGCCAGGCTTCCAGGCCAGGCAGGCCAAACTGCGCCTGCGCGGCGACCTTTCCCAGGCCGGCCAAGTCGCCCAGGGTGTGTAGACCCAGCAGCCGCAACCGGCGCAGCATCTCCCGCCAGTCGGAGTCCGGTGCCGGTAGCACCTCCAAAGGCAAGGTGGCAAGGCACGCCGCCTCCCGGCCGGGCACCACAATGCAGATGCGCTTGCCACCGTGCAACGCCGCCATGGCAGCGGCAAAATGCCCACCGGCTATTCCCACTCGCACCCCCGACCCTGAGAGCTCACCCTCGCCATCCCCGTCCATCAAGGCGCCCAGTTCGCCCTTCTTCCATTCCTGGAGAACCAGGCGCGCCAGGGTGTTCTCATCGCCTACCAGCCTATCTAGGCCCCGCACCCCCATGAAGGCCAAGCCCAGAGCTGGTGAGGCCACCTCGGGCGTCAGGCGCAGGAGAGGAAGCAGAGTCTGTCGGTGCAACTGCCGGTAGTAGTCCTCATCCGCCGGGATGGGTACGGCCCGCGGACACAACGACAGCGCCCGTGAGAGCAGCATGCCCTCCCGTACGCCCACCTCGGCTGCCTGCCCACAACCTTCTATAACCACAGGCCGTCGCCCACCATCGTGGACCAGGACCGGCAAGTGGATGAACGCCGGCCGCCGGAGCCTCTCGGCCAGCACTCGAAAATGAGGAATATACACACAGAGCACTCGGTTGTGTTTCATCATTGATGTAAAACCACCTTGATTGTCACTCAACCCGGAGCCTCGAGGAGCGGGAAGCGGACGGCGACGCCCGTGTAGGGGCAGGCCACCGCGCCTGCCCCAGGAGAACCTAACCCCCCACCCCCTTCCCTGTCAGGGAAGGGGGGCCAGACCCCCCGCTCAGGGGAGACCGCCATTTGGCCATGCCAAATGGCGCTGGCCGGGGAGGGGTCCTCCGTAGGGCCTTCGGCCGACGACGACGCCTGGGTAGGGGCAGGCACAGCGGCCTGCCCCAGAGGGCGGACAGGGTCGTCCGCCCCTACACGCATCGCCGCCTCCTGTGCCCGCCGGGAACCATGCCCAGCCGGCCGAAGGGCCGGCTTTGCCTAGGTAGCCGGGGGGTTCAGCCCCCGGCTACGTCCCGTCCCGCGACCGCCGGTCACGTGTAGGGGCAGGCCACCGCGCCTGCCCCTCACCTCGCCCCCAGCAGCAACCTCTGCTGATAGAGGCCCTTCCGCCGATCGAAGTGGGTCTCCATCTCCAACACCCGTCGCTCACACGTCCCCACGCTCACCACATCCATAAGCTCCTGGCCCACGTTGGGCCGGGCCAGGAGCCACTCCCCTTGCCGTGCCCACCGCTGTCGTCGAAGCGCAAACAGTGCCGCCTTTTCGGCGGTGATATCGGTATTGGGGTTGAACCTCGCATCCACCACCTTCTGCGCCGAGGCGAAACCCACCTCCGCAATGGCCTCCAAGTCCAGAGCCTCGCCGTACACGTCCTCACCGAACACCTGCACCCACGTCCCTTCCAGCTCCCTCTCGCTCAGGACGCTTTCCAGCAGGGAGTGGTCCTCCGGATAGGAATAGCAGACCTCATCCGCCGGAGTGAAGACCCACACCCTCACCGAGGGCCAAGTCTCCTCTTCCTCCGGGTTAGTGAAGAAGCGCAACTCGCAGCCGCTGTAGTCCAGCACTCGCTCCACCAGCCCGCCCCAGGGTTGCCCTACCCCCAACGAGAACCGGGGCGGCATCTCCGAGCAATAGAGGGCAGGAGAGCCATCGTCGCTGTAGACAAACCCAAACCGCTCCAGGGCTTCCGCCAACACATTGGAGGGCGAATCCCGCCACTCGTAGGCCCGGTCCGCTCGGCTCCGCCAGAGCTTGCCCCAGCCGTCGTAGCAGCGTAACACCACCTCCGGCCGCCCACCGCGTCGCCGCGCCACCTCCTCTATCCAATACGGGGCCCGGCACACCCACTCTGCCCCCGCCTCCGTGACGTACCCTTCCCGCAGGCACACTTGCCTGCCGGGCCGGATGACCGCCGGCACGCTCTCGCCCTCCAGCACCAAAAGCAGACTGCCCGCGCCCCGCCGCCCCCAGTGGGCACGGTAGGCGGCCACATCCGCCGAGACGTCCACCCGCTGATCTGGGCCGCCGGCATACACCGGTGACCTCCACACCCGCGAGGCACTGCCGAAGTAGATCTCAGTCCCGGAAGCGCCCGCGCCGACCGCGGGGCAGGCCTCCACCTCCAGGGGTACAAAGCTCCCCGCCGACACCGGCCCTATCAGCCCCAACCGCAGCAGAAAGAGGTGGCCCAGCCGGCTCGTCTGAGGGGTGCGCTCCACCAGAAAGAGGCGGGGCAGGTCCCCCGGGGCCACCACCAGGGCCGGCCAGGACCAGGTGACTGCCGGCGCGTCTCCTACTAACACCGCCCCGCGGTAGATCCAGAACCGCAGACCTTCGGCGGTCAAGTGGAGGCAGTAGAGACGCACCGCCGGCCGAGTGGTGTCCTCGAAGGCGCCGCACAGGACAAAGTGCACGATGCTATAAGTCTGGTCTCCGCTGACGCTCACCGTCGCCAACCCACTGGCGCCGTCCCCAGCCTCTCGTGGCCAAACTGCCGACTGCCACACTCCTTCCTGCAGCCAGGCCACGTGGATCACATCGTCCGGCTCCGGGGTCTGGCCGTCCTCGGCAATCAGACAGACACAGTCGTGCGCCGAGGGGCACACCGCCGCCACCGAGGCCAGGCGACAGCCGGCCCCAGCCTGATACACAATCGTCGCTGCCGACCAAGTGAGCCCTCCGTCCTGGCTGCGTCGGCAGAACAGCGTGCCGCCCGACCCACCTACGTACAGGAGAAAGGCCCGGCCGGTCGCCGCTGCCAACGCCACCTGCGCCTGCGGGTCCACCCCCGAGGCAATCAACGTCCAGACGTCCCAGCCGGTCTCGGCCCCTGCCGGCGTACGACATAGGTAGAGGTTGCCGTTCTCGTCCACCCTGGCCCGCAGCACATAACCGTCGCCACAGGCCAGGGCACAGGGCCCGTCCTTCTCGGTGCCGGCGTAGACTTCCTCCTGGTACAGCCGGCCCACCCCCACGTGCCGGTCGTCCACCGTTACCTTTATGTATGGCCGCGCTGTACGGCCCTTTTGTGCCGAAAGCAATGTAGGCGATAGCGCGAGCAACTGATCCTCCCTGAAACTTTTGACCTCCCGGCTCATCCTTGACACTTACGCTCATTCACCCTAATCTGAGCCGACTCCACCAGCACAGCCGAATACACTTGCTGCGCTTGCGGGGACGTGCCCCATTCTGAGGCCCAAGGAGGGTCACATGGTGCGCAAGACTGTCGTCAACATCCTCGTCCTCCCCGTGCTGGTCGCCCTACTCTGCGTTGGTCCCGCCTTCGCTCAGGAGCCCCCGCCCCTGACACCCCAGGCCATCCTCGGGAACGCCATTACCTATCAGGGCCACCTTGAGGACGGCAACGGCCCCGCCAATGGCACCTACGACTTCGAGTTCAAGCTCTACGACGGCGCCAATCCGGCCAGTGCTACCCAGCAAGGAAGCACCGTCGTCGCTCAGGACGTAGCTGTCGCCGACGGCAACTTCACGGTTTCGCTTGACTTCGGGCCTTCCCCCTTCAACGGCCAGGCCCTCTGGCTACAGGTGGGGGTGCGCCCCGGCACCAGCACCGGCGCTTTCACCGCCCTGGCCCCTCTAACCGCCCTTACCGCCGCCCCCTTCGCGCTCACCCTCCAGCCCGGGACCAGCATCAACCAAGATCGGCCATCGGGGAACACACTCTCCGTCTCCAATGGTGTGCCCGGTGGCCTGTGGATGCTCGGAAAGACAGCCATCTCCGCCTGGACCAGCGATGGCAACGCGCTCTGGGGCGCCGCCGGCACCGGTAGCGGCGTCTACGGCATCCATAGCGCTGAGACCGGCCACCTGCCCGGAGTAGGGGGCCTGACCCACTCCACCGAGACTCAGGCCGCCGGCGTCTTAGGACGGGCCTCCGCGCTCGAACCTACCGGGGACACTGCCGGAGTCCGAGGCGAAAACCAATCCATCAACGGCAAAGGCTATGGCGTCTATGGCTCCCATGACGGCAGTGGCAGCGGGGTTCACGGCACCTCTCAGGCCGGGGATGGGGTTTACGGCATCTCTCAGACTTGGAATGGGGTCTATGGCTATAGCGAGGGGTCGCCTGACGTAGCCGTGTATCCCCATGGCGGCGTGTACGGATATGGCAACGATGATGTCACCGGTGTCGTGGCCCTAAGCGAGACCGGGAACCCAATTGCTGCCTACCGCCCCGGCCCCGCTCCCTTCTATTTCCCCATCAGGGTCTTCTACGTGAACAACGACGGCAACGTCCGCGCCGCTGGCAGCTTCACCGGCGGTGGCGCCGACTTCGCTGAGATGCTGCCCGCCCAGGAAGGCCTCGAGCCCGGAGACCTCCTCGCCATCGGCCCCGACGGTACCCTGGTCAAGGCAGTAGGTGCCTACAGCACCGCCGTGGCCGGCATCTACTCCACCCAGCCCGGCTACGTCGGCGGCTATGACGAAGAGGGCGCCGAGAACGAGATCCCCTTGGCCATCATGGGCGTCGTCCCCACCAAGGCCTCGGCCGAGAACGGCGCCATCCTTCCCGGCGACCTCCTCACCACCAGCGATACTCCCGGCCACGTGATGAAGGCCACCGACCGGGACCTGATGCTGGGCGCCGTCGTGGGCAAGGCCCTCTCTGGTCTGGAGAGCGGGACCGGCACCATCACTGTCCTCGTCACCCTCCAATAGAGGAGGTGCGACATGCTACGTAAGCCAACTGGCACCCGCAGGTGCCTGTGTCTGGGAACCGTGGTGCTGCTTGCCCTGCTGCTGGCAGGCGGGGTGGCCCTGGCCCAGACCGGCGGCCTGTATGACCTTACCTGGCACACCAACGACGGAGGAGGTGGCACGGCCTCTGGTGGCTCTTACACTCTCTCCGGCACCATCGGCCAGCCCGACGCCGCCGTCATGACCGGCGGAGCCTATACCCTTCAGGGCGGCTTCTGGGGCGGCGCCGCCTCTGGCGACACCACCATCTACACACCTCGAGTGCTGCGCAATTCGGGGTAGGGGGAAGAAGCCCTCACCCCCCGGCCCCCTCTCCCATGCCCTGGGAGAGGGGGAGCAAGATCTCGCAGACGAGAGACTCCCCCTCCCTCTCCTATGAAATGGGAGAGGGAGGGGGCTGGGGGGTAGGTGAGGGCCCCCCGCACTCCACACACCACCATGCCCAAACG
>JBMNTK010000103.1:0-13300 GCA_050945695.1 Anaerolineae bacterium | reverse complement strand
ACCTGGGGCGCTCGCTGCAGTGGAACCGGCCCGTGGCCACGCTGATCAAGGACCGGCTGCCCTGGAGTTTCAGCATCTCCCTGGTCTCGTTCATCTTCGTCTGGATGGTCGGGCTGCCCATCGGTGTCTACTCGGCCACGCACCAGTATTCCACGCCGGACTACGTGGCCACGCTGATGGGGTTCATAGGCCTGGCGGTGCCGAACTTCCTCCTTGCCTTGCTAGCGCTCTGGATCTACTTCAACTCCACGGGCGAGGTGATCGTGGGGCTGTTCTCGCCCGAGTACATCATGGCCCCCTGGAGCCTGGCTAAGGCCGTTGACCTCCTGAAGCACCTGTGGATCCCGGCCCTTATCACCGGTATGGCAGGCACGGCCGGGCTGATCCGGACCATGCGCGCCAACCTCCTGGACGAGATCCGCAAGCCCTACGTGCTGACGGCCCGGGCCAAGGGCCTCACTGAGCGACGGCTTCTCTACAAGTACCCGTTCCGGGTGGCGATGATCCCGTCGGTGTCCACCATCGGCTGGGTCCTTCCTTCACTGTTCGCCGGCGAGCTGCTGACCTCGTTCGTGCTGGGCATACCGACGCTGTCGCCCATCTTCCTGGGCGCCCTGCTCAACCAGGACATGTTCCTGGCCGGGAGCATCGTGCTCATTCTCAGTGCCCTTACGGTCATCGGCACGCTGGTATCCGACCTGCTGCTGGCAGTGGTTGACCCGAGGATCAAGGAGTCGGTGTAGGGAGATGGCAGAAGAGATCACCCAGACCGCAGGAGAAGCGGCACTCGAGGCAGCCGAGAACGAAGCGGCAGAGTCCGTCTACGTCGCGTCGCAGTGGCAGCTCGTGTGGTGGCGGTTCCGTAAGCACAAGCTGGCCCTTATCTCCGCCGGCATCCTCATAGTGTTGTACATAGTCGTGCTCTTCGCTGAGTTCTTCGCGCCCTATGACGCCACGGCCAGCGACAAGCGCTTCATCTATGCTCCACCTCAGAGGGTCCACTTCAGAGACGCCGAAGGGAACTTCAGCCTCCGGCCGTTCACCTATGCCCTGACGGGCGAGCTGAACATGGAGACACTGCGGGTGGAGTACACGTACGACACCTCGGTGAAGTTCCCTGTCCGGTTCTTCGTCCATGGCACGCCCTACAAGCTCTGGGGGCTGATAGAGACCGACGTCCACCTGATTGGCACCGACGAGGGAGGCACCATCTTCCTCCTGGGCACCGACAAGCAGGGGCGAGACATGCTCTCGCGGCTCATCGTGGGCGGGCGTATCTCGCTCTCGGTGGGGCTCTTGGGTATCGCCATCTCGTTTGTGCTCGGGATCCTGCTGGGCGGGCTCTCCGGTTACTATGGCGGCGTCTTCGACGTCACCCTGCAGCGTGTGATCGAGTTTATGCGGTCGGTGCCCACACTGCCGTTGTGGATGGGGCTCAGCGCTGCCCTTCCTCCCACATGGACGGTGGTGCAGACGTACTTCGCCATCGTGGTCATCCTGTCTCTCCTGGGGTGGACGGGCCTAGCCCGAGTGGTGCGCAGCAAGTTCATGTCGCTGCGTGAGGAAGACTTCGTCATGGCTGCCCGCCTCTTGGGGGCCTCGGAGATGCGCATCGTCTTCCGGCACATGGTCCCATCCTTCACCAGCCACCTCATCGCCTCCCTCAGCTTGTCCATCCCCGGCATGATTCTGGGCGAGACGAGCCTGTCCTTCATCGGGCTCGGTCTGCGTCCACCCGCCATCAGTTGGGGGGTGCTGCTCAAAGAGGCACAGGCCATCCGGGTGCTGAACGAGGCGCCGTGGCTGCTGTATCCCGGAATCGCGGTAGTGGTCGCCGTGCTGGCCTTCAACTTCCTGGGCGATGGCCTGCGCGACGCCGCCGACCCGTACTCACGGTAATCCACGCCAGCCGACCCACGGCTGAGCGATGTTGACAGGACCGGCCGGAGCCGCCCTCACGGCGCCCCAGGGGCGAGTGAGGAGCCCTGGCCGGTCTTGCTATAGGGACTAACGAAGGGGGTCTGAGCATGGCCAAAGTGACGTTCATCGGCGCTGGCAGCACGGTGTTCATCCGGAATCTCCTGCGGGACACCTTCATCTTCCCTGAGCTCCACGACGTCTCCATCAGCCTGATGGACATTGACCCGCAGCGGCTCCGTACCTCTGAGATCGTCGCTCATCGGGTGGCCGAGCAGGCGGGGGCCCACCCCCAGATCGAGGCTACGACGGACCGTCGGCGGGCACTGGACGGGGCAGACTACGTGATCAACACCATCCAGGTGGGTGGGTACCGACCGGCCACCGTGGTGGATTTCGAGATCCCCAAGAAGTACGGCCTGCGCCAGACCATCGGCGATACCCTGGGGATCGGGGGCATCATGCGGGCCCTGCGCACCATTCCGGTGTTGCTGGACATCACCCGGGACATGGAGGAGCTGTGCCCTCAGGCCCTCTTCATCAACTACACCAACCCCATGGCCATGCTCTGTTGGGCCCTCAACAAGGCTACCTCCATCAAGACGGTGGGGCTGTGCCATAGCGTTCAGGGCACGGCTGCCTATCTGGGGCGGCTCCTGGGCATAGCGTACGAGGACCTGACCTACGTCTGTGCCGGGATCAACCACATGGCCTACTACCTCCGTTTCGAGAGCCACGGCGAGGACCTCTACCCGCGGCTGCATCGGCTCGTGGAGGAGGGACGAGTGCCGGAGGACGACCGGGTGCGCTTCGAGATGATGCGTCGGCTGGGCTACTTCGTTACCGAGTCCAGCGAGCACTTCTCCGAGTACGTGCCCTACTTCATCCGCCGAGACCGCCCGGACCTAATCGAGCGGTTCAACGTACCTCTGGATGAGTACCCGCGCCGCTGCGAGGCCCAGATCGCTGACTGGCAGGAGATGCAGGCTGCTCTGGAGTCGCCGGATCCTGAGGACATCCGTCGCTACGAAGCCGAGCGGATGCGCCGACGGATCGAGCGCGTCGCCGCCCATGACCCCGAGCGGGCCGAGGAGATGCGCCGGCAGTGGGAGAGCCAGCAGAACGGCGGGGCGCCGGTGCACTCGGGCGAGTATGGAACGCTGATCATCCACGCCATGGAGACCAACCAGCCGACAGTGGTGTACGGCAACGTGGCCAACCATGGGCTGATAGACAACCTCCCCACTGGCTGTTCCGTTGAGGTGCCGTGCCTGGTGGATGGTGCGGGCGTGCAGCCGGTGAGGGTAGGGGAGCTGCCTCCGCAGCTGGCTGGGTTGATGCGCACGAGCATCAACGTGCAAGATCTCACCGTCCGTGCCAGTCTGGAGCGCCGTCGCGACTACGTCTATCACGCCGCCATGCTGGATCCTCACACCGCGGCTGAGCTGACGCTGGACGAGATCTACTCGCTGGTAGACGACCTAATCGAAGCTCACGGTGACTACATCCCCGCTTTCGAACGCTAGCCTAGGTTCGGGGAGGGCGGAATGAACGCGGACGTCCTGTGGGCGTCCGCGCCTCTCGTCATCGTCCTGGGGCTCATGCTGTGGCGCCGCTGGAGCAGCGCCCGCGCCGGGGCCACCGGCCTGGCGGCGGCGGTGCTCATCGCGGCGCTGCGCTTTGGGCTCACCTGGGACGTGCTCTGGGTCTCCCAGGCGAGGGGCGTGGCCCTCTCCTTCTACATACTCTACATAATCTGGGCCGCACTGCTGCTCTACCAGGTGGTGCGAGCCGCGGGCGGCATCGGACAGCTGGAGAGCTGGCTGCTGGGGATGGTCGCCGACCAGCCGGCGGCAGCGCTGCTCTTCTCCTGGTGCCTGAGTGGCGTACTCGAGGGCATTGCCGGGTTCGGGGTGCCTCTGGCCGTGGTCGCGCCCATGCTGGTAGCGCTGGGAATCGGGCCGGTGACAGCGGTAGCCGCGGTGGCGATTGGCCACGCCTGGTCGGTCACCTTCGGCGACATGGGCGTGGTGTTCGAGGCGCTGGTGTCGGTAGTGGGCGTGCCTCGGCAGGACCTGGTACCGGCGGCAGCAGCATCGCTGGGGGTGGCGTGCGTGGCCTCCGGCTGGGCCGTGAGCCGCTTGGTGGGCCTGCGGGGCCGGGCGGTGCAGGTGGGCCTCATCGGGCTGGCGATGGCCGGGACGCAAGGGGTCCTGGCGCTAGTGGGGTTGGCGCCGCTGGCCGCCCTCGGTGGAGGCGCAGCCGGCCTAGTGGTGGGCGTGGTGCTGCTGGGCCGGGGGAAGCGGGCCCGCGAGGTGCGTTCCGCCGAAGTAGCCATCCGCCTCTCGCCGTACCTGGTGGCGACTGCCGTGCTGGCTCTGCCGGCCTTCTCCCCCTCGGTGGCAACGGCACTGGCCCATCCGAGCACTCAGGTGTCGCTGCCGGCGGTGAGCACGAGCGCAGGTTGGGTAACTGCGGCCGGCGGCACCAAGGCTATCCCTTGGCTGCTCCACCCGGCGACGGCAATGCTGGCGGCGCTCGGGATCGTGGTGCCGTTCTACATCAAGGCGCGACACACCACGCCGCCCGCCTTGGGCGACGCCATCCGCCGGACCGTCAGAGCGGCCATACCCACATCCGCCGGGGTCGCGGTGATGATCGCGCTGGCCATGGTCATGGACCACACCGGAATGGTGCAGGTGATGGCCCAGGCCGCCAGCCAGGCGCTGGGGGCAGCCTTCCCTGCCGTATCTGGCCTGGTGGGCCTGCTGGGCGCCTTCACCACCGGCAGCAACACTAGCTCCAACGTGCTCTTCGGCCCCCTGCAGGAGAGCATGGCGACCCTGCTCGGGCTCGCGGCGCCCTGGCTCCTGGCTGCGCAGACGGCCGGAGGGGCGGTGGGGAGCATGGTGGCTCCGGCCAAGCTGGTGGTGGGGTGCTCCTCGGTCGGTGTCGCCGGGGCCGAAGGTGAGGTGATGCGGCGCACCGCTCCCTTGGCCCTGGGGGTGGCGGTCCTGGTGGGGCTGGTAGCGCTTGCGCTTGCCTGAAACTGACAGGGAGCCGCCCGGACTCTAGCGGCTCCCTGTCGGTGGTGGTACGCGAAGTGGCTACAGCGACACGCTCTTGAACTGGGGCAGGTAGGGCTCGTTCACGGCGAACATCTCCCGGACCATGTCCTTGATCTCGGCCAGGGAGAGAACGGCGGCAGTGAGCGGGTCGTAAGCGATGGCCTGGTAGGTCAGGACAGGGTCGCCCGTGAGCGCCGCCTCGACCGCCATCTCCTCTGAGGCCACGCTGGCGTTGACCAGGGCCGCGCACTGAGGAGGGAGAGCGCCCACGTGGACCGCGTTCAGCCCGTTCCGGTCGGCATAGACCGGGACCTCCACGCAGACGTCGGGTGGCAGGTTGGTGATGATGCCCTTGTTGGGGACGTTGCCGTTGAACCGGTAGGGCTCGCCGCCCAGATAGGCGTTGATAATGTAAGCGGCGTACTCGTGGCCCCGCTCCAGGTCGATCGGGTTGTTGGGATCCATGAACTCCAGGAAGTCGTTGCGCCAGGTATCCTCGCGGTTGAGGTAGCTATTGAGGATGTAGGCGTACTCACCCGGGTTCCAGCCGGTGCCGTGGATGCAGTACTTCTCGATGAGGTCCGGACGCTTCCGGAACCACCAGTTGTACTCTGAGTTGTGACCGCTAGACTCTGTGACGTAGTAGCCGGTGAACTTGAACAGCTCGTTCCGGACGATCTCGTGGTTGTAGATCTCCGGCTTCTTGATGGCTTCGCGTAGCAGCGGGTAAGCATCCTCGCCCTTCCAGCGGTACTCCAGGAAGAACGACTGGTGATTGATGCCGGCGCAGGTGTAGGTGATCTCGTCCATGGGGGCGCCTATCCAGCTGGCCAGCATCTCGGCCGTGCCCTGGACGCTGTGACACAGACCAGAGAGGAGTATGAACGACTCCCGCTGCATGGCCCGGCAGAGCATGGCCATGGGGTTGGTGTAGTTGAGGAAGATGGCCTTAGGGCAGAGGCGCTCCATGTCCTTGACGATGTCGAGCATCACCGGGATGGTGCGCAGGGCCCGGAAGATGCCGGCAGGGCCACGGGTATCGCCCACGTTGATGTCTACCCCGTACTTCTTGGGGATCTCTATGTCGTGCCGCCATACGCTCACGGGGGCGGCCAGGATAGTGCACAGTACGGCATCCGCGCCCGCCAGAGCTTCGGCACGATCGAGGGTGGCCTCCACCTTGGCGGGGTAGCCGCCAGCTTCCACGATACGGCTCACGGCGCGGTACGCGAAGTCCAGGCGCTCGGGGTCGATGTCCATCAGGGAGATGGTGGAGTCCCGCAGCAAGGGGAAGGTGAGGACGTCACGGACCAGGCGCCGAGTGAAGCCGAAGCTACCGGCACCGATGAAGGTGATCTTGGGCATGACGGTGTACCTCCGTTGGACTGGGTGCGGCCTGAGTATAGCCGGCGACCGGCAACCGCGCTATGCCGGGCGGCTAGCGGAGCGGCCGCTGTCAGAGGTATAGTGCCGGTGACGGCGCTCGCCCTGTGGATTGCCGGAGAGGACGGCTCGTAGTATCATGGTTCTATCTGCCGATAGGCGCTGGATGGCCGAGGCTCTAGAAGAAGCCCTCCTGGCCCCCTCCCACGGTGACGTCCCGGTGGGGGCGGTGGTGGTGGTAGAGGGCCGGATCGTTGGCCGAGGGCACAACGAGAAGGAGCTCCGACCAGATCCGACGGCCCATGCCGAGATCCTGGCCATGCAGCAGGCCTCGCTGGCGTTGGGGTCCTGGCGGCTTTCGGATGCCACTCTGTACTGCACCATGGAGCCCTGCCTGATGTGCGCCGGGGCGATGATCCAGGCGCGGCTGGGGCGGCTGGTGTACGCGGTGGACGACCCCAAAGCGGGGGCAGCGGGGAGCTTATTGGATCTGCTTCGGGCGCCGTTCCTCAACCACCGGGTAGAGGTAGTCCGCGGGGTCCTGGCAGACGAAGTGGGCGAGGTGCTGAGGCAGTTCTTCTCCGGCTTGCGGGCTGGGGATCAGTAGAATAGGGGAAGGTGCCGGAGCGGTTGATCGGGGCGCTCTCGAAAAGCGTTGTGGGGGTAACCCCACCGTGGGTTCGAATCCCACCCTTCCCGCCTAGATGGCCCGGATGCTACAACCAGCATCCGGGTTTCTCGTCCTTGCGGCCGGCTGAGTCTCCCGCCGGCCCTGTTCAGCTCCGGCGAACAGAAAGGACGGGCACGCGCGTGCATGCCCGTCCTATTCTTCTTCTCGGTTCCAGTCAGGCCTAGATCAGCCCGACGGCCTTCCCTACGGCGTAGAACGTCTCCAGGACCCGATCCATCTGCTCGTCGGTGTGGGTGGCCATGTACGAAGTGCGCAGAAGCGACTTTCCGGGCGGCACTCCAGGAGGAATCACGCAGTTCGTGTAGACTCCTGCTTCGAAGAGAGCCTTCCACATGCCCAGGGTAGCCTCATCATCACCGATGTAGATGGGGATGATGGGGGTCTCGCTCTGGCCCACGTTGAAGCCCATGCGGCGGTATTCCTCCCGCATGCGATCGGCGATAGCCAGGAGGCGCTCCCGTCTCTGCGGTTCCTCGATCATCAGGGTGAGAGCCATGGCAGCAGCCGCCACGTTGGAGGCGGGGGCGCTGGCGCTGAAGATGAGGCTGCGAGCGAAGTGCTGGATGTAGTGGACCACCTGATCGTCGCCGGCGATGAAGCCGCCCAAGGAGGCGAACGACTTGGAGAAGGTGCCCATGATCAGGTCCACGTCCTCGGTCACCCCGAAGTGAGCGGCAGTGCCCCGACCTTCGCCGAGCACGCCGATGCTGTGAGCATCGTCCACCATCAGGCGGGCGCCGTAGCGTTTGCACAGCGCGATGATCTCGGGCAGGGGGGCGATGTCGCCACCCATGCTGTACACGCCGTCCACGACTACCAGCTTGCCTGCGGACTCGTCGCACGAGGCGAGCACCTTCTCTAGGCTGGCCAGGTCATTGTGCTGGAAGCGCTTCATCTCACCGCGGGAGAGGAGGCAGCCGTCAATGATGCTGGCGTGGTCCTCTCGGTCGGTAATCACCACATCGCCACGGCCAACGATAGCCGAGATGGCACCGAGGTTGGACTGGTAGCCGGTGGAGAACACCAGCGCCGCTTCCTTTCCCACGAACTCGGCCAGGCGGCGCTCCAGGTCGACGTGAATAGACAGCGTCCCGTTCAGGAACCGGGAGCCTGTGCACGAGGGCCCGTATTTCTCCACCGCATCCATGGCCGCCTTGCGCACCCGCGGATCCGTGGTGAGGCCCAGATAGTTGTTGGACCCTATCATGATTAGGCGGCGGCCATCGATCACCACTTCGGTCCCCTCGGTGTCCTCGAGGGGGATGAAATACGGGTAGTAGCCACCAGCCATGGCCTCTCGGGCTATGGTGAAGTCATAGCACTTGGCGAGGACGTCCATGGACACCTCCGATCGGTGATTGAGTTCGGCTGTGCGGGTTAGGCGCCTATCATACTCTCTCGGGGCGTCAGCGACAAGACCGATAACCTAGGTTGAGCAGGGACTCGTACTGGCATATAACTTGCAGAAACCCGGGGCTAAGCCTCAGCGTGAGGAGGATCGTGTGGCTGTTGCACCAGCCGGAGTGGAACGACTACGGGAGCGCCTGGAGCCGCTAGAGGTAGAAGCGCTCCTGGTGACGCATCCCATCAATATGCGCTATCTGGTAGGTTTCACGGGAGACGTGGGTCTCCTTTTGGTCTCGCGCGATGCCGTCGAACTGGCGGTTGACCCCAGGTACACCGAACAGGCCCGCCGGGAGGTCAGCGGGGAGACCGCCATCCGCGAGACGCGACGCAAGTGGGAGGAAGCCCTCGCCGAGATGGTTGCCGAGCAGGGCTTGCGGGTGATCGGGATCGAAGGCGACCATGTCACCGTCTCCCAGTACGAACGCTGGCTCCATGCGCTTCCCGAGGGTGTGCGGCTGCAACCGTTCTCCGGGGAAGTGGAGACGCTGCGGGCGGTGAAGCGTCCGGAAGAGATCGCCGCCATCGAGCAGGCGGTCGCCCTCACCGATGAGGTCTTCATGGCGCTTCGCGACTGGCTCCGCCCCGGCGTGACCGAACTCGAGGCCGCCTGGTTCGTGGAGTCGTACGTGCGAACCCACGGCGGCGAAGCCATGGCTTTCGACCCCATCATCGCGGCGGGCACCAACGGTGCCATGGCCCACGCTCGCCCGAGCGACCGCCCCATAGCCAGGCGCGAGCCCATCGTCGTGGACATCGGCGCCCGTGTGAACGGCTACAACGCCGACCTCACTCGGACCCTCTGGATCGGAGCGCCCACGGAGCGCTTCCAGTCGCTATACAACGTGGTGCTGGAGGCCCAGCTCTCGGCGGAGGCCGGAATCCGGGCTGGGATGACTGCCAAAGAAGCGGACGCGCTGGCTCGGTCCGTCATCGAGGCTGCGGGTCACGGGGAGGACTTCGGGCACAGCTTGGGTCACGGTGTCGGACTGGCCATACACGAGGAGCCTCGGGTGTCCTGGACTTCGGAGGCTGCCCTGGAGCCCGGCAACGTATGCACCGTGGAACCGGGCATCTACCTGCCCGACTGGGGCGGCATCAGAATCGAAGATATGGTTGCGATCGAGGCCGGAGGGGCCCGTGTGCTCACCCGCGCCCCTAAAGAACCCTGGCTAGCCGATTAGGCTGGGAGGCAGCACATGAGTAGTTCGGCCATCTGGAACAGCACTCACGCGGCTGGTACCGGGGCCCGCCCACTGCGGCCGCCGCGCCGGTCACGGGTCAGCGGCCTTGGCGCCACCTCCATCAGCCCAGCAGTGCTCTTGCTTGCCGGCTTCCTGGCCGGGCTGGTGGTGGGCCTGCCCATTCTGGGATGGTGGCTGTGGCCTGTGCAGACCAGCAACGCGTTACCTTCCGATCTCGCCCCGGCCTATCGCGAGGCCTACGTGGCCATGGCGGCCGACTCCTATGCCCTTAGTGGCGACCTAGCCTTGGCCAAGGCTCGCCTGGGTTCGTGGGGCGAGGCCGAGACAGCCCGAATCCTGGCGGGGCTGGTGCAGACCGCCAATGACTCGGGAAGCACGGTTCAGGCCAAGCGGCTGGAGCAGCTCGCAGCCGATCTAGAACTGACCTCAGCTGCCCTGGCGTCAGAGTCCGCCGAGCCGGTGGAAAGCACCGAGGTCCAGGCGCCTGCGGCAACGGGGGTCACCGCCACGCCGCTCCTGTTGGTGGCCGGGGCCGTCCTGCTCGGGGGCGGGCTGCTGGTGGCAGGCTACACGGTCTTCCGGCGAGCCGATGTCGGCGGCCTGACGGCGGCGTTGTCCAGCCTGAAGTCCAGGGCTATCCGCGTTCCTCGACCGCAGTTCTCGGTGCGCCGGCAGGCGGCTCCCACCGCCGAAGCGACGGCTGAGGAAGACGTCCCTGAAGCAGCGCCAGCTGCTGCTGCGGTGGCGGAGCAGGACCAAGAGGAAGAGATCAGCCTGGACGAAGCTCTCAGCCTGCTCGCTCAAGAGATCGAGATCGAGGACCATGAGGAGATCGCTCCCGAACCCTTCGTTCCGGCTCCCGAGCAGCACCGGACCAGAGTGCGGGAGGTGGCTGATGACGATTCCAACGTGGTGGGTACCTTCATCACCACTTACCGGCACGGCTGCGATGAGATGTTCGACACTTCCTTCAACCTCGAGGCCGACGGCCACGACTTCCTAGGCGAGTGCGGAGTAGGGGTGGCGGAGACCATCGGCGACGCCAGCCCCGAGCAGGTCTGCGCGATGGAAGTGTGGCTGTTCGACAAGGGGGACATCCGGACCACGACCAGGCTTCTGGTCAGCGACTTCGCCCTGGACGATCCGGACATCCGAGAGTCTCTCGCCGGCCGGGGGGACATGGTGCGAGCCTCTCGGGGCCAGTCGCTGCGCTTGGAGACGGCGGGACTGGAGCTCAGGACTGAGGTGATTGACGTCCAGTATGGCGACGACCCAGGTGCGCCACCACACTCCTACTTCCAGGAGCTAACCCTGGAGCTCAGGGTGATCCGGAAGAACTGATAGCACGCTGGGGGGATACGAAGGAAAAGAGCAGGGCACTCGAGGAGGAGTGCCCTGCTCTCTGTTAGTCAGTAAGGACCCGTCGCCCTACCGGGCGCCCCGCTCCTCAGCGGCTGCGGTGACGATGGCGATGAAGTCGTCCGCCTTGAGGCTGGCGCCGCCGATGAGGCCGCCGTCAATGTCGGGCTGCTGGAGAAGCTCCCGAGCGTTGGCGGCGTTCATGCTGCCGCCGTACTGCACCCGCATCGCCTGCGCCACTTCCGCACCGTAGAGCTCGGCCACGGTCGCGCGAATGACATCCTTGATCACGGCATTGGCCCCCTGAGCGGTAGCGGCGCGTCCGGTGCCGATAGCCCAGATGGGCTCGTAGGCGATGATCAGGCTGCGCACCTGCTGGCCCGAGAGGCCAGATAGGACGCCTCTCACCTGGGATGAGACCACGCGCTCGGTCTCGCCGCGCTCGTTCTGCTCCAGGTCCTCGCCCACGCAGACGATGGGGGTCAGCCCATGCTTGAACGCCGCGTGCACCTTCTGGTTCACGAAGCCGTCAGTCTCACCAAAGTAGCCGCGCCGCTCGGAGTGACCGAGGATGACGTACCGGCACAGCTCCTTCAGCATCACCGGCGAGACCTCCCCGGTGTAGGCCCCCGACTCTGCCGGGTAGAGATTCTGCGCTCCCACACCGATGTCGGTCCCCTCCACTAGGGCACTCACGACCGCCAGGTCCACGAACGGGGGACACAAGACCTTTTCCACTCCACTGATGGCTGCCAGCCGGTCCTTCATGGCCTCGACCAGGGCCTTGGCTTCCGAAGGGGTCTTGTTCATCTTCCAGTTGCCCGCGATGATGGGAACGCGCATGACTACTCCTTAGCCTTCGATCGGTGTCATATGTGGGCGAAGCGGGGGGATACTAGCACACGGGGGTGCTAGCGGCAACCAGAGTTGGCGTAGGCGTGGAGAAGGCGAAGGAGGCAGGGGGCGGATTGCGCCACTCCCTGCCTCCGGTGCGCCCTATGGCCGGCAGCCCCTGCTAGTCGGAGTCAGATGGACGGAAGCTCCGACTAACCTTGCTCAGGGTACGGGCCACGGCGTGCAGTGTCATCATCTCTTTGGCCTTGAACCTGTCCTGGGCCGTGTCGGGCAGGGACTGCATCTGGAACCCAGAAGGACTCCGTTTGAACGGGTCTCGGTTCTCGATTCTGCCGCCAGATCTGAGTACGAGCTTCACTGCTCCCTCCTCTGGTGTAGGTGTGCGCCCTCGGCATCGAGGACACCATCGGCGTGTAGTTCGTCCCTATTCCAATATGATAGCACCGGTAGAAGCAACCTTGCAAGTACCCCCGTGACAATAAGCTACCGGCACGGTCGCCCAATTACCGATCGGGGTGGGCGTTGACCGAGCGGGGGCCTACGCTACAATGACGGAGAGCCGGCGTGGCCGCCGCGCCTATGGAGCTTCCGGCGGGCGGCGCAAGCGCACTCCGGTGCCGAGTTGAGCGTCAGGGCAGATGGGCTGTTAGTGTGATAGGAGACAGGGTATGGCACAGGTTAGTACTGATGTTAGGGGAGCTATCGACGCGGCCAACAAGCGCTTCGCGGATGCCGTGAGTCGAGGTGACGCCGCGGCCCTTGGCACGATGTACACCGACGACGCCCAGGTCATGCCTCCCAACGCGGATATCATCCAGGGCCCGGCCGCCATCCAGGCTATGTGGAAGAGCCTGATGGACGTCGGCCTCAAGGGGATGGACATCGACACCCTGGAGGTAGACGACCTAGGCGACACGGCCATCGAGGTGGCGCGCTTCGCCCTCTATGGACCCGATCGGCAAGTGCTCGACCGAGGCAAGTACATCGTAGTGTGGAAGCGCAAGGGCAGCGAGTGGAAGCTGCACCGGGATATCTTCAATAGCAGCCTCCCGCGGCAGCAGTAGGAGGTCGCTGCAGGTTCATACTGCCAGCGGGCGCCCGTCCCACCGGCGCCCGCTGGTCATTCCAGGGCCACCCCAGCTGGTGGAGGGAAGGTCACGAAGGGCGCAGCGGCCGATTTGACACCGGGGCCAGCCCGCGGTATCATCCTGCCCTGCTTCTGAAGAAAGCCCTTACCAATCGAGAGCCGCTCGCCCTTGGGGCCAATACCCCGAAGGGTAGATTTGCCTGGCCTGGGAGCTCGCAGTACACTGAGAATTCCCTGGTCGGGATATCAGCCCCGAGGAATGGGTGGCCTGAGAGAGATTTGACACTATCGCCTTGGGGTGGTAGGATGTGGGTCCTCTCAGCTTACCAGG
>JBMNTK010000102.1:0-13342 GCA_050945695.1 Anaerolineae bacterium | reverse complement strand
GATGGTACTTAAGTCCTAGATGTCGCGCCTTGAGCGAGGACCCGCGCCTGCCGATACCATAGGGCGCCAGGCCACAAGGCAGGACACTGCCGGGCAGGGCGGTATTGCCGTCCTGTCTCCAGTCTGGAGCCCCGTCCGTGGCAGTGTCCCTGCCTGAGGCGTGGACGCAGTGAACACGACCTTGTCTCGGAGGTGGGGATGTTGCGGTTGCGGACCGGGTCGTCCTTCCCCGGAAGCCCTGCGAGCGTGCCGGGCTGGTGGCGGACGATGGTGGCGGGGCTGGCCGTGAGCGTGGCGCTGCTGGGAGCGGTGACGGTCTCGGCGCAGGGCTCAGACACGGTCTATCTGCCTCTTTCGCTGCGCAACGCCGTATCCGGGATGCAGCCCGACCCAGGTAACCCCGGGAACCCAGGACCCGGTGCAGGCAAGTCTAGTAAGACGCTGATCGAGGAAGCGGAGAAGGCCGGCACCATCACCCACGAGCAGGCGCTCGTCTACGAGGTATTCGCTCTCTTCGGCGACAGCCGCCTCCCCGCCCAGTTCCGCACCAGCGTCCCGGCCGTGGATAGCCGGGTCTTGGCACACGTCCGGGACGAGTGGGCCGGCCTTTCCCCTCAGGCTCGGGCCGACCTGCTGCCCTTCCTCCTGCCGCCCAATGCACCGGGAAGCTGGCATGAGCTGACCACGGTTGGGGTGCAGGCGGGCCTACAGGCCCAGGCCGTCGAGTGGCGCTGGGTGGTGTCGGCATCCGGGGTCAAAGTCTGGTACCAGACTCGCTACCAAGGGGACGACGCGAAGGCGGCGGGGGTGGCAGCCGCCATAGACTCGGTGATCAAGCCCAAGCTCGACGAGGTCATGGACCGCCCCTGGATGACCGACGGGGGGCAACCCACCAACGGTGGCGACGAGCGGCTGGACATCTACCTCATCCGAGGGGTGCAGTACGACGGTCTGACCACTCCCTATGCTGGATGCGAAACCGCCCCGGCGTTCATCCTGCTCAACAGCGAGCTGCCTCTGGGCGGTGCGACCAAAGTGGGCCTCGTGCAGATCGCGGCGCACGAGATGCTACACGCGGTGCAGCTTGCCTACCCGCTGAAGGAGGCCTGCAGCACGTACGACTGGCTGTCGGAGGCCAGCGCCGTCTGGTTCGAGCATGCTACCTACCCCAAGGCGCAATCGGAGCACATCACTGCCCCCTTCTTCCTGGAGACCGCCCACTTGCCACTGGAAGACAAGACGGGCTCTCGCTACTACGGCGCTTACCTGTACCTGCTGAGCGTCACCAAGACACGGGATAGCGACATCGCGGTGGGGCGCATGTGGGAGAACGCGGGCTCGATGAGCAGCCTCCAGGCTGTGAACGACGTCGCTCCGTTCGACCCGCTCTGGAGCAACTTCGTGCTGTACAACTGGAATCAGGGCCCGCATACCGAGTACCGGACCTGGGACAACATGACCCACACCGTCAAGCCCCTCAACCCGGCCCAGGACCTCGCCGGGCACCCGGCGGTGACCCGGGTGCTCATGCCGGTCACCCTGGAGCACCTCTCGGCCCAGTACTTCCACTTCCGGTTCACCGACTCCAACGTGCGCTCGGTGATGTTCCTCAACGGGCTCACCCATGACCTAGCCCTGGAGTCGGGGCCTACCCAGAACAAGAGCCTGGGCGGGTCCATCCTGCCGAGGCATCAGCGTGCAGGCCATGTACTTGCTCGAGGGAGAGTCGAGTTGGCACGTTGAGGACTGGACGATATCACAGACCGAGGGCTTCTGCCGCGACCTCAAGGCGGAGAGGCTCGAGGAACTGGTGCTGGTCTTCTCCAATGCCCAATGGGACAAGACTAAGCCCAGCTACAGCTTCCGGGCCCGCGGCGAGCCGGCTCAGCTCGTCTACTCCGATGTGGGCTGCTGGCGGTGGAAGGGCGACATCACGGTCACCCGGCCCAGCGACCATCGCTATGACAGCTTCCAAATGAGGATAGATGACATCGTTCTGGAGCGGGCCTTCGACTGGATGGGTATCAGCACAGCCTTCGCCGTCAAGGGCGGGTCGGGGACGATCAACTTCAGCTGGCGGGACGAAGACACCGATGAGTGGCGCTGCACCGACGGGCCGCAGTCGTTTGGCCTCACGCCGGCGAACGCCATCGGCTGGCTGACCACCCACAACCTCTACATCGAGGGCCCGAGCGTGCGCGCCTATCGGATAGACGGGGCTATGTCCACGTCGGCCGAGATCAGCTACCACCACTTCTACTCGGAGACCGGTGACAGTCCGCCGTACGACCATCCCACTACGTCCGCCGTGGGCGAGTTCTGGAACCTGCCCGGCCTGGGCGATAGTGACGGTGATCCGCTGATGCTGTTCACTGACGGGGGCACGATCCAGGGCAGCTACTTCGATGGCTACCAGCGCTACGAGTTCAACCTGACAGCCCAGCGAGAACCCTAGCCGGTGGTCAGGGTCCCTCATGTCCCGCCGGGCCACACCGCATGAAGGGGGCCCTAGGGGGCATGAGGGACCCGTTTCTGTCGTCGGGGACAGGCCCCTATGGTGTGCACGGCGCCGGTCACCGGGGTAGAATATCCGGCATGGTGAGTAGTTCCGTCAGGGTTTCGGTGCATACGTCCTATCCCATGGGCCTGTAGCCACCGGCCCGTGTGTCGAGCCCCCGAACCCGCCCTGTACCCGCGCCGACCGCCGAACGAGGGGAGAGTCCGACCTAGATGAGAAGGGCAAGTCGTATTGTATCGCTGTTGTTACTGGCCCTCCTGTTCGTCTCCACACCTGTCAGTGCCCAGGAGCCGGTGGTGGAGGCTTACCTCTTCTACAGCGAGTCCTGTCCTCACTGCCACGAGATCTGGGACAACTTCCTGCCCCCGGTGCTGGAGGAGTACGGGGATCGGCTGAAGCTGGAGCGGATTCAGGTGGACGATCTGGACGGTTACCGGCTGATGACCTACGTGGACGACGTGGGCGGGGTGCCTCCCGACCAGCGCGGCGTCCCCCAGATCCTCATCGGCGAGCGGATACTCATTGGCAGCAACGCCATCAAAGAGAACTTCGTGTCGTTGCTGGAGCAGTACCTGAATAAGGGCGGGTTTGACCTGCCCAGCCGGGAGGAGTTGGCTCGGCAGATGGAGGCGGCGGAGGCAGCCGCTACCCCTTCGGCTCAGGCAGGGGCCACCTCCTCCAAGCCCATCTACCTGGCGTACTTCGCCCAGCCCGGGTGTGAGATCTGCTCTCAGGCGCAGCTGGACCTGAATGCGCTGAGCCAGGTGTACCCCCAGCTGGTAGTGGAGACCTACTCCGTCGTGGATGACGCCCCCTTGGCTGAGTGGCTGGGCGCCAAGCACGGCGTGCCCGAGGACGAGCGGCAGGTGGGCCCGGCGGTATACATCGGCGGGAAGCACCTGGTTGAGGCCGAGGTCACCTACGAGGGGATCGAGGCCCTGATTCGGGAACACCTGGAGGAGGGAGCGCCGCGCACCTGGGAAGGCTGGGAGGCGGACCGCGCGGCTGCTGAGGCGCGGGTCGTGGAGCGGTACCGGTCGTTTGGGCTGCTGACGGTGGTGGCGGCCGGGCTGGTGGACGGGGTGAACCCCTGCGCCTTTACCACTCTCGTGTTCTTCGTGTCCTACCTCTCGATGACGGGCCGGGGCCGGCGCCAGGTGCTGGCTGCCGGGGTGGCGTTCACCCTGGGCGTGTTCCTGACCTATCTGGTGATCGGGCTGGGGCTGTACCGGGCGCTTGCGGCTGTGCCGGCGCTCTCCACGGCGAGCAAGGTGATCTACGGGGCCATGGCGCTGGTGTGCTTAGTGCTGGCCGGCCTGAGCGTGTACGACTTCTGGCGGGCGCGCCGGGGCGAGGTGGGAGACATGGCCCTGAAGCTGCCGGGGCGGCTCCGCCGGCACGTGAACCGGGCCATCCGGGAGAGCATGACTCCCGAGCGGGCGGCGACCGCGGCCCTGATCGCGGGAGTGGTGGTCTCCACGGTGGAGCTGGCCTGCACAGGTCAGGTATACCTGCCTACGCTGATGTTCGTGGCGGGCCGGCCGGAACTGCGGTCCTCGGCGGTGCCCCTGCTGGCGGCGTATAACCTGTCATTCGTGGTGCCCCTGATCGTGGTGTTCGGGGTGACGGCCTACGGCGTGGGATCGGACCGGCTACGGCTGCTGCTGACGCGGCATACTTCCACGGTGAAGCTGCTGACGGCGGTGCTGTTCCTGGGCCTGGCAGCCTGGATGGTGACGCTGGTCGTGTAGGGGGCGCCCAGGGAGGGGGTGAGGGCTCCTCTGGGAGTCCGCTCTTGTGGGAGCGATACCGATACTCGAGTTTCGGTATCCCAGAATACCGAAACAGAACATCGGGGTTTGTTTCGGTATTCTGGGACTGGCCGGCTACTGAAGGATAGCTAGTATCGGCGAGCACCAATACAGGCGCTGGCGGCCTGTGTTGGGGACTCGCTCCAGCATGCCCAGCTCAACCAGCTGACGGATGATCCGACGAGCATATGCCTCTGTCACCTGGCACCGCCGGGCCACGATGCCGCTGTCCAGCACTGGCGAATCGAAGAGGGAATCGACCACGCTCAGCAGAGGCACAGACCAGGTCTTCTGGGCCAACTGAGTCCGCCAGGCCAGTTGTAGATCCTGCAGCGCTTTGGCTCTGTCCACAGCATCGAGTGCCTGATCTGTCACGCCATGCAGGAAGAACAGGATCCACTCACGCCAGGCTCCCCGTAGACTCACCTCCCGCAGCCTGGTGACGTATTCGGACCGGTGGCGCTGGAAGTAGGCACTCAGGTATAGCAGCGGCGCTGGTAGCAGGCCCCACACCACCGTCAGCAGCGATATGAGCAGACGACCTATCCTCCCGTTGACGTCCGCGAATGGATGTATGGTCTCGAATTGGTAGTGTATTGGCGCCAGCCTGACCAGCGGAGGGAGGTCGCCTTCGGCATGGATGTACTTCTCGAATGCGTCGAGCAGCGCATCCAGCTCGTAAGGCGCGGGGAACACGAACTCCGCGTCTCTGATGGATGTGGACGGGGTCCCGATGTAGGTGGGCACTTGGCGAAACCTGCCAGGCGCCTTGTCCTTACCTCTGACCCCCTCCATGAGCAGCTCATGCAGTTCGCGGATGAGGCGTAGGCTGACTGGACCTGTGGCAGACGACGGAATCCGTGTTGCAGGGCCACCACGTAGTTGGCGACTTCACGGGCGTCTTCTCGCTTCGCCCTCGTATCCAATCCGGGTAGAGACAACTGGCCCGCCTCGTAGGCATAGAGCTCCGCGATCCCCGTCTGCGTTCCCTCTATCTGGGAGGATAACACTGCCTCGCGCCGGAGGAAGGGAGAGATGAGAATGTGCGGGTTGGGTATGATTCGACCAAGGCCCGCTAACTCACCCAAGGCCCTGTCAGCTCGCGAATGAGTCATCCACAACTCAGGGTCACTCAAGTTCAGCTGAGGTGGCAGCGGGTCAGGTATGAAAGCCCAGTAGGTGTCGTTTCCCTCGCCGCCCTGAACTAAGCGGCCGGGGGATTGGGGGGTGAAGGAGGTGAGATCCAACTGGCTTGCTCCGATACGCGTAGCGCGAGACCACTGACCGCCCAGAGTGTGCTGATCCCGAGTGTGTCACAAACGAAGGGAGCGGGTCAGCTGCGGGCCTGCGGCCGGGCCGTAGGAGCCTTGCTCTTGGCCTGTGTCCCACGGCCCAGACGGTGACCCGGATGTGCCGGCGCCAGCTAGACTTGACACCTCGGGCAGAAGTACGACGCCCCGCCCAGGAATTGGATCTTCTCGATCGTGGTCCCGCATACGGGACAGGGGTTGCCGGCGGCCGCGCTGTCCAGGATCCGCTGGTAGCCGCCCGGGTTGCCGTAGAGGTCCCTCTCGTCCGTCCTTCCCCCTAGCTCCGTGGCCTGGGCCAGGGTCTGGCGCACCGCCTCATAGAGCGCCCGCCGCTCTTCCACGCTCGTGTCCACGACCCGACGACGGGGGTGGATGCGGGCCCGGAAGAGGATGTCCTGGGTGTAGCCGTTGCCCACGCCCCACACACCGGGCTCGCTGATGAGGAAGTACTTCGCGGCGCGCTTGTCATCGGGCGGGATGGTATCGAATAGGCCCAGGAAGTAGTCCAGGGTGAAGTCGTCACTCAGGGGCGATGGGCCCTTGGGCTTCAGCCAGGGGACCTGCTCGAGCTCGTCGGGCCGCAGCAACATGGCCGCCCCCCATCCCTGCACCGACACCGTCAGGCAGGAGCCGTCATCGAACCCCAGGTAGAGGTGGTACTTCTTGGGCACGGTGGTGCCATCGCGGTGGAGGAGGATGCGTTCCCCACCGCCGCCCAGTACGAGGACGTAGCCCGGGTCCAGGGCGGTGATGGTGTTGACGCCGTGGCCGACGGTCTCGCCCACGGTCTTCCCGGCCAGGATGGCCTCATACTCCTCGGCGGAGCGGCTGTAGAAGGCGAACTTGTGAGGTGAGTTGCCCCGGCTTCCGGAGCCAATGCGCTTGCCCTGCAGTTCGGCGGTCATCTGTCGCGCGATGGTGAACGCCTCGGGTAGCTCGATCATGTCGTGACTCCCTTCTGGCTCCGGCTCGAACGGAGCCCTAGGGCCGGCACCCTCCGGCGGGTGTCAGCACGGGCGAATGCGTGGGATCGCGCAGGGGCCGGGTCAATGCCGGCCATGGACGCCTCATGCAGGCGCGGACGGCAGGAGAAGAGCTCGGGGAATATACACGAGGCGGGCGGCGGCGTGAAGGGGACGACGGGGGCGGATGGTGGCTGACGAGACACCTAGGCTGTACGGGCCGTACGGAGGGCCGAAGCCTTCCATACGGCCCGTATAGTGGTTCTCCTGCCCGGTACTGGCGGAGTCGCCTAGGCGGGTGCCTGCTGACTCTCCAGCCCGAGCTCGGCGTGGATGAAGCACACCGTCTCGTCCACCACCTCTTGGGGGACGACGAAGGTGACGTTGTACTCGGAGTAGGCCTGAGCGATGCTCAGGACGGGAGTGCGCTGCTTGCCCAGGGCAGCGAAGGTCCGGGAGGCCAAGGAGAAGGAGTCGTCGGCGGCAGCACCCACCACCGATACGGAGGCCACCGGCCGCTGCACCCTGATCTCCCGCACCACTCCGTCCTTCATCTCTTCCTGAAACTCCCGTTGGAGGGCGGCCACGGAGTGCTCGGTGTCCTGCCCCCGCACCAGCAGGGTGATGGTCTTGTCCACGAAGGACTGGCCGAACATGAGCACTTCGCTGCCCGCCTTCGACAAGGCCACCAAGGCGCGGGCCGAGACGGCTGCCGACCAGCCGTCGGTGTTGCCTATTACGGCGATGGCGCTGAGCCCCTTGCTGGTGATGATGGCCCGGGGGCCGCTGTTGGCGCGGGAGGCCTGGCCCACGATGAGGGTGCCCGGATGCTCGGGGTTGAAGGTGTTGCGTATGCGCAGGGGGATGCCCCGCTCTACCAGGGGCTTGACCGTCTTGGGGTGGAGCACCTCGGCCCCGAAGTAGGCCAGCTGGGCCGCCTCAACGTAGGTGAGCTCGTCTAGGGTGCAGGCGTGCTTCACGATCTTGGGGTCGGCGGTGAGGATGCCGTCCACGTCGGTCCACACCCACACCTCATCGGCACCCAGGGAGGCGCCCATAATGGCGGCGGAGTAGTCGCCCGCGCCGCGGCCCAGGGTGGTGGGAGCGCCGGTGCGGTCGGCGCCGATGTAGCCGGTGACCACGGGAATGGCGCCGGCGTCGAGGAGGGGCCGCACCACTCTCTCGGCGCGGGCGCGCGTCTCCTCCAGCAACGGGGCGGCCCCGCCGAAGTTGCTGTCAGTGACCACGACCTGGGTGGCATCCACGTAGGTCGCTTTCCGGCCCCGGGCGCGCAGGGCCGCGGCCAGCAAGGTGGCCGAGAGCTTCTCCCCTATGCCCGAGATCCGATCCAGAGCCCGGAGGGTGAGCTCGCCGACCACGGAGAGGCCCTCGCAGAGGGTAAGCGCCTCATCGGCCTGTTTGGAGATGAAGGCGCGGACCTGGGCCTGTTCCTCGCCCTCGAGCAGGGCGTCGGCCACGGCGAAGTGCTTCTGCCGGAGGGCTTCGATCCCCTGGCGGTAGCCCTCCGTGTCGCCCTCGGCGGCCAGCCGGCCGATCTCGCGCAGGGAGTTGGTGACGCCCGCCATAGCGGAGACCACCACGACTACAGAGCCGTCGCCAAGCTCCTGGGCAGTGTCGTCGGCCAAGCGGGCGGCGTGGGCAATGCGGGCGGCGTCACCGACGGACGTGCCGCCGAACTTCATCACTATCACGCTTAGTTGCCTCCCCCGATGACGGGCATGACCACGAGACGGTCGCCGTCCCTGACGGTGCGGTTGAGGGCCTCGGGGCCTTGCAGCCGCTCCCCGTTGAGGTAAACGCTCACGAAGGGATTGAGGTTCTCGCGGTCCTTGAGCAGGCGGTGGGCCATATCCGGATACTGGCGGTTGAGTGCCTCTATGGCCTGGGCCACCGTGCCAGCCTCGACCTGAACCTCAGCATTGCCGCCGGTAGCCCGACGGTAGGGGGCAGGAATGGCAAATGTGACGCCCATGTGACCTCCGGTTAACTCATAGCGCCTCTCCACCGGAAGGCGAAGAGGCGCAAGACGTCGTCGTCGCGCTCTCATCTTCCAGACGTGCGTCTGCCGGAATTGGCACCGCAACCGATCACGGTTCGGATGCCGAGGCTTCGTCGGGCCGGTCCCTCAGCCTCTCTGGATAAGAGCCTGCTTATACTATTGACGGAAATGCTACCAGCCGGGTGTCGCGGTTGTCAACAAAGATTGGCCCTCACGCAGACGGGCCTGCATCATCCGGGAGCTTGGCGTCTTTGCGCCTCTGCGTGAGATGATCCCACTGTCATCACAGGTCTGGAGGACATGTGCTGCCACTGATCTGTCCCATATGTCGGGGTGCACTCGCGCCGGCAGCCAGCGCCCTGAAGTGCCCCTCGGGTCACTCCTTCGATGTCTCGCGTGAGGGTTACGTCAATCTCCTCACCGGGCCGATCCCGGCCACGATGGGTGACTCCCGGGAGATGCTGGCCGCTCGGCGGGCGTTCCTGGAGCAGGGTCACTACCGGCCGCTCTCCGACGCCGTCAACGCGCTGGTCGCAGAGCACCTGCGGGCAAGGGTGCGCGAAGCTGCGCCCGTCTACGTGGGCGATGTCGGCTGTGGGGAGGGCTACTACCTGGGCCGTCTGCAGGATCACCTGGGGGCGGAGTTGCCGGCCAGTGTGGCCGACCACTTCGGGGCGGATGTGTCGCGAGAGGCGGTGAGGATGGCGGCCCGGCGCTACAAGGCTGCGCGCTTCGTGGTCGCGGACGCGTGGAAGCTGCTCCCCTTCGCTGACGGCGTCCTCACAGTGCTGCTCAGCATCTTCTCCCCTCGCAACGGCCCCGAGTTCGACCGGGTCCTGGGTCCCCAGGGGCTGCTCGTGGTAGCCGTCCCCGAGCCCGGGCACCTGCAGGAGCTGCGGCACCTGGAGGGCTTCCTGGGCATCCAGGAGGACAAGCGCGAGGCCCTGCTAGCCCAGTTCGGCCCCCGGTTCCCCCGCCTCCAGGAGCGCGTGCTCCAGTATGAACTGGCCCTCAGCCGTGATGACCTGGGCTACCTCGTGGGCATGACCCCCAGCAGCCGTCACCTGCGGCCGGAGGCGCTCTCGGCTCTCGATGCCGCCGATGGGATGAGCGTCACGGCTGCCTTCCGGGTGCTGGCGTTTCGCCGCTAGCGCAAGCTCCGTTCGGATGCGTCCACTGGCCTAATGGATGGTATCCACTGCGGGCGAATTGGCCGTTTACGGGCGTAGATTCAGGGGATAGGCTTATAATGGATGCGTCCACTGGAGGCGCCTGTGCAGTTGCGCATTGATAGGGAGAGCCGCACCCCTCTCTATCGTCAGATCGAACAGCAGATACGGGAGATGATCCTGGAGGGGGTCCTCCCCAGTGGCTACCGCTTGCCCTCGGAGCGCGAACTGGCCCAGCGCCTGGGGGTAAATCGGACCACGGTGGTCAACGCCTATGGCAGCCTGGCGGCGGATGGGCTGGTGGAGGGCCGGGTGGGGGCCGGCACCGTGGTCCTGGCGGCGACCGAGACGGCGGAGCGGCCCGGGCTGCCCCTGGCCTGGTCGGGGCTCATGCGCTTTCGTCCCCGCTGGCCGGAGACGGGCATCGGGGAGCGGGTGGCCCACCTGAGTGCCCGGCCGGGCGTGATCTCTTTGGCCACGGGGGTGGCGGACATCAGCGGCTCTCCGTACCTGGCCCTGGACGAGGCGCTGGAGAGGCGGGTCCGCGCCGGTATGGCCGCCCTCCTGGAGGACTCGCCCGTCGCCGGCCTCACCGCCCTCCGGGAGGAGCTGGCGCGTGACCTCCGGTTCAAGGGTTGTCGTGACGCCTCGGCCGGGCAGGTGATCATCACCTCCGGGACTCAGCAGGGGCTCTACCTGGTAGCTCGACTGCTGCTGGACCCTGGTGACGTGGTCCTGGTGGAGTCGCCGACCTACCTGGGGGCGCTGTCGGTGTTTCGGTCGCTCGGCGCGCGGATGGTGACGGTCCCAGTGGATGAGGACGGGATGCAGGTAGAGGCCGTAGAGGGCTACCTGTCCCGGGCCGATGTGCGCCTGATCTACACCAACCCCAACTTCCAAAACCCCACCGGCACCCTGATGAGCCCCGGGCGACGGGCTGCTCTTCTGGCCTTGGCCCAGCGTCACCAGATCCCCATCCTCGAAGACGACCTGCACGGCGATCTCCACTTCGATGGCCCCCTGCCGCCACCCATCCGGTCGCTCGATGAGGGCGGATACGTCGTGTACCTGGGCGGGCTGTCCTCGCTGCTGGGGCCAGGGCTGAGGCTGGGGTGGGTGCTGGCGCCGCCACCCATCGTGGAGCCTCTCCTGAGGCTGCGCCAGGACATGGACCTGCACCCCAACAACCTGATCCAGCTGGTGGTGTACGACCTCATGCGTGGCGAGTTCTTCCGCGCCCACGTGGACTGGCTGCGGGAGGCCTTCCGGAGCCGTCGGGACGCCATGCTGGCGGCCCTGGAGCAGTATATGCCCGCCGGTGTCCGGTGGAACCGGCCCGCGGGGGGGCTGTACCTGTGGTGTACGCTGCCCGACGGGGTGAGGGCCAGTGACCTGCTGGAGCGAGCAGGGGAACTGGGGGTGTGCTTCGCGCCCGGGCCGATGTTCTTTGCCCAGGGAGCTGGGGAGAGCTTCATGCGCCTGGGGTTTGCCTTCCGGTCCGAGGTGGAGATCACTGAGGGCGTGCGGCGACTGGCCACCGCCATCGAGGACCTCGCTCGACGCCCGGGCGCTCGCCGCTCCGACCCCAGCCTGGAACGACCGTTCGTGTGATGCGTGACACGTGAGACGTGATACGTGAAGCGTGATCCGTGACCACAGACGACCTTCGTCACGCTTCACGAGTCACGTGTCACTCGTCACGTGTCACGCTTCACGTGTCAGATTGAGGAGGAAGACTGATGTTTCGTAATTGGAGCGCGTCGCGCTTGGTGGTCACCGGTGTCTTGACGGCAGTGGTGGCCGTGCTCACGCTCCTCGTGCGGGTGCCGGTTGCGCCCACACGGGGCTACATTCATCTGGGCGATGTGGGCGTGTACTTCGCCGCCTTCGCCTTTGGCCCGGCCATCGGCTTCTTGGCCGGGGGGCTGGGCACGGGCCTGGCCGACGTCCTAGGCGGCTATGCCCACTGGGCCCCGCTGTCGTTCCTGTTTCACGGCTTGCAAGGGCTGGTGGCGGGCTACCTGGCGCTGAGGGGCGCCCGAAGCGGCCTCTTCCTGGGCTGGCTTCTGGGGGCGATCATCATGATCGGTGGCTACTTCCTGGCCGGAACTGTCCTGTACGGCGCCGGACCGGCAGTGACGGAGTTGCCGGCCAACCTGGCTCAGGCGCTGGCCGGTGGCGTGATCGGGGTGCCGCTGGCGGCCGCTGTGCGCAGCGCCTGGCCCCCGGTGGAAAGGCTAGCCAACCCCGTCGGATGGAGAGAACGCTGATTGCCTCACGCAAAGGCGCAAAGACGCCAAGGCGAGGAGCTTACAAGCTTTGCGCCTTGGCGTCTTTGCGTGAGGTACCGACTGGGGGCGCCCACCTACCTCAGTACACACTCTCCCGGTCCTGCTCGATGGCCCTAGCGACGACCCCCGCCACCCGCACGAGCGTGTCCTGTTCCTGGCGGGTGTAGCGGCGCTGCCCCCGGCGGGCACTCAGGGACACCAACCCCAGACGGGCCTCGTCGGTCATGAGGGGGGCCTCGAGCACGGGAACCCCATCCCACGCCCCTGCGACGTGCACCAGCCGCGACTGCGGCCCGTGTTCCAGGTACGCCACTCCACCTTCCGCGTCCAGCGCGGTGACCGCCAGCTCCAACAGCCGACGAACCACCTGCCGATCGTTCACCGGGGCCAGGCGCGCTCGTATCTGATCGCCGAACTGCTGCAGTTGCCGCACGGATTCAGGGGCCCCCTTGAAGCGCTTGTCCACGGCCTCTTGTAGCCGGTTCTTGACCGGGGTGAAGGCGGACACGACCACCAGGGTGGCCATTATGGTGGCGGTGAGGGACGTCTGGCCGGTGACCGAGGCAAGGAGCCGCTGCGAGAGGGCGATCACGGCGGCGAAGAGGCCGGCCATCAGGGCGGTCAGCGTGCCGTAGACCAGGGTGCGGTTGATGATGATGTCTATGTCGTAGAGTCGGTAGCGGAGTATGGCGATGCCCACCGTGATCGGCGCCAGCATGAGGGCCAGGTTCCAGGCTCCGTTGGTGAACAGGATGTACGCCGTTCGGGCGCTGCCCGGTACGTGTAGCTCGGGCACGACCAGGAAGGGCAGTTGGATCAGTACGGACAGGGCCAGGGTGCTGACCCCGCCGAAGACGACCCACCGCGTCTGCTCCCTTTGCTTGGAGTTGGATGTCTGACGATAGCGGTACACCTGGGCCCAGACGACGGAGACGGGGAACAGGACCTGAATGAAGAGGCCGAGGAGAGGCGGCCAGTTGGCAGCGGCAAAGGGTACGGTGTCTGGGAGCGCCCATGGCGTCCAGATCAGAATCCACAACGGCGCCATCCACCTGGTCGCCCTGGGCACGAAGCGCCCGTCGGGGAACACGTAGACCAGCACGGTGAGGGCCGAGCGCGCCAGCAACTCGAGAGCCGATTCCGCCAGCACCCAGTGCGGTCCGGCCTGGGCCACGAGGCTCGAAGTTGCTCCCCGGGCGCCATAGCCCACGAAGACTACTGCCGCCAGGAGCGCGGTGATCTGGCCCGACCCGGACCGGAC
>JBMNTK010000101.1:0-13348 GCA_050945695.1 Anaerolineae bacterium | reverse complement strand
GGGGCAGCATACTTGCCACCCTAACCAACTTCTACCGGGTGAACCCCGTGGCAGGACTGCTGCTGTTGCCCTACCAGCTCTGGACCACCTTCGCCACCGCCCTCAACTTCGCGATCTGGCGCCTCAACCGGCGGGGCTAGCGGTGGGCCAAGACAGCCCTGACCTGGCAGCCAAGGCCATGGAGGTACACCGCCGCCTGGTCCAGCTCTACGGCCAGCGGCGGAGGATCCCCCGCCGCGAGCCCATGCACGAGCTCGTGGCCACCATGCTCTCTCACCGGACCACGCAGAAGAACGAGGCCCAGGCTTACGAGCGCATGTGGCAGCGCTTTGGGTCCTGGGAGGCCATACGCGATGCCCCCCTCGAGGAGCTTGCCCAGGCCATCCGCGGGGCCAACTTCGAGTACGCCAAGGCAGGCAACATCCAGAAGGCGCTGCGCGTCATCACCGAGGCTCAGGGCAAGCCCGACATTGGCTTCCTCGGCGACCTCAGCGCCGAGGAAGGCCGAGACTGGCTCATGCAGCTGCCGGGCGTGGGGATCAAGACGGCCTCGCTGGTGCTGCTCTTCTGCTTCGGCAAGCCGCTCTTGCCGGTGGACACCCACGTGCACCGGGTCAGCTGGCGAGTGGGGCTCATCGCGCCCAAGGTCAGCGCCGAGAAAGCTCACCACGAACTGCTGGCCCTGCTCCCGCCGGACCCCGAGGTGCTGTACAACTTCCACGTCAACATGCTGCACCTGGGCCAACGGGTCTGCCTGTCCCGCTCACCCCGCCACGGCCAATGTCCGTTAACCGACATCTGCGACTACTACCTGGCCAGGCACGAGAGCTGAGCGGCGGCGGGCCTAGATGAGCTGCATCAGCGGGCGGATGTCCACCGACACGACGGCGGTGCGCTGCGCCCGAGTGAGGCAGAAGAGCACCAGGTCGGCGATGTCCTCGGCCTTGAGCATCTCTAGGTTCCGCTGCAACTGGCGCTCTTCCTCGGGGCTGGTCGCCTGCATGTCGCTGCCGGTCTGGCCCGGCTGGATGAGGCTCACGCGGATCCCGCCGGGGCTGACCTCCTTGCGCAGCGCCTCCGAGAAGCCCTGAATGGCCGCCTTGGTGGCCACGTAGATGGAGCTGCCCTCCTCGCGCACATCGGCGCTCATCGAGCCGATGTTGACGATGTCCCCGCCACCCTTCTGCTTCATCCGGTCAATGGCATAGCGGGCACAGGCCAGATAGCCCAACACGTTCACCCGCAGCACGTACTCCCACTGCGGGTAATCGCCCTCGAGGATGCTCCCCGCACCCACGGCCGCGTTGTTCACCAGTATGTCCAGCCCTCCCAGCTTGCTGTCCACCTCCTGGAAGACACGCAGCAGGTCCTCGTTGCGGGTGACGTCCGCCGTGAGGCCGTACACCTCGCCGGCTTGCTGCAGCTGGGGAAGGGCGTCCTGCAGGGTTCGCTCATCGTGACCGAAGGTCAGGACTCTCGCGCCTTCTGAGGCCAGGCGCAGGACGATGGCCCGGCCGATGCCGGTAGTGCCACCGGTGACCAGGGCTGTCTTGCCCTTGATAGACTGAGAGACGTCAGCTAACTCCACGGATCCAGATTGGTTCATGGCTTATCGACTCCTAACACTGTTCACTAACCATCCGATAGCTCGAGTCTCGCACCGAAACGCCGACACCACGGTAGCCCCAGGCACTTGCGTCGCCGGCCCGCTTGGCACGCCACGACGGCACGATCCGCCACCGTCGGGCCGGCGCGCCGGCTAATGCTTCAGCACCATGGGCACGTACAAGTCCAGCTCGAACTCGTAGGCGCCTATGTCGCAAATGCGCAACAGCGGGCGCAGGACACCCCGTTGGTCCGTCGTTGGGCACCCCTCGTTCGAGCCGTGCTCTATGGCCGGGCTGCCCGTCAGCAAAGCATGGGTAAACGTGGGACCACCGTTGTCTGCTAGCGGGCCCAGGAGAGGATTACGGTTGACCAGGTCACCGTTGGCGTCGAGGCCACAGGTGTCGCGGCTCTCTAGATTGTGACCCATCGAGGTTATGGGACCACTGCAGTTGTAGGGCTCGTTGCCGGCGAGGATGGTGTTGCGCATGGTCAACTGCGCGAATACGCCGCCGTTCACCAGGCCACCGGCTTCATTGCCATAGAGGGTGCAGTTGGTCACGCTTCCCATGCCGTTGGCCACCATGCCTCCGCCATCAGTCCCGGCGGAGTTGCCCGAGAAGGTGCTGTTGGTGACCGTGACCGTGCTCCCGCCGGT
Source organism: Anaerolineae bacterium (assembly GCA_050945695.1). Classification (GTDB taxonomy): domain Bacteria; phylum Chloroflexota; class Anaerolineae; order DRVO01; family DRVO01; genus Ch71. Next base: position 11,085 of record JBMNTK010000101.1, on the reverse strand, counting down.
GGAGTAGAGTCCGCCTCCGGCGCCGGCAACGGCGCTGTTGGCCATGAAGGTGGTTCCGGTGATGGCCAATGTGCCAGAGCTGTAGATGCCTCCAGCCTGCTCTGCGGCGGTATTGCCCGAGAAAGTACTGTCGCTGACGGCCACGTCACCCGTAGCGAAGATGGCCCCACCATCGGAGCCGGCTGAGTTGCCCGAGAAGGTGCTGTGGCTGACGGTTAGGTCACCTCCAGTGAAGATGGCTCCTCCATCGCCGCTGGCCGTGTTGCCTGTGAATCGAGTCCGGCTGACGTCGAGGGTACCTTCGTCCATCCAGATGGCGCCGATGTTCCCGGAGAAGGTAGTGTCAACGATCATCACCGATCCCCTGCCACCAATCGCTCCCCCGTAGGTGCTCGATCTGTTGTCGCTGAAGTCGCTGCCACTAATCGACAGCGTACCGGTGTTGGTGACGGCACCACCGAGGTAGTAGCCGCGGTTACTGTTGAAGTCGCAATCGCTAATCGTCATAGTACCGCTGTTGGCGATGGCGCCCGCGAACCCCCCACCTGCGTCGTTCTCGATGAACATGCTGCCGCTAATGTTGGCGATCGCCGTGTTGAGGATTGCCCCAGCGGTGCTTCCAGGCGCCTCGTTGCTGTAGAACAGGCAGCCAGAGACTGTTGGGCCACCGTGGTTGAAGATGGCGCCGCCCTGGCCTTCGATCTCATTCGTGGCTGCGCCATGCGCCAGAGTGAGGCCGATGAGGCTGAGGTTCCCGTCTGGCATCACGAAGAAGTGCCGGGTGGTGCCCCCGCCGCTGAGCGTGATCAGGCCCTTGCCATCGATGATCGTGGTCTGCCCGATCTCCTTCTGCGTAGTCAACGTGATGGTCACCGGAATGGGGCCGCAGTTGAACGTGACTGTTCCACCGCCGGCCAGTGCTGCGTCCAGCGCGGCCTCGGTGCAGCTGGCAGGCGTGCCGGTGCCGACTGTCCCCTCGGCCGCAGCCGGCTGAGATGTCACTAGAAGGGCGAGTGTCGCGACGACTAGGACGACGCTACAGCTGGCTAGGCGACCTACCCTCATTTCGTCTCCCTCCCACCTGTCAAGGAGGCGACAGGCAAAGCCAAGACTACGCCCATCGGGCACGGGGCGCCCTGGGGCATGGCCGAGAGCACGACGGATCGGTCGGGGGGAGTCCGGCTCTAGGCACCGGCTCACTCGCACCCTGACTATCTCTCTACCTCGTGCCGCTGTCAAGGCGATGATGTGCCAAGTTCTCCAATGTCCCCACTACACCAAACAGGGCAGGAGCCCTACAATCATCATCTGGACGGAAGCCCTGTCTCGTCGGCGCCAGCGTACGGCTGGTGGCGTATCCTGCCAGGGCGGACGGTTGGGCTGGGGGGAGGTGTTCGCATGTCGTGGATGGACTTGACTAGGGTGGATCTGAACTGGCTGCTCGACCCCGCCGATCCTGGGGTGCGCTACCTGGCCCTGCGGGATCTACTCGACCGGCCCGACGGTGACGGGGAACTGGAGGCAGCCCGGGTCGAGGCCCATGCTCGTGGTCCCATCGCCACCATCCTCGCTGCCATGCACCCCGAGGGCTACTGGCTCGAACCCGGGGCCGGATACCTGCCCAAGTACCGCTCCACCGTCTGGTCGGTCATCTCCCTGGCGCAGCTGGGCGCCTCCACCAGCGTGGATGAGCGGGTGGGCCAAGCCTGCCGCTACGTCCTCGACCACGCCCTGGCTCCGGGAGGCCAGTTTGGCGACTCACACCGGCCCAGCCTCACCGCCGACTGCCTCCAGGGCAACATGTGTGCTTCCCTTCTGGACCTGGGCTGCGATGACTCCCGCCTGGAATCCGCTTTCGAGTGGATGGCCCGCACCGTGACGGGCGAGGGGATGGCCAGCAGTGACGAACGGGATGCTCCGCGGCGCTACTACGCCGGCAAGTGCGGTCCGCTATTTGCCTGCGGCGCCCACAACCGCACCTCCTGCGCCTGGGGAGGCAGCAAGGTGATGGCTGCCTTTGCCCGCTATCCTCAGGAGAGGCACACCCCCCTGATCCGCCGTGCTGTCGAGGCTGGGGTGGAGTTCTTTCTGTCGAAGGACCCGGTAGCCTGTGAGTACCCCCGCGGCTACAGCGCCAAGCCGAACGGCAACTGGTGGCGGTTTGGCTTCCCTGTTTTCTACATCACCGACGTCCTGCAGGTGGCGGAGTCCATGGTCGCCCTGGGCTACGGCGCCGACCCCCGTCTGGCCAACACCCTGGACTACATCCGCAGCAAGGCCGACTCAGAGGGCCGGTGGGCTTTGGAGCACAGCTACGCCGGCAAGACCTGGGCCGACTTCGGGGCCAAGAAGGAGCCTAACAAGTGGGTGACGCTGCGCGCTTTGCGCGCCCTCAAAGGGGCGGCCGGAGCCTAGATGCAAAAGGAGCCTCCCCTAGGGGAGGCTCCCTCAGTGTCGTCCTATAGGCCACATAAGCCCTACCGTGCCCAACGGCCGGCACGGCACTAGCTACGCGACCGCGCTTGCTGACCCTAAGCGCACCTAGCGCTGGGAGGCCTGCCGGCGCTCCTGCTGACGAGCCTTGCGGCGGGCGCGACGGATAGCCTTGGCCTTGGCGATCCGCGTCTTTTCACCCTTGGACATGTACCAACGACGCTTGCGCACTTCCGACAGGACTTTCTCCTTCATCACTACCTGCCGGAACCGCTTCAGCAGCTGCTCCTGCGACTCGCCGGCGCGAAGCTCTACACGCACTAGTCCTCACCCCCTCCCGCGCTGTGTACTTCACCTAGATCAGTTGTGATGGCCGTGACCACAATTCCCTAAGTTACAACCCCAAACGCCCACTGTCAACATTTTCACCGCCCCTCGTTATGGTCACCGCTGGGCAGACACCGCCGTATTCAGCTGAGAAGCGGTAGCCAGTTCGCCCCGAGGCCGGCGGAAGTAGCCCCAGAAGAGGAGAGCCCCAGCCGCAAGCAGGCCGGCTCCGGCCAGGAAGAGGGTCCTATACCCCGAGGCAGCGATGATGTACCCCCCGCTGAAGGCCATGCTGGCCCGGCCCAGGTTCACCGCCATCATGACCGCGCCCTCCATGGTGGGGCGCCAGCGCGCCGGCACCAGTGATTGGCTGAAAACGGTGATGGTCGGGCTGGCCACGGCGAAGAACATCGTTACCCCTAGGTAACCGAGGGCCGCTGCCTCCCAGCGGGGAACTAACGCTAGCGGCAACAGGCTCACGCTCATCCCCAAGACGGCAGCTACGTAGGTGCGGGCGTTGCCCCAGCGCCCGGCCAGAAGTGGGGTGGCCAAGGCCGCCGGGATGGACACCAGCTGGCTCATGGCAGCCAGCGACCCGATGAGAGAGGTGGAGACCGCCAGACCATCGTCCATGTAGACGTTGAAGAACACGCGGGTGGCGCCCTGGCCACAGGCCCGCACGTAGAGCACAACCGCCAGCGCAGCCATGAGGGCGATGGGTGCCCCCGCCGGGCGTCCCCGCTCGCCCACCTGGGCTGGCGCCGGGTCGGCCTGGGGATCCCGTGCCCGCAGCGCGGCCCCTACAGCCGGCACCAGGAGCAGGGCCGCCACCATCAGAGAGGCGCCGTAAGGGGAGGGAGACTCGAGGTCCGCCCCCGAGAACCCGGCGAACAGCGATGGCAGCAGGCCCCCCGCCAGTGAACCCAGGAAAGCGGCCGCGGCCGGGACCGCCGAAAGAAGCGAGAAGGCAAGGTTGCGCTGCCCCTCATCGGTGACGCCCGTGAGGTAGGGGGTGGAGTTGACCATGTAGAGGGCGAATGCCCCCAGGCAGCCGGCGAAGTACGTCACCAGCACCCAGGGAGCACGCAGGCCCTCGGGCATGGAGGTGGCCAGAGGGACCAGGCCGTACCCAACCGCCGCCAACACCAGGCCACAGATCATCGTCCTGCGGGTGCCCCAGCGGCGGCCGATCTCACCGGCGGGCAGCGAGCAGAGCGACCCGGACAGCAGACCCCCGGCGTTGGCCAACCCCACGAACTCCGGCCCGAAGTCCAGCCGCAGCAGGAAGAGGTTGAACAGCACGGCGTAGACGCCGAAGACGCCGAACCAGACGATGGCCGCGATCAGGAAGACCAGCCGGGCATCCGCCCCGAAACGACGAAGGTTCCGACGGTAACCTAGGATCATGGACTACTGGTCTCCGCCAAGTCCGGCCAGGCTGAGGCGAAACGAGGCGCGGCCCGCAGGGCGCGCCAGTTTCAGCCGGTCCGGGCCATATCACCCGTGGGCGGGCGTGCCGCCACTGTAGGCACCCCCGCTATGGCTGTCAAAAACGGGGCGCCGCCGCGCGCTGTCCCTGCCCCAGCCCGATCAGGGGCACGTAGATCAGCCGCCCTGGCGCCTCCAACCGGTACACCGTACCGCCCCCGTAGTCAGCCAGGTACACCTCTCCCGCCTCATCCTCGCCGAAGGTGGATATGGAGAAAGCCGTGTCCAGCAGGAGCGTGCGCTGCCACTCTTCCCCCACCCGACGCAGCCCCCACAGCCGCCCCGAGACGTAGTCCCCAAACAGGTACGTCCCGGCCAGCGAGGGCGAGCGAGTGCCCCGGTACACCATGCCTCCGGAGACGGTGCCGCCCTCGTTGCGGCCGTAGTAGGCCACGGGCAGCGTGAGCCCAGGCACGTCCATGCAGTCAGGCGTGTTGTAACAGGCAGGCCCCTCCATGATGGGCCAACCGTAGTTCTCGCCTCCGGAGCTAGTGGCCGGCTGGAAGTCAATCTCCTCCCAAGTGGCCTGTCCCACATCACCGATGTAGAGGTCGCCGGTCATCCGGTCGAAGGAGAACCGCCAGGGGTTGCGTAGCCCCAGCGCCCAGATCTCTGGCAGGTAGCCCTGCTGCCCAACGAAGGGGTTATCCTCCGGCACCAAGTAAGGCTGGTCCGACGGCGTCTCCACGTCCAGCCGCAGTATCTTGCCCAGCAGGGTGGCAGGGTCCTGGGCCCGGTTGCCGGGAGCGCCACCTCCATCGCCCATGCCCACGTAGAGGTAGCCATCCCGGTTACCGAAGGCCAGCTGACCGCCGTTGTGATTGGCGGCCGGCTGCTCCACGTGCAGGATCACCTCTTCGGAGGCCGGGTCCGCCTGGTCGCGGGTGCCGGCCAGGAGGCGATAGCGGGCTACGATAGTGTCTCCGTCGGGGCGACGAGTGTAGTTCACGTAGAAGTAGTCCTTGGAGGCGTAGTCCGGGGGGAACGCCACGCTGAGCAGCCCCCGCTCGCCGCCAGAGAGCACCCGGTCCGTGATGTCTAGGAAGGGCGTCGGAAGCACAGCACTCCCTTCCACCACCCGGATGCGGCCTGCCTGCTCCACCACGTACAGGCGCCCGGTCGCATCACCGGCGTGGGTCACATGTACGGGCAGGGTGAAGCCGCTTGCCACGGGAACGAGATTGACCTGGGGCTGAGGGGGAGCCTGGGCGCAGGCCAGCCCAGGCAGCAGCACCAGTGCAATCAGAGTAAGGATCAGCCCCAACAGAGGCCGAACCGGAATCGAGGGCCGAAACATAGCCTACTCCTAACCTAACGACAGAACGCCAACTCCCTAAGCCGACGCATCAACTACCGACCATTCTTGCCCGGACCAGGAAGCCGGTCAAATGCCAGGATCGGCTAGGAATGCGACGAGGCCGAGGTTGCCTCCCCTCTCTCACGTGTGGGAGAGGGACCGCCATTGGGCTTCGCCCAATGGCGTGGGTGAGGGCCCATGTCTGCGCTCTCTGCGATCTCTGCGGTGAAGACCCTCCGTCCCGGCATGGAAACCCGGGGAGACTTCTGCTAGAATGTGCGGGGTTTCGCTTTTGCGTGGGCGCAGAGGGAGTAGACCGTGTCGCGCTTCGAGGAAGGGTTCATGGGCACCGTCTCCGATGAACTACCCGCGGAGATGCTGTCCTTTGTGTTGTATAAGGTTGACTCCTTCATCAAGTGGGATGTGCTTCGCTTCCTAAAGGAAAACCCCCACACTGCCGATACACCGGTAGGTCTGGCGCTCTATGTGGGCCGCAAGCCCGAGGTGGTAGCACCGCGACTGCAGGAGATGGCTGAGGATGGCCTTCTCGAGGTGCACCACGTTGGGGATATGCCGGTCTACTCGCTCACACAGGACCCCGAGACGGTAGACCTCGTCAACCGGTTCCTGGAAGGCTGCAAGGATCGCCGGTTCAGGCTGCGGGTTGTGTACCATGTGGCCAGGTGCATGCGCTAGACCTGGCCATCGTGTCGGTTCCCACTGGTGGCCGTGGCCACCCCTAGAGGTGTCCCATTGCGACAGTCTTCACCCAAGGGCAACGGATCAATCGCGTTCGAGCGCTTGGTCAGCGCATGCAAACGCCTCTCCTCCCTCGACGAGCGGATCTTGGTGGAACAGGTGCTGCCCGACCTGGAGCGTGAACTCAGGAGTGCCCCCTCGGCGCCGCGCTATCACCGACTACATCGTCCCTGGCGCAACATCTCCCTCTCGCGAGAGGAGCAGGAATCACTGACCCGTCGGCGCCAGGTCATCCCGGAGGATGAGCAGGAGGATGATCAACCTGCAAGGCCCGAATAGAGCCTTTTCTAGCGACGCCCGCTTCCTCGGCGCCGATCGCGTCCGGACGGGCATTCCCGGGCTTGACGAGATGCTGGGGGGCGGCTTCATGCCGCAATCGTGCAATCTGATAGAGGGAGCGCCGGGGACGGGCAAGAGCACCCTGGGGCTGCAGTTCATCTACAATGGGGCGGTGCTCTACGACGAGCCCGGGATCGTCATCACCTTCGAGCAGTTCCCCCAGCTCTTCTACCGAGACGCCCGCTCCTTCGGGTGGGACCTGGAGGACCTTGAGCGCCAGGACCTTCTGCGGGTGGTGATGACCAGCCCAGCGGTAGGACTGGCCGACCTGCAGGCCGCCGAAGGTCAGATCGAGAAGCTCATTCGACAGATGGGCGCTCGGCGCATCATGATAGACAGTGTCTCCCGGCTGGAGGGCCTGGTCGAGGGAGCATCTCAGCGGCGCGCGCTCAAGTACGGCTTTCTGAACGCACTCAAGCGTGAGGGGCTCACCGCTCTCCTCATCAGTGAGGGTCCTTCCCTGCTGGGCAGCGGGGACAGGGCGGTGGATGACCTCGCCTTCATGGCCGACTCATACCTGCTCCTTCGCTATGTGGAGATTGACAGCGCTGTCCATCGAGCCCTGACCGTGCTCAAGATGCGGGGGAGCGAACACGCCAAGGATATTCGCCAGTACGAAATCACCGACCGCGGCATCCGCATACAGTCGCGCTTCGAAGGGCGCGAAGGAATCCTCAGCGGCACTCCCCATCGAATGGCCGACTCGTTCATGAGAGCCTTCCTGGGTCGCTAAGGGCCCGGAGGGGCAGCATTCGAATGCCAGCATGGTGTGTGGCACTCAACCTGGTGGGGTGGATCTGTCTCGGTTTCGTGTGCCTGATGCTGGGCCTCATCGCTCGCTTCTACCAGTCTCGCGCCCAGCGCCGGACCTACTACGGGGTGTTCGTGGTCTGTGCTTTGGGTTTCGTAGCGGGCGGAGTATGGGATGCCCTCACGTGTGGGAGCAACCCGGACTGGCCTCTGGCAGCCATGCTGTCCATCACCGGAGGGCTGCTGGCACTGGCGGCCGGTCACTTGTACAGCCTGATGCTTGGCGGTCCCACGTGAAGGCCGATCTGAGCCATCTGGCCGCCGTGGCCCTCTTGGCGGCAGCTTACGTCTCCTATATGGTGGCGGGGGTAAGCGCCCGGCTGGGCGCCGTTACTGGCATGAGGCCCACCTACCGGCTTGGGTATGTGGGGGCGGGCTTGATCGGGCTGGCTGGGGTATCCCGCTTGGTGCTTGATTTCGCACTCACCGGCGCCACTCTACGCGCTGTACTCTACGATGTGCCGTTGGCTCTGGGTGCTTTGATGACCGCACTAATCGCTTGGATCTATTGGGGGTGGCTAGTAAATGAACGCTGAGTGGCCTACCCAACCTGGAACGCTGGCTTCCTGCGAGCCAGGCCGGGATAAGGTAAGTGTGTCGCAACTCCAACAAGCTCTCGACGAACGCATCGAGTTCATCGAGATCATGTCCCATGAGCTTCGTGGGGGACTCACGTTCGTCAAGGGGTATGTGGACCTCTTCCTCGCCGGGACGCTGGGCCCCCTCCAGGAGGCTCAGGTGCATGCCCTCAAGGTGATGGAGCGCCGCACCGATTCCATCATCCACCTCCTTGATCAGATGCTCTCACTGGAGCGCGCCCGCGCTGGGCACCTGGAACTCACCGACCACGTAGATCTCAGCGAGGTGGTCTATCATAGCGTTCAGAGCGCCGCGGTCAGCGCCAAGCAGGCAGGGGTGGAGGTCATCGTGCACGCACCGGACACCTGCTTGCTGGACAAGGCTGACTCGCGCCGCCTGATCCAGGTGGTGGACAACCTCATCGGCAATGCCGTCAAGTTCAGCGAGCCAGGAGACCAGGTCAGCGTCTTGCTGCAGGACCGGGGCAACTGCGTGGAACTCACTGTTGCCGATGAGGGGGTGGGCATCTCTGCCGAGGACCTTCCACACGTCTTCGAACGTTGCTACCGGGCCAGCCAGGCATCTGGCAAAGCCCCCGGCAGCGGTCTCGGCTTGGCCATTGCCCGCGCCATCGTGGAAGCACACCAGGGGCGCATCTGGGTGGAAAGCGAACCCGGCCAAGGCAGCGTCTTCCACGTCTCTCTCCCCAAAACCGGCCCCAAGAGCAACGGACACATAAGTGACTGACATCGCACTACAAATCGGTTCGGTTCGCGCCTGGCTTCTGGATTGTGGGGTCTTTCGCTACGACGGTGGTCTGATCTTCGGGGCCGTCCCCCGAGCTACCTGGGAACGCTACTACCAGCCCAACGCTGACCACTTGGTACCTATCGGGCTGCGTCCTCTCCTCATCGAGGGCACTGAGGGCTACGTGCTCGTTGACACCGGCTTGCCCGCCGAGGACCCCGGCATCCCCTTCGACCCTCCCGGACACCGTCCCGTGCCGGAAGCCCTTCGAGACCTGGGGGTGAGCCCGGAGGCCATCACGGCGGTGGTGCTCACCCATCTGCACCCCGATCACATCGGCAGCAACTTCGCCCCTGGTCATGGCCGGTCGGTCCTTGCCTTCCCCGCCGCCAAGTACTACGTGCAGCGCGAGGAAGCGGCCGCTGCCGCTTTCCCTAACGAGCGCACCCGCGCCGACTACGACCCCGAACACCTGCGAGCCCTGGGCGACACGGGGGCATTGCGGGTGGTGGCCGGCACCTATCGGCTCGACGAGCACATCTGGCTGGTGCCGGCACCAGGCCACACTGTCGGCCAGCAGGTGGTTCGCATCGTCAGCGAGGGCCAGTCAGCGCTATACCTGAGCGACCTGGCCATCGTGCCCATCCAGGCGGAGCGACTGGCGTGGATCTCCGCCCTGGACGTTGCGCCCATGCAGAGCCTGGAGAGCAAGCGTGAGATCCTAGGCCGAGCGGTGGAAGAGGAGAGCCTGATCCTGTTCGAGCACGAGCCCGACCCCAATCGGTCGGTGGGCTATCTTCGTCCCCAGGCCAAACGCTGGCGGTTCGAGCCCGTCCCGGTGGCTTGAGGGGGCCGCCCGACTACTGCAGAATCCAGAGGCTGAGCGCCATCAGCATCATGCCGGCGAGCACCCCGGCGATCGGTAAGTGGTCCTCGGCCAGCGAGCAGGCCACCGGCACCAGCTCATCCAGCGAGATGAACACCATCACACCCGCCACTGCCGCCAGCACCAGCCCAAGCAGCACCGGGCTCAGGAAGGGCAGCAGCACCAGGGCCGTCACGACCGCGCCCAGCGGCTCTGCGATCCCCGACATCAGCGTCCACCCGAACGCCCGGGCGCGGCTCCCGGTGGCGGCGTAGATGGGCCCGGAGACAGCCAGACCCTCAGGCACGTTATGGATGGCCACGGCCACAGCGACGGCCAGCCCCAGTCGGGGGTTCTCCATGGTGCCGGCGAAGGTGGCCATTCCCTCAGGGAAGTTGTGGATCGCCACCCCCAGCGCCACCAGCACGCCCGTGCGCAAGAACGATCCGTCGTAGGACTGCTTTACCGCCGGCCGTTCGCCCCCCAGGTACTGGTGCGGCACCAGGATGTCAACCAGAAACATGAGGGCCATGCCCAGGAAGAAAGCCCCGTGGGCGGGCAGGAACCCAGCCGTCTCCACCCCGTGCGGCAACAGCTCAGAAAACGCCACCAAGAGCATGACCCCGGCGGAGAAGCCAAGGGTCAGCACCATGAAGCGGGGGCCGGGCTTGCGAACCAGTATCGCCAGGAGGCTCCCCAGCACGGTAGAGAGCCCAGCCAGCGTAGCCAGCAGAAACGCTAGTCCGATCGGTTCACCCATCAGTGCGTCAGCCCCTCAAGCAACTGCCGGCGGGTCCACTCGTTCAGCAGGATATCCTCCGTCTCTTCCATCCAGGTCAACAACCGGTGTCGCAGGCGCTCCAGGACCTGCCGACTGCTGGCGTCTCCCGCCAGATTGACAATCTCTCCCGGGTCCCGCTCGAGCTCGTAGAGCTCATCTTCGGCAGTGGCGTTCCAGACGTACTTCCAGCGTCGGTCGCGGACCATCCGGGAGCTGTAGAGGCCAAACTGGCTGCCGTGGTAGGTGGCGAAGATGTCCTCTCGCTCTCCCTCACCTTGTCCCTCCAGGAGCGGCAGCAGGCTTCTGCCCTGGAACGTCTCGGGCACAGGCACCTGGGCAACCTCGCACAGCGTCACCGCCAGGTCGAGAGCGTGCGACACGAACGCGTCGCAAGTCCTGCCCGCCACGGGGTCGGGTGAGCCCGCCCGGCTGTCCCTCGGCAGCCGCATGATCAGGGGCACGCGTACCACGTCGTCGTACATCACGTGGTGCTTGTCAATCATCCCGTGCCCGCCGCACAGATCCCCGTGGTCGCAGGTATAGATGACCAACGTGTCCTCGCTCAGCCCCAGGCGCTCAAGCTCCGCCAGGACTCGGCCAATCTGAGCGTCCATGAGGGTGATCTCACCCAGGTACCGGGCCACCACCGGAGCCCAGTCG
>JBMNTK010000100.1:0-13544 GCA_050945695.1 Anaerolineae bacterium | reverse complement strand
TATCACGACGCCGAGAAATCCACCTTTGCCGTGTTCATACCCATGGGAGCCGTCCGCAGTGAGGCCCACCAACAGCAGTTGGTAGGGGCGCTCACCAACCGGTTCATGTCCGAGCTGCCCCCAGAGGAGCGGCGGGGGTACATGCTGCAGCCCCGCATATACCTCTCGCTCCGGAGCCTGGCAGACGACATCATGATCTCCGAGGGCATGACCCGGGAGGAGATTGACGCCCGCCGCGAGCGCACGACCCTCCTGGAGCAACTCCTCTCCTCGGAGACACCGGAGCAACTCCAGGACGCCATCGAGACCAACAAGGAGCAGTTCGACGAGACCTTCTTCGAGGTCCTCGAGTCCTACATAGAGTCGGCCCAGGCCCAAGGGGACGTCCAGATGGCCGAGGCGCTGGCGTCGCTGCACCAGCAGCTGTGGGCCGCGGTGTCGCCCGAGGAAGCGGCCCAGGCTGAGGCCGACGCCGCCGCCCAGCGACAGGAGCTGCTCGAGATGCTCCTGAGCGAGCGCGACGAGGAACGACTGCGCGCCATGGTCGCCGCCATCCGCCCCGTCCTCGACTACCAGTTCTTCCTACAGATTGCGGACCGCATTGATGCGGCCCAAGAGGCAGGCAACGAGATCGAGGCCAAGCGGCTCACCAAGGCCCGGGCCACCATCCTCCAGATTCTGGATGAGCTCGAGGAGCAGGACCGACAGGCCCTCACCGAGGCAGCCGATCTCCTGCGTGAGGCCATCTCCCAGCCCGCGGTGGAGGACTTCCTCCGCCAGAACACTGACCGCCTCAATGAGGCCTTCTTCGCCGTCCTCAACATGAACATCGCTGAGGCGCGCCGTCGCAACGACGAGAACACCGCCCGTGCCCTGAGCGCGGTGGGGGCCATCGCCGCCAAGATCATGGAGGAGCAGGCCCCGCCCGAGGTGCGCCTCCTCAACGATCTGCTCCGGGCTAAGCCCGACGATCGGGCTCGGCTGCTCGAGGAGCACCGCGACCTCGTCACCGATCAGTTCGTCACCACCATCCAGCAGATGCGCCAAGTCCTCGGGCGGGGCAACCGCGAGATGGCAGATCAGCTTGCCCAGATCGAGGAGCAGGCGGCCCAGCTCCGGGACCGAGACGGCGAAGGGAGCTAGACAGTGCGCACCGGTATGGTCACTCGCAAGACGGCGGAAACGGACATCACCCTGGCCCTGGCCCTCGACGGCAACGGCCAGCACAGCATCAACTCCGGCGTCCCCTTCCTGGATCACATGCTGGCCCAGCTGGCCAAGCATGGGCTGATGGACCTCGAGCTGACCTGCCGTGGGGACACCCAAGTGGACTTCCACCACACGGTGGAAGACGTGGGCATCTGCCTAGGTCAGGCGCTTCGCCAGGCCCTCGGCGAGGGTGCCGGCATCAGGCGCTTCGGTCATGCCTTTGCCCCCATGGATGAGGCCCTGGTACTGGCCGCCCTAGACGTCAGCGGCCGAGGGCACTGCGAGCTTGACCTGTCGCTGGCCACGCCCAAGATCGGTGACTTCGACTCCGAACTGGTGACCGAGTTCATGCGAGCTTTCGCCACCAACGCCGGGGTCACCCTCCACGTGCGCCAGGTTGCCGGCGTCAACAGCCATCACATCGTGGAGGCCGCCTTCAAGGCGCTAGCCCTGGCCCTGCGGGAGGCCGTCGCCCCCGATCCCCGGCGCACCGGGGTACCCTCGACCAAGGGATCCCTCCTATGAGCCCGGCCCGCCCGGTCGTTGCCATTCTCGACTACCGGATGGGCAACTTGCGCAGCGTCCAGAAGGCGCTCGAGGTGTCCGGCGCTGAGGCGCGCATCGCCACCGACCCGGGCCAGGTGGGTGCCGTGGACGGGCTGGTGCTGCCTGGCGTGGGGGCGTTCGGCGACGCGATGGACCACCTGCGGACCTTGGGCTTTGAGCCGCTGGTGCTGGACGCGGTGGAGCGTGGCACCCCCCTCCTGGGCATCTGCGTAGGGCTTCAGGTTCTGTTCGAAGAGAGCACCGAGATGGGTGAGCACCGGGGGCTGGGCATCTTCCCCGGGAGGGTGGTCCGCTTCCCCTCTCACCTGGTAGTGCCCCACGTAGGCTGGAACCAGCTCCACCCGGCCCGCTCCCACTTCCTGGTGGAGGGCTTGCCGGACGGGGTGCACGCTTACTTCACCCACTCCTACTACCCGGAGCCGGCCGACCCGGAGGTCATCGTCGCCACCACCGACTATGAGTTCCACTTCGCCAGCATCTGCGCCCGGGACAACGTCTGCGGCGTGCAGTTCCACCCGGAGAAGAGCTGGCGCGTAGGGTTGGGCATGCTGAACCGCTACGTGAGGTCGCTGTAGTTATGTTCACCGTCTTCCCGGCCATTGACATGCGCGGCGGCCGCTGCGTGCGCCTGCGCCAAGGCGACGCCGCCGCCCAGACCGTCTACTCAGATCGGCCGGCCGACATGGCCCTCCGGTGGCAAGACTGCGGGGCGAGCTGGTTGCACGTCGTCAACCTGGACGGGGCGCTGGAGACCCCCGACTCCTGGTCCGGCCCCAATGTGGACGCCCTGCGCGCCATCCTGGATACGGTCCAGGTGCCCGTGCAGTTCGGCGGGGGCGTGCGCTCCCTGGCCTCCATCGAGCGGCTGCTTGATATGGGCGTCGCCCGGGTCATCCTGGGCACGGTGGCCGTGACCCATCCGGAGATCGTGCGAGAGGCCGTGGAACGTTTCGGGCCCGATCGAGTCTTGGCCTCGCTGGACGCCCGGGACGGGCTGGTCCGCACCCACGGTTGGGTCAGCGACTCCGGCCGCCCGGTGCACGAGCTGGGGGCGGAGCTGTTCCGCCAAGGGCTGCGGACGGCTGTCCACACCGATATCAGCCGAGACGGGATGCTCACCGGGGCCAACCTAGCCGCCTCTGTGGCCCTGGCCGGGGCCACGGGGCTGCGAGTGATCGTCTCCGGCGGCGTAGCCGGGCTAGAGGACGTGGCCGAGGCGGCCCGTCGGGCCCACGAGGGCCTGGCAGGGATCATCATCGGGCAGGCTCTGTACACTGGAGCGCTGGATCTCGCCGATGCTATCGAGACGGCCGCTCGGCTCAGCCACCGAGCGCCGGGAGAGGAGTGAGTATGCTGGCCAAGAGGATCATCCCCTGCCTTGACGTGAAGGACGGCAGGGTAGTGAAAGGTGTCAACTTCCTCAATCTGCGCGACGCCGGGGACCCGGTGGAGCAGGCCGCGGCCTACAGCGAGATGGGCGCCGATGAGATTGTGTTCCTCGACATCACCGCCAGCCACGAGCGCCGGGGCACGGTGGTAGACATGGTGCAGAAGGTGGCCGAGGCGGTCTTCATCCCCTTTGCCGTGGGCGGGGGCATCCGCACCGTAGAGGACATGCGCCGCATCCTGGGCGCCGGGGCAGACAAGATCTCCATCAACAGTTCCGCCGTCCGCACCCCGGAGATCATCACCGAGGGTGCCAAGCGCTTCGGTTCCCAGTGCATCGTCGTGGCCATAGACCCCAAGTGGGAGGACGGACGCTGGCACGTCTACATTGACGGCGGGCGCGTCCCCACCGGCCGCGACGCCATCGAGTGGGCCCAGGAAGTGGAGCGGCGCGGCGCCGGCGAGATCCTTCTGACCAGCATGGACCGCGATGGCACGGAGATGGGCTACAACCTTGAGCTTACCCGGGCCGTGGCCGACGCAGTGAGCATCCCGGTGATCGCCTCCGGCGGGGCAGGCACCCCCGAGCACTTCCTTGAGGTTCTGACCGAGGGCCACGCCAGCGCCGCCCTGGCTGCCTCGGTCTTCCACTACAAGCAGATCAGCATCCCTGAGCTCAAGCAGTATCTGGCCGCCAGAGGAGTGGAGGTGAGACTGTGAGCGTGGCGTCACTCATCAAGTGGGACGACCGGGGCCTGGTGCCCTGCATCGTGCAGGATGTGAATACCAAGGACGTGCTCATGATGGCCTACATGAGCCGTGAGTCCCTGGAGAAGACCCTGGAGATCGGCGAGACGGTGTTCTGGAGTCGCTCCCGCCAGGAGTTGTGGCACAAGGGAGCTACCTCCGGCAACGTCCAGCGGGTGGTGCGCCTGCTCTACGACTGCGACGCCGACACCCTCCTGGCCCTGGTGGAGCCGGCCGGCCCCGCCTGCCACACCGGTGAGTACACCTGCTTCTACCGAGAGCTGAGCGGCGATGGCCCGTCCCCTGAGCGCTGAGATCATCGCCTCGGGCACAGAACTCCTCCTGGGCGACACGGTAGACACCAATTCCGCCTACATCGCCCAGAAGCTGCGCGACCTGGGAGTGGACGTCTACTTCCACACCACCGTCGGCGATAACGTCCGGCGCCTGCGCTCCGCGATCGAGATCGCCGCAAGCCGGGCTAATCTGATCATCATCACCGGCGGTCTCGGGCCTACGGTGGACGATGTCACCCGCGAGGCGGTAGCCTCTGCCATCGGCCGGCCCTTGGTCTTCTCCGAGGAGCTGCTGGAGCAGATCGCCGATCGGTTCGCCCGTTTCGGCCGCACTATGTCGGACAACAACCGCCGCCAGGCATTCATCCCCGAGGGGGCCACGCCCATCCCCAACCCGGTCGGCACGGCGCCCGCGTTCCGCGCCGAGCTGGGCGAGGCCGTGATCATCGCCTTGCCGGGCGTGCCCAGGGAGATGCACTACCTGATGGAGCACGCCGTCATACCGTACATCCGCGCCCTGGTGGGGGCGGCCTGCATCCGCAGCCGGGTGCTTCACTGCGCGGGCCTGGGCGAGAGCCAGGTGGACGCCCTCATCGGTGACCTCATGGAGGGCACCAACCCCACCGTCGGCCTCTCGGCTCATCCTGGGCGCACCGACATCCGCATCACCGCCAAGGCCGACACCCCGGAGCACGCCGAGGCGCTCATCGCCCCCGTCCAGGCCACCATCAGCGAGCGTCTGCGCGGCTACGTCTACGGCGCCGATGAGGATCGCCTGGCTACCGTCGTCGCTCGCTTGCTCCGCGAGCGCGGGCAGACCGTGCACCTAGTAGAGACAGTCACCGCTGGCCTCGTCGCCCAGGAGCTGATCGAGGCCGACGCCAGCGTGGTCGGCGAGCACGTGGTTCGCGAGTGGTCCGGGGATGCCGAGGAGGCCCAGGCGCTGGAGGCAGCCCAGTCCATCCGTCCCGCTTCCGACAGCGCCGTCGTCCTGGCTAGCCTGGCCGCAGATCCGGCCCCCGACGCCCCCGAAGGCCGGGGAAGGCGGGCGGCCGTGGCTGTGGTCAGCCCCGAGGGGACCGCTACCGCCGCCTTCAACTTCGGCAGCCACCCCGGCCTGTTCCAGCCCTGGGTCGCCAACCACTCGCTCTTCACCCTCTGGAGGGCCCTGCAAGCCGGTTGACAGTGAGCTTGCCCGCTCCTCGGTTCACCGCTGGCCGCCTCTCAACTTGAGGCGGCCAGTTGCCTTCTCTGGCACACTCCTTGCATCGATCCCTACGTGCGGGAGGCGGCCGTCTTCCGCTCTTGAGAACGCTCACAGGGGGCCCAGATGTCATTCAGGCAATGTGTCAGTGTACCGAGGCGAACACCCAAGTGCCTAGCGCGGACACTTACGTGCCTAGCAGCAGCAGCGCTGACCCTCTCGGTTGCAGGCTGCACCAAAGTCAACCCTGCGCCGGCTGACTCGCTCTCGCTGTCCACCGGCCGGCCGTCGCTGTCCGCAGAGGTCGCAGAACCACCCGCCACTAGCGTTGAGCCCGCCCAGGGCGAGGCACTGGCGCCGGTAGGTGACTCTCCTCTGGCTACCCCTGCCCCGGAAGAAAGCGCCCCGCCGGCCGAAGTGGCCGCTGCGCAGCCTACCGTCCCTGCTCTGCCTCGACAGGTCACCCACAAGGTGAACTGGGGAGACACGGTCCTCAGCATCGCCCTCCAGTATGGCGCCCGCATGGAGGAGATCGTTGCCGCCAACGGCCTGACCAACAACGTCATCTATGTGGGTCAGGAACTCATCATCCCCCTGCCTGAGGTCCCCATCGGCGCCCAGCAGTATGTGGTGCAGCCGGGTGACAGCCTATACGGCATAGCGCAGCTCCTAGGGGTGGAAGTGGATGCGCTCATGCGCGCCAACAACCTCACCAACGGGTACTACCTGCAGGTCGGCCAGGTGCTGATCGTGCCTGCTGGCGGGGTCCTGCCTCCACCTTCCCCCAACAGCGTCCAAGCCGCCAGCATCGGGAACCCGGCCCGCACCCACGTCGTCCAGCCCGGAGACTCGCTGTCGTCGCTCGCCATGCTCTACAACGTCTCCGCCGAGGACATCGCCCTGGCCAACAAGCTGGCCGACCCTAACCTGCTCGAAGTGGGCTCCACCCTGATCATCCCCTAGCTGCCGCCCAACTAGTCACGAAAAAACAGCCCGCACCGTCCGGTGCGGGCTGTTCTTGTGCTTGAGCTTGAGGCCTAAGGCTAGAGGCCCTTGTCCATCAGGAACTTGACCAGGTCGGCCACGCGGCTGGAGTAGCCCCACTCGTTGTCGTACCAGGCCAGGACCTTCACCATGTTGCCGTCCTGCACCATGGTGCTCATCGCATCCACGATCGAGGACAGAGGGTTGCCCTTGTAGTCAATGGAGACCAGGGGCTCATCCGAGTAACCCAGGACGCCCTTCATGGGGCCCTCAGCGGCAGCCTTGAGGGCTGCGTTCACCTCGTCCACCGTGGTCGCCCTGTTGACGGTGGCGGTGAAGTCCACCAGGGAGACGGTGGGGGTGGGAACGCGCAGCGACATGCCGTCGAACTTGCCCTTGAGCTCAGGGATGACCAGAGCCAAGGCCCGGGCCGCACCCGTGGTGGTGGGGATGATGCTCAGCGCCGCCGCGCGGGCACGCCGCAGGTCACTGTGAGGCAGGTCCAGGATGCGCTGGTCGTTGGTGTAGGCATGGACCGTGGTCATCAGGCCATGCTGAATGCCGAAGGTGTCGTTGATGACCTTGGCCACCGGAGCCAGGCAGTTGGTGGTGCAGGAAGCGTTGGAGATGATGTTGTGCTTGGCCGGATCGTACTTGTCCTGGTTGACACCCAGCACGATGGTGATGTCCTCGCCCTTAGCAGGAGCGGAGATGATCACCTTCTTCACCCCGTCGCGCAGGTGCGCCGAGGCCTTGGCAGCGTCGGTGAACAGGCCGGTGGACTCGATCACGATCTCGCAGCCCTGGTCGCCCCAAGGGATCTCGGCCGGGTTGCGCACCGCGTGCACCACGATCCTGTCGCCACCCACGATCAGGGCCCCGTCGGCAACCTCGACCGACTCGGGGAAGATGCCGTAGTTGGAGTCGTACTTGAGCAGGTGAGCCAGAGTGCGGGCGTCAGTAATGTCGTTGATGGCTACAACCTGAACATCGCCCTTGTAGTTGTCGCGAAGCGCCTTGAGTACCTGGCGCCCGATACGCCCGAATCCGTTGATACCTACCTTCAGTGCCATTGTGCCCTCCCGAATGTGAACGGACATGGCCGGGGTCACAAGCTAGATAGGCCCCCACCCTGTCCATATATGAACGCCATCTGCTGGCCGTTCAGCATATGGCAGAATCACCGCCTGTTCCCTCTAGGAAGTCCAGCAGTGCCCGGCCCAGCTTGGCACTATCGTGCCTCCAGGGCGCCCGCTCGTCCACCAGGTCCGTCAGCAGTAGGGCCTGGCTCAGGTCCCCGTTCGGACTCGGTTGCACGTACGCCACCCGGTCTTGCCGGGGCCAGTTGTCGTTGGCCAGGATGTAGTGGAAGGTGCCCGGACCCACGTTGTCCTCGATGGCAGCGGCGTGCTTCTGCACGCTGTATCCTTCCGTCTCGCCGACCTGAGCCGCCACGTTGCACACGTACACCTTGAGCGCCCCACTGGCCCGCACCGCCTGGCAGATCCCAGGGACCAGCAAGTTGGGCAAGACGCTGGTATACAGACTACCCGGCCCCAAGACGATCAGATCGGCAGCCAGTATCGCCTTTACCGCGCCCGGATATGCCGGGGGCGCACCCGGCTCCAGGAAGACCCGGCGAATGCCCGGGCCCGCCTCGCCCACCTGGCTCTCGCCTCGCACCGTCCGAGAGGTGGCACCCTGGGCACCGTTGTCGGTGACCTGGGCGCACACCGAGACCGCCTCCAAGGTGCTGGGCATGATCCGTCCCTTGATGTTGAGGACGCGGCTGGTTTCCAGTACGGCCTGTTCGAACGAACCGGTCAGGTCGGCCATGGCGGCAAGCAGAAGGTTGCCGAGCGCATGACCACTGAGGGCACCATCGCCGAACCGGTACTGCAGTAGCTGGGTCATCAGGGCTTCGTCGTCCGCCAGGGCCGCGATACAGCTGCGGAAGTCCCCGGGGGGCAGGAGGCCCAACTCGCGCCTGAGCCTGCCCGAGGAGCCGCCGTCGTCTCCCACGGTCACCACCGCAGAGACATCAACGTCGCTACGCTTGAGCCCCTTGAGCAGGACTGACAGGCCCGTCCCGCCACCAATCGCTACAACACGCCAGGCCATAGGCTAACCACTCATCCATCTGCGGCCAAACCTTCGGCATTATAGGTGCGGGCCCGCCGGCCGTCAAGCGCCCGTTGACTCTCCTGGGACCCAAACCTATAATCCCGCACGAGTTCGGACGCGCGTGGCCCACCCGGGCCCGGACCCATCCGGGCCTGCGGCCGGGTCGAGGCTTCGGCCCATATGGCGCCCAGCTCAGCAGCGTTTCCGACTCGGATCGTTTTCCGGCTATGCTCCGCGTTCATTGCACCACCGCGGCTGCAACTTCTAGGAGGCAATAATGGCCAAGATTGACGAGTCCTGCCGGTACACCGATACCCACGACTGGGTCCGCCCCGAGGGCGATACCGCCACCTTCGGTATCTCCGACTACGCCCAGGACCAGCTCAGCGACATCGTGTTCGTCGAGCTGCCGCAAGTGGGCGACGCCTTCGAGAAGGGCCAGGTCTACGCCGTGGTTGAGTCGGTCAAGGCCGCCAGCGACTGCTACGCCCCGGCCAGCGGGGAGATCATCGAGGTCAACTCGGAGCTGGAGTCCAACCCCGCTCTGGTCAACCAGGATCCCTACGGCGACGGGTGGTTCGTCAAGGTTCGGCTCTCCGACCCCTCGGAATTGGAGTCCCTTCGCGACGCCGCCTCCTACGAGGAGCTGGTCAAGCAGTTGGCAGAAGAGGAGTAGGCTATGGCCTTCGTTCCTCATACCCGGGAAGACCGGGAACTAATGATGCAGGCCGTCGGCGTCGGGGACATCAAGGAGCTCTTCACCGATATCCCCGAGGCCCGGCGCTTCCCTGACCTCGAGCTGCCGCCGCCCCTGTCGGAGCCCGAGGTCCTGGCGGAACTGGCGCAGATGGCCGGGCGCAACTGGAACCTCGATCAGCACGTCTGCTTCCTGGGGGCCGGGGCGTACAACCACTTCGTTCCCAGTGTGGTCAAGCACGTGCTGAGCCGCGGTGAGTTCTACACCGCCTACACGCCCTACCAGCCCGAGGTCAGCCAGGGCACCCTACAGGCCATCTTCGAGTACCAGAGCCTAGTCTGCGACCTGACGGGCATGGAGGCCGCCAACGCCTCCCACTACGACGGGGCCACAGCGTTGGCCGAGGCCCTCATCATGGCCCTCAGCGTGCACCGGGGCCGGCGCCGCAAGGCCATCGTCTCCCGCACGGTTCACCCCGAGTACCGGCAGACCGCCCGCACCTACACTCAAGGCATGGGCTTGGAGCTGGTCGGGGACGACCAGCCGGGTCGGTCTCTGGCCGACCTGGCCGGAATGGTGGATGGGGACACCGCTGCCGTCGTGATCCAGGTGCCCGACTTCCTGGGCGCCATCCCCAGCACCGACGAGGTCCGCGCGCTGGCCGATGCTGCCCACCAGGCAGGTGCCCTGCTGGTGGTCTCTGTCAACCCCATCTCACTGGGGCTGCTCCAGGCGCCCGGGCAGTACGGCGCCGACATCGTGGTGGGCGAAGGCCAACCGCTGGGCAACCAGATCTCCTTCGGTGGACCCTACTTGGGCTTCTTTGCCACCAAGGCGGAGCACGTGCGCCGCATGGCGGGCCGGCTGGCCGGCATGACCGTGGACATGGAGGGCAAGCGGGGCTTCGTGCTAACCCTGGCCACCCGCGAGCAGCACATCCGGCGCGAGCGCGCCACCTCCAACATCTGCACCAACCAGGCCCTGTGTGCGTTGGCAGCGGCGGTCTACCTGTCCGCCATGGGGCCTCAGGGCCTGCGCACCGTCGCCTCCGCCTGCTACCATAAGGCCCACTACGCCGCCTCTCGCATCGGGCAGCTGCCGGGCTACCAGGTCCTCTCGGACCGCTTCTTCCACGAGTTCGTCGTGCGCTGCCCGCGGCCACCGGCCCAGGTGAACGAGGCCCTTCTCGCCCAAGGCATCATCGGCGGGTACGACTTGGGCCCGGCCTACCCCGAGCTGGAGGGTTGCATGCTCCTGTGCGCTACCGAGCTCAACACTCGAGAACAGATTGACCGTTTGGCCGATGTGCTGGGGGCGCTGTCATGACTGCGAAGATCATCTACGAGCTGAGCCGCCCCGGACGCACTGCCGTCTCCCTTCCTGCCCTCGACGTGCCGGAAGCGGACCTCCCGAAGGAGTGGCTGCGCGAGGAGTTGCCGCTGCCCGAGATCAGCGAGGTGGACCTAGTTCGCCACTTCGTTCGCCTGTCCCAGCTCAACTACGCCGTGGACATCGGGTTCTACCCCTTGGGCTCCTGCACCATGAAGTACAACCCCAAGGTCAACGAGGAGGCCGCCTCACTGCCAGGCTTCGCCCGCACCCATCCGCTCCAGCCGGAGGAGACCGTCCAGGGTTGCCTCCAGCTGATGTGGGAGCTGCAAGGGATGCTGGCCGAGATCGGTGGCTTCGACGCCGTCACCCTGCAGCCATCGGCCGGCGCCCAGGGTGAGTTCACCGGCATTCTGGTCATGCGCTCTTACCACCTGGAACAGGGGCACACCGGCCGGACCAAGATCCTCATCCCAGACTCGGCGCACGGCACCAACCCGGCCTCTACCACCATGAGCGGCTACCAGGTGGTGCAGCTTCCGTCCGACGAGCGCGGCAACGTGGACCTCGATGCCCTGCGAGCCGAGTGCGACGAGACCGTCGCCGGGCTCATGCTCACCAACCCCAACACCCTCGGGCTCTTCGACGAGCACGTGGAGGAAGTGTGCCGGCTGGTGCACGAGTGTGGCGGCCTGGTCTACGGAGACGGTGCCAACCTCAACGCCCTCATGGGCGTGGCCAAGCCCGGTGAGTTGGGCTTCGACATCATGCACTTCAACCTGCACAAGACCTTCTCCACCCCGCACGGAGGGGGTGGACCGGGGTCTGGGCCGGTAGGAGTGCGGGCCGATCTGGCCCAGTACCTGCCCGGGCCGGTGGTCGTGCGAGAGGGCGACCGCTACACCCTTCGCTACCCCGAGAAGTCCATCGGCCGGGTGAAGTCGTTCTACGGCAACTTCGGCGTGATGGTGAAGGCCTACACCTACATCCGCATGCTGGGTGGAGATGGGTTGCGGGACGCCAGCGTCACCGCCGTGCTTGCAGCCAACTACCTCCAGGAGCGGCTCAAGAAGACCTACCCGCTGCCTTACGACCGCCGCTGCATGCACGAGTTCGTGCTGGAGGGGCGGATCCCCGGCGCGCCGGATGTGCGGGCCCTGGATGTGAGCAAGCGCCTCATAGACTACGGCTTCCATCCGCCCACGAACTACTTCCCGCTCATCGTCCACGAGGCTCTGATGATCGAGCCCACCGAGACCGAGAGCCGGGAGACGCTGGACGCCTTCGCCGAGGCCATGGAGGCCATCGCCGAAGAGGCGCGCACCAACCCCGACCTGCTACACCAGGCACCTCACAACGCTCCGGTGCGGCGGCTCGATGAGGTCCGTGCAGCGCGCGAACTCCGCTTGCGCTGGTAAGCCTGATCGCTCGGTGACAGAAGAGAACGAGGCCCCTGCCTCGGCAGGGGCCTCGTTCTCTTCGCTAGAGCTGGCCGGTGGCCAGTAAGGGAATCCTCACCTGATCGGGGATGCGGCAGGGTACGCCGGTCGAGTCCACGCAGAAGTGAACCGTATGGCCCTCCGCCACCAGCGCAGCATCGCCGTCGCACCGGTGTATGGTGTAGTCGAAGCGGATGGACCGGCTCCGCACCTGAGTGACTTGGGTGCGGATGACCAACTCATCATCGTACCGACAGGGGGCGTGGTAGCGCAGTGCCGCCTCCACCACCGGCATCCCATAGTGCCGGAAGAACTCTCCCGGGCTCTCCCCCACCGTCGCCCGGAAGTATTCCGACCTTCCCACCTCGAACCACACCAGGTAGTTGCTGTGGTAGGCGATGCCTTGAGCGTCTGTCTCCGCGTAGCGCACCCGCAACCGCGTCTCTACGACAGCACTCGCGGGCTCACCACCCTCCTTCATCTCTGACCTCGAAGCGATAGCCCACGCCCCGTTCAGTGAGGATGTAGCGCGGGTTGGCGGCGTCTGGCTCCAGCTTGGTGCGCAGGTAGCGGATGTAAGTCTTGAGGTGGCTGGAGTTGCGCGAGGCTGTGTCTCCCCATACCCGCTCCACCAGCACCTCCGACGGAACCACCTCCCCCGCATGGGCGGCCAGGACCGCCAGCAGCCGCTGCTCAGTGGGAGACAGAACGTGCGTGGGCCGGCCGTCCACGATGATCCGCCGCTTGGCCAGGTCTACCTTGATATGCTTGTCTATGGTCAGGAGTGACTGCGATGGGGCCTTGCGCGTATCGCTGGACCGGCGCACCACCGCTCGCACCCGGGCCATGAACTCTGACACACCGAAGGGCTTGGTGATGTAGTCGTCAGCTCCTAGGTAAAGCCCCCGGGCAATCTCTTCGTCCTTCGTCCGGGCGGTGAGCATGAGCACGGGAGTGTTGGACATCTCCCGGATCCGCTCACACACCAGCCAGCCGTCCATGCTCGGCAGCATTATGTCGAGCACTACCAGGTCCGGCCTGCGCTCGAAGAACAGACGCAGCCCTTCCCGACCATCGTGGGCGGCCAACACCTCGAACCCGTCGTTCTCCAGCGCCAGTCTCAGCATGGAGATCAGGTCCCGGTCGTCGTCTACGAGGAGTACGAGCTTCTGCTCGCGCTCAACACTCACACTTACCTCCCCACGTAAGGCCCTATCGGGAGTCTAGGAAAGCCGGCCACAGCCGTCAACCGAGGCCTCCCACCCGATACCACGCCGCTACTCTCACTCCCACACCCGCCTCCCCCACTTCAGGCACCCTTGCGACCCTTTTCCGGCCTATGCTAGACTCCCAGCCATGTTGCCACTGGTCGGAGACCGCCTCGCGTTCAGACCCTCGTCGGGGGTGCCAGTTCTGTGTTTCGGCGAACTCGAGGGTCAGACCGCGTTTGTCCACGGCATCCTCACCCGCCAGGGCGGGGTCAGCCGGCCACCCTACGACTCACTGAACGTCAGCCTCAGTGTGGGCGATGACCCGGACCACGTGGCCGAGAATCGCAGACG
>JBMNTK010000099.1:0-13754 GCA_050945695.1 Anaerolineae bacterium | reverse complement strand
CCATCGGTGAGATCGGGCTGGACGGGGCCCTAGCCGGCCAGTTGGGCATCCCCGTGGCCCTGGTGACCAGCGACAAGGCCGGGGTGGAGGAGGCCCTAGCCATTGCCGGCCCCAAGACGCGGACCGTGATCGTCAAGGAAGGCATCAGCCGCAACGCTGCCATCAGCCTCCACCCCGCCAAGGCGCAGGCGCTCATCCGGGCCGCGGCCGAGGATGCGGTGCGCAACATCGGCGAGATGTCACCCATCAGGTTCGAGCCCCCGTTCCGGCTGCGTCGGGAGTACAAGTTCGAGTCCTACGCTGACCAAGCCATGCGCGCCGCCATCCCTGGGCAGACCCGCATAGACAGCCGGACGGTCGAGCGGGTGTCGGACAATCTGTTCGACCTGATCTGACACGTGAAACGTGACACGTGATACGTGATACGTGACTCGTGACACGTGACCTATGCTGCTATGCGCGTCATGTATCACGCTTCACGGGTCACGTGTCACGCTTCACTCGTCACGCTTCACGCAGGAGGCTGGGAGCGTGGACCTTCAGGGGTGGGCACAGGCTGTGCCCGACCTGATCAAGAGCGATCGGCTGTGGGAGCTGGAGGCATACCGCTTGGCGCTCTTCGCCTGCGACGTGGCGTGGAAGGATGTGGTCCAACTGAACAGCGATCACCGGACCAGGTCGCTAGCCGATCAGCTCTACCGAGCGATTGGCTCCGTCAGCGCCAACATCGCCGAGGGCTTCAGCCGGGGAACTGGTCGTGACAGGGCACTCTTCTACCAGTATGCCTTAGGCTCTGCCCGCGAAGGCCGCGATCGGTATTACAAGGGCCGCCACGTGCTCGGGAGCGAAGTCGCAGAGCTTCGCATGGAGCTACTAACCAGTATCATCCGCCTCCTACTGACCATGATCCCCGATCAGAGAGGAAGGTGACACGTGATACGTGATCTGTGTCGGCATCCGCCTCGCGCCTCACTTGTCACGAGTCACGCTTCACGTGTCACTTGTCACGTGTCACGCTTCACGCATCACGTATCAGGAGTTCATCGTGAGCAAGCTCGGAATCGGTATCATTTCCTTTGCCCACGGTCACGTGAACGTCTATGCCCACCAGATCCGGCAGTTTGACGATGCCCGGCTGGTAGCAGCGTGGGACGACAACCAGGAACGGGGCAGCAAGCTCGCCGCCGACCTGGGCATACCCTACTCGCCCCACCCGGAGGACGTCCTCTCCCGTCCCGACGTGGACTGCGTCATCGTGGGCTGCGAGACCAACCGCCATGCCGACCTAGCCATTGCAGCCATGGAAGCGGGCAAGGGCGTGCTCCTGCAGAAGCCCATGGCCACCACCCTGGCCGACTGCGATCGCATGATCGAGGCTGCCGACCGTACCGGTGTCTGGTTCAGCCTGGCCTTCCAGATGCGCCATGACCCCATGAACCAGAAGATGCGCGAGCTGGTCCGGTCCGGTGTCGTGGGCCGGGTGGGCACCATTCGTCGCCGCCACTGCATCTCCGTCCTCTTCAACGAGGGCTTCGTGACAGGGCCTTCCCGCTGGCACCTGAGCGCCGAGGCCAACCGCGGCATGTTCTTCGATGATGCCGTCCACGTCCTGGACTGGCTGGTGTGGATGACGGAGCAGATGCCGGTGTCCGTCATCGCCGAGATTGACAACGTGCTCACCAACGTGGCCCCCGATGACACCGGCGTTGCCATCTACCGCTACCCGGACGGCATGTTCGCGGAAGTCTACAACTCCAGCGTCACCCTGGCGGGAGAGAACACCACGGAGATTTACGGCGACCGGGGCGTCATCATCCAGAACCACGGCGATGCCGTGTCCACCGTGCTCACCCCGCCGGGGGCCATCGGCCTCAAGCTCTACGAACTGGAGAAGGGCTATCTGGGATGGCAGGACCTGGGCGTGCCGATCCCCAACAGCCAGGGAGAGCGCATTGCCGGGGTGGCCCGTCCGTTCATTGATGCCCTCAAGGCCGGCGAGCCCCTGTGCTGTGCCCGCGAAGGGCGGATGTCGGTGGAGATGTGCCTGGCCGCCTACCGCGCCGCCGAAACGGGGACACGGGTGACCTTCCCCTTCCACGAGAACAGCTAGAGGAGACCCAGGTGCCGAACGAAGGAAAGCGGCTGTGGATTGACGGGCACGTGCACATGCTCCGGCGACCCGTGCACGGCGACGGTACGCTCGAGTACACGTTGGACGATGTGCTCGCGGTGCTGGACGGGTGCGACGCTGACCTGCGCTTCATAGTCAACGACAACAACGGCGCCGACGTGGTTCGGTTCGCCACCGAACCCGACTTCCTGCACGTCATGAACGAGCGCATCTACCGCCAGTTCGTCGAGCCATCCGGTGGCCGGCTCTTCGGCTCGGTGCAGATTGACCCCCGGGCCCTGAAGCAGTCGCACGCGGACCTCGACCTCTACCTCGAGGAGCGCAACTTCGTCCAGGTGGGTGAGGTCGAAGGGATGCCCTTTGGCTTCGACCTGGACTGCCCCGAGATGGTGGAGTTGGCCCGTCACGCCGCGGCCCTGAAGGCCCCGGTGGAGCTGCACTGCTCCACCGCCGACAGCCCCACCGGCGAGCATCTTCGCCAAGCCCTCAACCTCGCCGCCCAGGTACCCGAGTGCAACTTCATCATCGCCCACGCTATCGGGGGGCGAAACACCTATCAGTACGTCTCTGCCATCGAGCAGTACCTGGCCCGCGGGCTGGACAACGTGTACCTGGAGATCATCCAGTTCCACCTTCGCGCCCATCTGCGCGCGGCCTACGAGCACCTGGGGCCGGACCGCCTGGTCGTGGGCACGGACTGGGCCACCTACCACAACCCGCCATGGCCCCCCTACGGCACCCACACCACGCTCCTGGCGCACCCCGAGTTCTGGCGTAACCCCGGCCTCAAGGGCTTCAGCCAGTGGAACTCGGAGTTCTGGTTCAGCAGCATGTTCATGCTGGATCTGCGCGAGAACCCCTACCCGGCCCGGGTGGAGAGCCTGGTAGGATTCATGCGGGAGGCTGGCTTCAGCGAGGAGGACATCGAGAAGGTAGGCTCCGGAAACGCCATCCGCCTGTTCCGGCTGCGCGAGAAGGGCCTCATCCCCTAGGCCCGGCTACGGGCACACCTTCGCCGTTCCTGGCGCGAGCACCGCATGGGTCACAGCGGCACTGTGACCCATGCGGTGCATCTCAGCCCGTCATCAGCACCCGGGCCAAGCCCACCGAGTACACGATCAGCATCTGGGCAGGGCCGTAGGTGAGCCAGACCAGGTCGTTCCATCCTGGGCGCTGCACGCCCCGAAACAGCCTCAGGGCGATGAGCAGGTCGCTCACGAAGAACAGGACTCCTCCCAGCGCCGGCACCAGCAGCACCGGTCGGGCCAGTGCCAGCCCGACCCCCAGCCCGGCCGTGCTGGCGAGCAGTAGGGTGTAGGGCAGGCCCAACGCCCGGAGCAGACCGGGGCCCTGCCCCCGCTGGACTGTCACGTACCAACCTACGGCCCCGATCCCCAGCCAGATCACCCAGGAGACGGTCAGCGCGGGCCCGGCCGCGACCCCTGGAGTGCCGGCCAGGATGAGGAAGGCCGCGCAATAGGCCACGTGCCCGAGGGCGAAGGCAGCCATCCCGCCCATCGCCGGGTGCGGGGCGGGCAGCAGCGAGGCCATGAACAGATCCCCCACCAAGCCCAGGCTCATGCCCACGGCCACCAGCAAGCCGTAGAGCCCGGCCTCCTGCCCCCAGACCACAGCCAGCCACCCCCACGCGGCCAGGGCCAAAACAAAAGAGGATGCCAGCCGAGTCACGGCTGGCATCCTCCCATCACTCGCTCCCACTGCCGAAGCGGACGCCAATCCACCGAACAGCAGCGCTGCCCAGGCGACCCAGGCCGCGCCTAGCCCCAGCCCCTCATACCAGGCCATCGCTCATCGCTTGGCTGAGCTCCCGGACCAACCCACAGTAGCGCCGGACCCGTCCCACCGGGGTAGAAGGGGTAACCGGGCTGCCGATGCTCATGACGAACCGGCCACCGTTACGGCGCCCGGCGGCCAGCTGGCGCTCTATCTCCGCTCGAAGCGTGGCATCGTCGGCGTCCTGCAGGATGCCGACGGCGTCCAGGTTGCCCAGGATGGCGCAGCGTCGGTCGGCGCGCCGGGCCACCTCCTCGATGTCTATCTCGAAGCCCTTCTTGCCCTCCTCCAGGGCCAGGGCGTCCGCTCCAGAGGCAAACAGGTGCTCCCAGCGATCGTTGGGGTTTCCGCAGTAGTAGTAGATGGCGTGCATGCCCGCCGAGCGGATCTCCTCCACCAGGCGCTGCAGGTAGGGAAGGTTGAGCCGGGCGAAGGCATCGGGGCTGACCATGTCGGTCATGCACTCCTCGATCCAGATGCCCCTGGCTCCTAGGGCCGCAGACAGCCGCACGTGGTAGAGCGACCGAGCCAAGTAGCGCTCGCAGGCGTGCCGCACCAGGTCTGGCCGAGATGCCACCATCTCCATCATGCCATCGAAACCCCACAGGTCGTAGGTACACCACAGGGGCGACGGCACGTGCCTGATGGGATAGAGCTCTTGGCCAAACTCCTCTAGCAACGCCCGGGCCAGGTCTCCCACACCCTTCGCGACTGCCTGCTCCGGGTTCGCCGGGGGCGGGGGAACCCGGGCGTCTATCTCTTCCGGCGTGTCTGCCCGCTCCTGAGGATGTATGGACTGCACGTGCCCCAACGGGTTCCAGCCCGCCACCGCCGGGCGCACCAGCTGTTCCTCTCGGCCGGTGCGACGGTCTACCCGGACCACCTGGCCTCCCAGGACCTGCAACGTCTGCGCCTCTCGCTCGGCGCGGGGAGGCACCGTTGGGAGGACGAACCAGTCCTGCCCCGTACGCCGGATGACGTCTCGCCGCCAGGCCACCTGCCGCGATAGATCCGGGGCCTCCTGGTACCACCAAGGGCACTCGGTCAGATCATCCCAGTGGTCACGGATGAAGATGCCCTCGTAGCAGATGACGGCGGCGAAGTCCGTCGTGCCCTGGGGGGAGAAGGCGGCCTCAATCTTGTCTCGACCGGTCATGGTGCCACTCCGATGCCTGTGCCGGCCAGCTCGGCAGGCGTGTGTGGCCGCCATTGTGCGCCAGATGGGCCGTATCCTCAACCGCCCGGGGAGCAGCGCTGAGGGGCTGGTAGGGGTGGGCCAGCGGGGGTATCATGAGCCGCGGTGCCGCCGCGGCACACCTACCAAACCCTGAGGAGCGCACAAAGTGGCTGAGCATCCTCTGATCCACTTGCCCGATGACCGCTTCTTTGACCCCAACCCGCAGCAGAAGCAGATCGCCCTTGAGCTCTACAGCGAAATCCGAGACCTCCCGCTCCTGTGCACACACGGCCATGTAGACCCGAGGATGTTCGCCGATCCCGACTACTCCTTCGGGTCGCCCACTCAGCTGATCCTCATCCCCGACCACTACATCTTCCGCATGCTCTACTCCCAGGGTGTCCCCCTGGAGACCCTGGCTATCCCTCGCCGGGACGGCGGCCCCACCGAGCAGGACCATCGCAAGGCTTGGCAGGTCTTTGCCGAGCACTACTACCTGTTCCGGGGCACCCCCACCGGCATGTGGCTGGCCCACGAGTTCAAGGAGGTGTTCGGCGTCCAGGAGAGGCTGACCGGAGAGACGGCCCAGGCGATCTACGATCAGATCCAAGAGCGCCTGGAGTCTCCAGAGTTTCGGCCCCGGCGGCTCTTCGAGCGGTTCAACATCGAGGTCCTGAGCACCACGGACCCCGCCACCTCTCGCCTGGAGCACCATCAGGCCATACGCCAATCCGGCTGGAACGGCCGCGTCATCCCCACCTTCCGGCCCGACGCGGTGGTCAACATCGACACGCCCGGCTGGCGCGACCACGTAGACGCGCTCAGTGAGGCCTCTGGGATCACCGTGGACAGCTACCCCCGGCTCATCCAGGCGCTGGAGAGCCGCCGGGCTTACTTCAAGCAGATGGGCGCCGTCGCCACCGACCACGCCGCCCTCACCCCCTACACAGAGGAGCTAAGCCCCCAGCAGGCCGACGCCATCTTCCAGCGGGCCCTGCGTGGCCAAGCCACACCCGAGGAAGCGGCTCGCTTCACCGGGCATATGCTCCTGGAAAACGCCCGCATGAGCATCGAGGATGGCCTGGTCATGCAGCTTCATCCCGGCTCCTTCCGCAACCACAACCCGGAGATCTTTGCCAAGTTCGGGCCGGACATGGGCGCCGATATCCCGGTCGCCACCGAGTTCACCCGCAACCTCAGGCCGCTGCTGAGCAAGTACGGCAACGACCGCCGGCTCACGCTGATTCTATTCATGCTGGATGAGTCCACCCTGTCGCGGGAGCTGGCGCCCCTGGCCGGGCACTACCCGGCGCTCAAGCTGGGACCGCCCTGGTGGTTCTTCGATAGCCTCAATGGCATGACCCGCTTCCGGGAGCTGGTGAGCGAGACGGCGGGGCTGTACAACACGGTGGGGTTCAACGACGACACCCGCGCCTTCCCGTCCATCCCCGCCCGCCACGATCTGGCTCGCCGCGTAGACGCCAACTGGCTGGCGGGCCTGGTGGTGCGGGGGATCGTCGCCATGGACGAGGCCCGAGAGATGGCGCACGCCTGCGCCTATGGCCTGGCTAAGGCGGCGTACAAGCTGGGCTAGGAGAGGATGGCACTAACGTCCGGTGCCGGAGCAAACCAAGTCGCCTCCGGCACCGGATGGCCTCTACCCGGCTATGGCCCAGGGGTGCGCCCGATCACGCGCCTTCGGTGGGGCCGGTAGTGTCGCAGCAGCGGCCATTGGTCACCCGAAAGATAGGCCCCTTCTCCACAGAGAAGGTGTCGGCCTCCAGCCGCACGATGTGGCCATCGTCATCCACTGCCTCGACGCTCCAGGGCTGGCTGCCACCCAGCCAGTTCACGGCCACGAACTTGCCGATGTAGCGCTGCCCGAAATAGACCGGCATCTCACGTTCCAGCATAACAGGTTTCCTCCAACGTCACTTCAACAAGTCTAGGGCACATCAGCTCGCGCAGAGCCGCCAAGCCGCAGAAGCTGGGGGGACGAGGGGCCTAGCGCCTTTGCGCCTCTTCCTGAGGCTCCCTCCAGCGCCTACCCCACCCCCTCTTGAGCCTCTATAGCCCCGAAGAGGTTGCCTTCGGTATCAACGAAGTACATGAGGAAGCCCACCCCGGGCACGGTGGTCTTGGGCAACGCTATCGTGCCACCGTTGGCCTCTACCCGGCGTGCCGTCTCATCCAGCGAGGTCACCGCGATGGTATTGACCACGTTCCTAAGCCCGTCCCGAGCAATGAAGGCACCGTTGATGCCGGGCACGTCGTCGGGACCCGTTGTCACCACCCAGTAGTCGGTGGGGCCCTCCCATTTCTGCGCCTGCCAGTCGAGCACATTGCGGTAAAAGCTGATGGCGCGTTCGGGGTCGTCCACCGGTATCTCGAAATGCACTACTCTCGCCATAACGCACCTCCAATAGCCCTTCCAGTCGGCCAATAGCCACTCAGGCCAAACGCAGCCTATGATGCCCCGACACCGGTGCGCGGTCCAGTTGACGGCCCGGCTATGCCCCTGACGGTGGGTGCTCTACTCCCCGTCCCCCACGAACACTAACTTGTTCTGGCTCAGGGGTATCCCGGAGGCGTAGCCGCCGGGGGTGTAGAACCAGGAGTCCAGGACACCTGCATCGAAGACGGTGTACCGGTGGGGATAGTAGAGGGGGATGACGGGCGAATCCTCGGCCAGGAGCGCCTGCATCTGGTGGACCAGGCCCAGGCGCGTGTTCTGGTCGGTGGTGGTGAGCTGCTGCCGGGCCAGTTCGTCAAACTGAGCGCTCTGATAGCCTTCCACCCGGTTGAAGCCCCGGCTGCTGCTGAAGCTGGCAAAGACAACCCGCAGCTGGTCCGGGTCGCCCCCCAGCCCCCCGTGCCCCAGGAGCATCAGGTCATAGCTCCGGTCCCGCGCCATCTCATCTCGGGTTAGCCGGTCCACGCCGTTGAGTGTCACCTCGATACCTACCTTGGCTAGGTCTGCCTGGACCAGTTCGGGCACACGGGCGGGGTCATCGGTGCTGTAGGTTAGCGCGAAGCGCAGGGGGCGGCCGTCTGGACCCTCCCGCACGCCGTCACCATCATTGTCCCTCAAGCCAGCCTCATCGAGCAGGCGCCCGGCTAACGCGGGGTCGTAGGCATACCGGGTCACGTCGGGGTTGTAGTAGGGGTTAGCGGGTGAAAGCCAGGCCTCTCCTCCCGGCAGGCCTCGCCCCTGCAGCACCCGGTCCACCATGGCCTGCCGGTCCAGGGCATGGGCGATAGCCTGCCGCACTGGCGCTTGATCCAGCGGCGGCAGGGTCAGGTTGAGAAACAGGGCCATGTGCCACTCGCCCGGTGCCTCCAGGATGCGGTAGGGCGCCTGCTGGAAGGGGGCTAGGACCTCATCGGTGAGCCCGCCCGAGGGGTTGGCGGCGTCTATATCGCCGGCACGCAGGGCAAGCAGTTCGTCACTCACCGGACGGTACTCAATGCGCTGCACCTCGGGCTCACCCAGGAAGTAATCGGGATTGGCCAGGAAGAGATAGCTCCCCTCCGCCTTGCTGTAGCTTGCCAGTCGGTAGGGCCCGGTGCCCACCAACGCCCGCTCGTCCACGAACCCAACCGGGTCCTCCACGGTCTCCCAGATGTGGCGCGGTATGATGGGCAGGCTGCCGGCCACGTTCTCCAGGAAGGCGGCCATGGGCTCTGCCAGCACGATCCGCACCGCGTGCCCCTCCAGCACCTCAGCCGAGGCCACCAAGCTGAGGTCAGACGCGGTCCAGGGGCCCGGGTGCTCGCGGAAATAGCCGAGTGTGAAGACAACATCCTCCGGCCCGAAGGGCTCGCCATCATGCCACGTCACCCCCTCTCGCAACCGGAAGGTCCAAGTCAGGCCATCGTCGGAGGCCTGCCATTCCTCGGCCAGCCACGGGATAAGGGCGCCCTCGGCATCCTTCCAGATCAGGCTGTCAAAGAGCAGACTCATACGGGTATAGCCCGGGCCCCGGGAGTAGCCAAAGGGTGAGGGATAGCCAAAGTCGGCACTTCCCAGCCGCACTACCTTTCCCTCGCCCCCGGGCGAGGTCGCCGGCGCGCACCCTACCAGGAACGCGCCCACCAGGGCACAGACAAACAGCGCGGCGTATCGCCGACTCATCGCGGCCACTCCGTGTACCATCTCATCTACCCTCCGTGTCTCTGGGCCTCTGTGGCGAATCCCATCACCAGCCTGGGAGCGGCCTCAACCAATGCGGCCGTGTAGGCGTCCTGCGGAGAGGTGACCACCCGGTGAGCCGGCCCCTCCTCCACGATGCGGCCCTCCCGCATCACGTAGATCCGGTCCGCCACCTTTCGCACTAGGGCGAGGTCATGGGAGATGAGCAGCATCCCCATCCCCCGTTCGTTCTGCAGCCGCCTCAGCAGCCTCATTACTCTGGCCTGCTCGCTGGCATCAAGCATAGAGGTAGGCTCATCGGCTACCAGAAGCTTGGGGTCCAGGACCAGCGCCCGGGCAATCGCCACCCGCTGACACTGGCCTCCGCTTAGCTGGTCGGTGCGCCGATTGAGGAACCCCTCATCATCGGGCAGCCCCACCTGCCGCAGGGTCTGGCGCACGAGCGCTGCCCGCTGCTGAGCCGTGCCCAACCGATGGACATCCAGCGGCTCCCTGACCAGGTCTTTGACCGGCAGCCGAGGGCTCAGCGCCTCCCGGGGGTCCTGGAAGATGAGTTGTGCCCGCCGCCGGGCCCTCTTGAGTTGGGTGGTCGGCATGGCCAGCAGGTCCTCCCCCTCCAGGAGCACCCTGCCACCGTCGGCCTCAAGCAGCCGCAGGGCCGCGCGAGCCAGGGTGCTCTTGCCGCTGCCCGACTCTCCCACCAGGGCGACGGTTTCGCCCTCGCGCACCACCAGGTCCACCCCGCGTAACGCCTCCACCTCCGGCTGCCCGCCGCGGGCACCTCCATAGGCCTTGCGCAGGCCGGACACCTCGAGCAGGGGTAGCAGTCCACCCCGATGACAGGCCAGCAGCCGATCAGCATTGCGCTCCAGCCGCGGCCGCTCTTGGGCGCAAAGGGAGAGAGCCTGGGTGCAGCGTCCGGCGAAGGGACAGCCCACCGGGGGCCCACCGGCCGGCGGCGGCGTCCCCCGAATGCCGCCTAGGTCCCGGGTCGTGGTCATGGTGGGGTAGGAGTTGAGCAGCCCCCAGGTATAGGGATGCCGGGGGTCAGCCAGGACCACCTCAGTGGGGCCCTGCTCCATCACCATCCCCTGGTAGAGGACTGCCACCTCCTGGGCCAGGGCGGAGACAGCGCTGATATCGTGGCTGATCATGACAAGGGACACACCCTCCTCGTCGCACAGCCGGTCGAGCGTCTCCAGTAGCCGGGCACGAGTGAGCGTATCGAGTCCGGCGGTGGGCTCATCGAGGATGAGCACCTCGGGGGCACAGGCCAGGGCCATGGCAATCATGGCCCGCTGCCGCTGCCCGCCGCTTAGCTCGTGGGGGTAGCGGCCCAACACGCTCTCCTCCAGCTCTACCCGCTCCAGCAACCCCAGCACCCGGCGACGCGCCGCCCGCCGGGTGTAGCCCCCGTGCACCAGGAGCGGCTCCTCGATCTGCTCCCCCACCGTCAGCACAGGGTTGAAGGCCGACCCGGCAAAGGTGAGGGCGATCCGCTGCCAACGAACCCCGTCCCAGCTGCCTTTGCGACCGTTGAGCAGCTCCTGGCCCCCCAGCCGGATACTTCCCATCATCTCTTGCCGGGACAGGAGCCCCATCATGGCCCGCGCCAGGGTGGTCTTGCCCGACCCCGTCTCTCCCACGATCCCCAGCCGCCCTCGCGGCTCCAGGCCCAGGCAGACGCCATTTAGGGCATGGACGGCCCCGGCCCCCTCGCCGAAACGCACCGCCAGGTCTCGGACTTCCAGCAGCATCATGATGCCCTGCCCAGCCGAGGGTTGAGCCGGTGCTCTAGGGAGGCGCCGACCAGGGTGAGCCCCAGCACGAAGAAAGCGACACACAGCGCCGGCGGCAGCAGCCACCACACCCAGGTGCTGCCGAAGTAGATGCCGGGGTAGCGCAGGGCGTGGTTGATCATCAGCCCCCAGCTCTTGGCGGTGATGTCACCGATGCCCAGGAAAGCTAGCCCCGCCTCCATGAGTATGGCTCGGCTGGCCAGCCTCACCAGCAGCGCCACCAGGATAGGGCCCAGCTCAGGCAAGAGGTGGTGCACCAGGACATGCGGCGAGCCGGCCCCGAAGCCTTGGGCCGCTTGGATGTGGCCGCGCTGGCGCAGGGAGGCCACCTGCCCCCTCACGACCCGGGCCGGCTCCGGCCAGGACACGAAGGCCAGGATGATCACCACGTGGGCCAGGGTATCGTCTAGGTAGGCGGCCAGCAGCAAGAGAAGGGGCAGACGCGGCAACACCAGGAACGCATCCACCACCCGCATGGCCACCAGATCGGCCCACCCGCCCAGATACCCGCTCACAGCACCCACCAACGCCCCGCCCCCTCCGGCGAGAATGGCCACTGAGACCCCCGCCACCACCGAGACCCGGGCGCCGTGCACCAGTTCGCTTAGGATGTCATGCCCGGCATCATTGGTCCCCAGCGGGTGCGGCGGCGAGGGCGGCTGCAAGGGCCGGAAGCTGTAGTCATGGGGGTCATAGGGCGCGACGACCGGGGCCAGAAGGGCCAGCAGCAGGTAGCCGCCCAATAGGGCCAGCCCCAAATGAGCGCTAGTGGGGAGCCGGGTGGGGCCCAACCGGGCCAACAGGCGAGCGGGAGCCAGCGTCATGCCGCCCCCAGGCGCGGGTCCAGCCGCCGCGAGCACAGATCCGCGACCACGTTGGCCAGGACCATCGCCAAGGACACAACCAGGAAGAGCCCCTCGATCAGGGGATAGTCGCGCGTGCTCACGGCCGTGACGAGGAGGTGGCCCAGACCAGGGTAGGCAAAGAGGGTCTCCACGAACACCGACCCCGTGACCAGGAGGCCCACCTGGATGGCAAACTGATGCACGAAGGGAAGGATGGCGTTTCGCAAGGCATGGCCCAGCTTCACCCTGCCCTCCGGAAGCCCCTTGGCCCGAGCCAGGAGGACATAGTCCTGCCCCAGTTCCCGGACCATGCTGTTGCGCACCAGCAGGAAGCGCCCTCCCAGCATAGACAGCGCCAAAGCGCCGGCAGGGAGCACCAGGTGCCGGGCGATATCCGCCACCGCCCCCAAGCCGGCGCCCTGGGCAAAGGGAGTGCGCGCACCGCTCAGGGGCAGCCAGCGCAAGGTCACGGCAAAGGCCAGAATGAGCAGTATCCCCAGAAAGAACGAGGGTAGTCCGTCCAGCAGGGTAAGCGCACCCAGCGAGGCCCGATCGAACCACGACCCTCGGCGCCAGGCCGCCTGCGCCCCCCAGAGCACCCCGGCCAAGGAAGCCAGGCCCAGGGCGGTGCCGCCCAGAAGCAACGTCCAGGGCAGATGAGCCCGGATCAGTCCCCACACATCGTGGTTGAAGTAGATGGAGCGGCCCAGGTCCGCGCGCAGCAGCCGCCCCCAGAAGCCGCGGTACTGCTGCAGCAGGGGCTGGTCGAGCCCGTATTGCTCTTCCAGCCGCGCAAATGCCTCCGAGCTGAGGGCCGTGGCCCCGATGTCAGGGTCATACAGGGCCCGTATAGGATCGCCGGGTAGGAGACGGGGCAACAGGAAGTCTATGGTGAGGACAAGGAAGAGGGTGAGCCCGTAGACGCCGAGGCGGCCGGCCCTGCCCGCAGACAGACGATGCATGTTACCCTCCACACTGGCCGAAGCAGGTTAGGCAGAGGGTCTGGCCGTCCAGAAGCCGAGCCCGCGTCTCCATCACCGGCTCGCCGCAGCGGGCGCAAACGACGGAATTGCGCAGTTGGGCACGGCGAGGGAGCGAAACCTCTACCTCTTGCACCGTGAAGAGCTCTTCCTCCGGAAGGTCAAGCAGCTCCATGGCCCGCTGACGGTGAAGCTCGGCAAAGCGCTCTCGCTCCGCATCAGTGGCGGTGCCGGCGTTGATCCTCTCCCTTAGGGAAAGGTACTCCTCTGAGGGCGCTCGCCCACGGCGGGGCTTGCTAGCCACCCGGATGGCCTTGCCGTCGGAGCGGCGGATGAAGGTGAAGGCAGTCTTGCCCAAGTCACGGTAGATCAGGTTGCCCTTGCCGAAGGTGCAGCCGGTCAGCTCTTGGATGGCGTCCACCGCGCAGTTGTCGCACTCGACGATGGCTACCAGCTCCTCATCCTGGGCCCGGCCACCCAACTCCCGCAGGGCAATCTGCGCGGCGCGCACGCCGGTGATGATCCCCGGGCACAGGTGCCCGTGAAAGGCTACCGCCCGCTCCACCTGGTCCGTTGCGGTCACAATCGGCCTCCCTGCCAAAGGGGATGTTACTGCAAATACTTGCAGGAAGTATAGGCAGGTGGGCCCCGAGCAGCAAGGTGGGAGGAGGCCTGGCCCGCCTCCTTGACGGCGCTCTACTCCTCGGGGAACATGCTCAGCAGGATAGCGTTAGTGTGCCGTCAGTTGGCAGCGTCCACTCCGCAGGGATGACGCTGCCCTCTCAAGAGGTTAGCCATGGCCGAAAGCAGGATGTTTGAAGATCGCCGGGACGCCGGCCGCCGCCTGGCTACGCTCCTCGAGCCTTACCGAGACT
>JBMNTK010000098.1:0-13762 GCA_050945695.1 Anaerolineae bacterium | reverse complement strand
GTCCGCGTCTAGGGCCACCCCGTTAGTCTGAAGGGCGTTGGCAACGATCTGACCGGAGGCGCCGTAGCGCTGCTGGTAGTTCACCACCTGGCGGAAGAAGTCCAGCCCGGCCAGGGTGGGCTCGCCGCCCTGCCAGCCGAATACGGCGGCCGGGCCGGGAAGGCGCATGTGCTGCGCTATCAGGGCGGCCAAGGTCTCTCGCGGCATGACCCGAGCCGTCCCGGCCGGATAGGGATCGGTTGCCCGGTCGCGGTAGAAGCAATAGCGGCACGCCAGGTTGCAGCGGGCGGAAACGGGCTTGACCAGCACGCTGGGCGCCGGCCCCTGGTTCGGAGGACGTCTGTCTGTCTGCTTGTTGCTGCTCACGGCCGTAGTCTAGCCGACTGGTGCCGGGGCAACAACGTATACCGACAGCGCTTGTCCGTTTCTTACCGTGCAGTTCTTGCACCGACTGAGAGCCGCTACTAGAATGCCCGTCATGTGCCCACAAACCTGTGTAGAAGTATGCGCGCGCGTCACGCGCCGGAGGCGGAACCGATGAGTATCCGCCACTGTCGCTGGTTGACGCTGGCATTGCTGTGTCTGGCGTTGGTTGGTTGTGCTGAGGTAGAGGTGTCACAAGCAGGCACGCCCGAGGCATTCAGCAACGACGCTCCCTCTTGGCCCGAGCACGATCTGGCCTTTCTGGGAGCGGAGATGGATCCCCCGTTGTCGGGGGCGATCAGCTACCCGGAGGGATCTGCGAGCTTCCGGTTGCTGGTAGCGGTGGAGAACCGGGGAAGGCAGGCTGAGCGGGACGTCATCGTTGAGGCCTGGCTCAAGTCCTCGGCTGGGGGGCGGGAGAAGGTGCTGCTCAGCGGCACGTCCATCGCCCCGTACCTCGCTCCTGGCCAGGTGCAGGTGGTCGAGCTCCCGGCGTCAGGGGTGGTGCCCATCCTTTCGTCCTACGTCCTGGAGGTTTCGGTACGGCCCAGCCCCCAGGAAACCTACCTAGACAACAATACCAGTGAGTATGAGATAAGCGTTTCGCCGCCGGGCCTGCCCCTAGGCTAGGTTCGTCTTCGGAGGAATCTCCGCTCAGTGGAGTCCCAGTCGTCGCCCTCGTCCCCGCCTGCCCGCGGGCTGCTGCGCTCCTTGAGCCTGATCGCTCTGGGGGCGTTTCTGGGCGCCCTGCTGTTGCGTGGGGTGCAGAGCCTGGGAACGGAGGGGACACCGCAGGGCGCGATGGAGTCGGCGGGGCATGAGCTGGTGGCTCGCCTGGAGCAGGAGCAGGAGGTGCTGCGCCAGGGAGTGGAGACACGGCGGCGGGCGCTGGCCCAAGCGGTGGCTGCCCCCGATGGTGGCGCCATGCTCAGCCAACTGGAAGCCGAGGTGCTCCGTGAGCGCCAGTTGGCCGGGCTGACGGACATCGAGGGCCCGGGCCTGGAGATCGTTCTCGCGGATGGGGACCGTCCGGCGCGGGGAGGTGAGGCCCCAGAGAACTTCGTGGTCCATGACTACGACCTGCGGGACCTGGTGAACGCGCTCTGGGCCGCCGGTGCTGAGGCGATATGCGTGGGTGAGGAGCGGATCACCTTCGGCACCTCCATCTACTGCGTGGGCAGTACCATCGTGGTAGGTGAGAGGCGCGTCAGCCCACCCCTGAGCGTCCGGGCCATCGGCGACCCGGTGGCCATGGAGCGGGTGCTGACTGCGGACCCGGAGCTGGCACCGCTGCATCGCCGAGCGGCCAGTCACCAGATCCGCATGGTGACGTACCCGCGCGAGTCCCTGGGGTGCGTGGCCTACGCCGGGGCTGTGTCGGTCCGCTACGCCCGGATCGGGGAGTAGGCCAGTGGAGCGCACCTGGCTGCACGTGGCGGTGCTGGTGGGCTCGATATTGGGCCTGATCGGCGTGGTGACCCTCTGGCCGCAGGCCGAGAAGGCTCCGGTGGCGGTATCGGTGGATGAGCAGATCAGCCTGGCCAAGAACCTCCTGCTGGCTAACCAGGCTCTGCGGGGCGAGATCGAGCGGCTCGATCGCGAGGTGGCCGAGCTGGAGCAGCCGCGGGAGCGGGGCCGAATCGAGGACTTGGCCGCCACATTGAACGAGCTGCGCATCCTGAACGGAGCGGTGGCGGTGGTCGGGCCTGGGATAGAGGTGACCGTCAAGGGCCCGGTCACGGCGGCCGAAGTGCGCGATTTGGTGAACGAGCTCAAGAGCGCAGGGGCCGAAGCTATCGCCGTCAATGGTCGGCGGTTGACGGCTTGGTCGTCGTTCTACGAGGGGCAGGCGGGGATAGTGGTGGACGGTTACCCGCTTGGTACCGAGGTGTTCATTCAGGCCATCGGCGACCCGATCGTGCTGCGGGAGGTGGCCAAGCGGCGGGGAGGGTTCGCCGCCGCGATGGCGGCCGATGGCACTACGTTGGAGGTAACGGCTAGGACCGGGCAGTCGGATGTGCGCCTGCCGGTGAGCCTGGACAGGCGCGGTTTCCGGCTGGGCCGTCTGCCGTAGCGGCGTCGTTGACGGGCGCCGCATGCCGTCCTATACTCGGTGCCGCACTGCGTACGGCGCCAATAACACCTGCTGGATCACTGCAAGGAGTCATGCCATGAAGCCGAAGGTCTTCGTCACGCGT
This sequence comes from Anaerolineae bacterium, assembly GCA_050945695.1. GTDB lineage: Bacteria > Chloroflexota > Anaerolineae > DRVO01 > DRVO01 > Ch71. The sequence goes on along the minus strand of JBMNTK010000098.1, from coordinate 11,141 downwards.
CGCATCCCGGATCGGGGGTTGAACCTGGTGCTCGAGTTTGCCGACGCCGAGGTATGGGAAGAGGAACTGCCGCCCCCGAGAGACGTACTCCTGGAGAAGGTCCAGGACTGCGAAGGGTTGCTGTCGCTCCTCACTGACAAGGTTGATGGCGAGCTGCTTGACCGGGCGCCGAAGCTACGCGTAGTGGCGAACTATGCCGTGGGCTTTGACAACATTGACGTAGACGCTTGCTCCGAGCGCGGAGTGGCCGTCGGGAATACGCCTGGCGTCCTGACCGACACCACCGCCGACTTCGCCTTCACCCTGCTCATGTCCGCCGCTCGTAGGGTTGTCGAGGGCATGGACTACGTGCGGGCAGGCCGCTGGAAGACCTGGGGCCCGATGCTCCTGCTGGGCCGGGACATCTACGGCGCCACCCTGGGCCTGCTGGGTCTCGGTCGTATCGGGTCCGCCATGGCGGAGCGCGCCAAGGGCTTCAACATGCGGGTTCTCTACTACGACCCCTTCCGGCGCGAGGACCTGGAAAAGGATCTCAACCTGACCTACGTGGACCTGGACACTCTGTTCAGCGAGTCCGACTTCCTGAGCGTGCACACGCCGCTCACGCCTGAGACCCATGGCATCGTGAATGCCAAGCGGTTCAAGCAGATGAAGGATACGGCTATCCTGATCAACAGCGCTCGCGGTCCCATCGTCAACACCGAGGACCTGTACCACGCGCTCCGCGATGGTGACATCGCCTACGCCGCTGTTGACGTGACCGACCCGGAGCCGATCCCGGCCGATCACCCGATCCTGAAGCTCAACAACTTCATCGTCTGTCCTCACATCGCCAGCGCCTCCATCGAGACCCGTGGGAAGATGGCCGAGATCGCTGCCAACAACCTGATCGCCGGGCTGAAGGGCGAGCCTCTGCCGGCTCAGGTCAACAAGGGCGTGGTCCCGAAGCGCATCAAGTAGCACCGCGCATCTGCGCGCTTCTCAAGGGCCGGGCTCAGCGAGCTCGGCCCTTTGCTGTCTCTGCGGCCTAGCGGTCGAGGCCGCGCTCGATGGCGTAAGGGCAGATGTCTCGCAGCACGCAACGAGGGCACAAGGGGACGCCAGCGCGACATATCCGCCGGCCATGGCGGATCAGGTTGATGTGCAGCGGGTAGATGAGGTCCTCCGGCACGAGCGCCGTCAGGATATCGTGGGCTGGCCCGGCGGCGGTGCCGTGGGGGATCAGGCCTAGCCGGTCAGTTACCCGGCGGATGTGGGTGTCCACCGGCATGATCGCCCGGTTACAAGAGAACAGCAGCACGCAGGCAGCCGTCTTCGGCCCCACGCCAGGAAGGCTCTGCAGCCACCGGTCCGCCTCGGCTAAGGGCATCTCACAGATGAACGAGAGGTCGTAATCCCCCGCGCGGCACCGGATGGCTTCCAGCGCCTGCTGGATCCTGGGGGCCTTCTGATCGGCTAGACCGCCGACCCGGATGGCGTCAGCTACATCCGCGGGGTCCGCCTCGGCTACAGCCTGCCAGGAGGGGAAGCGTCGGCGCAGTTCGCCGAAAGCGCGGTCGCGGTTGGTGTCGTTAGTGTTCTGAGAGAGGATGGTGCGTACCAGCTCCTCTGTGGGGTCCGACGGCTCTCGGTTGATGGGCAGCCCGTACTCGGCGACCAAGCGGCTGTGGACGACGGCAATTGGCGGCGGGGGCGCCTGGTGATCGGGAGCGTGGGCGATGGGAACCTCCGAGGCGGATGTGATGGTGTCTTGACACTCCTGCCGGTGAGGCCTAGAGTGGGCGCACGTTCGCGCCCATGGTATACGGCGCGGCAATCGGGAGGCAAGCCGGCCCTCCCAGCCCGGGAGCATAGACATGGTGAACATCGGGATCATCGGTTGCGGTGGTATGGGACGGCTTCACTCGTGGTCGCTGCAGCAAGTGGACGGTGCGCAGGTCACGGCGGCTTCGGACTCCAACCCCGAGGCTCTGGAGGCCTACGCCTCTGAGTATCAGCCCCGGCGCACCTACGCGGACTTCCGGGAGTTGGTGAGGGACCCTCAGGTAGACGCGGTGGTGGTCTGTCTGCCCACCTTCCTCCACGCTTCAGCGGTGCTGGCCGCCGCCGAGGCGGGCAAGCACGTCTTCTGCGAGAAGCCGATAGCCATGAAGGAGTCCGACGCCGAGGCGATGATCGCTGCCTGCGAGCGAGCCGGGGTGCACTTCATGATGGGGTTCGTGCGCCGCTTCGACCATGACTGGGGCACCTTTAAGCGTCTCATAGAGGAGGGAGCGATCGGGCGACCGGTGGTCTGGCGTCACATAGTGGCTACCGGGGGTCCTCGCAACCCATGGTTCCTGGACAAGGAGCAGGGCGGTGGCCCGATCGTGGATGGGGCCATCCATGACATAGACTTCGCCAACTGGCTGTTCGGTGACGTGGCCTGGACGGAAGGGACGGTACGACGGTTCAAGGCGACGTCTTGGGACACGGCCTCGGTCAGCATCGGGTACGAGTCCGGCGACGAGCTCCTGCTGAGCTGGACGTGGGGCCTGCCCACCGGTGCGGGGGGCCTTCATGCCCAGGATGCCATCGGCCCGGGAGGGTCCATCCTCTTCCCGCATAACGTCCCGCCGGCCGAGATCCCCTCGGATCTGTCGCCGGAACAGGGCCTCTACCTGGTGGATACCGGCCAGGAGAAGCGGCCTGCGGTCTTCGCCAAGAACAACATGTTCCTCGAAGAGATGGTTCACTTTGTGGAATGCTGCGAAACCGGCGCTCGCCCATCGGTCACCGGCGAGGACGGCCTCAGGGCCCTGAAGGTCGCCCTAAGGGCCTTGGGGGGTGCACGGGAGGCCTAGCGCGCGGAGGTCCTTGATGCGCAGACTCTTGCTGTTGGTTCCCTTGCTGGCACTCTTGGCCCTGAGCTTGGCTTGCGCACCCTCGGTGAGCCTCCTGCAGGCCGGCACCGATACACCCCGGCCGGTGCAGAGGGCCACTCTGGCGCCGCGGTCCATGGACATGCCCACAGCCACTCCCCGGCCCGCCATGACCCCGGTAGGGCAGGAGATACTGGACTACGTGGAGGCGCGGGACCTGGCCCTGGCCAGCATCTACGAGCGCTACAGCGACTCGGTGGTGCATATACAGGTGACCGGGGCTGGCTTGAGCGGCACCACGGGCACCGGCTCCGGCTGGGTCTGGGACCGGAACGGCTACATCGTCACCAACAACCACGTGGTTGAGGGTGCCAGCCGGGTCCTGGTGGTGTTCTCCGATGAGAGCTACTTTGAAGGTCAGATCGTCGGCACCGACCAGGACAGCGACCTCGCCGTGATTCAGGTAGATGCGGACCCTGAGTCCTTGGTGCCGCTGGAGTTGGGCGACTCCGATGCGGTGCGGCCGGGCCAGACCACAGTGGCCATCGGGAGCCCGTTCCAGTTCGTGGGCACCATGACCGCTGGGATCGTGAGTGCCGTGGGCCGGGTGAGCGTGCAGGCCAGCGGCTATTCGCTGCCCAACCTCATCCAGACCGACGCCTCCATCAACCCCGGCAACTCGGGCGGCCCGCTGTTCGATATCCACGGCCGGGTGATCGGGGTCAATACCATGATCTACTCTCAGACCGGCGAGTTCTCGGGCATCGGGTTCGCCGTGCCCGTCAACACCGTCAAGAGGGTGGTGCCGGCGCTGATCACCGATGGGCGGTACCTGCATCCCTACCTCGGCATCCGGGGCTGGGCGGTGACGGACCCGCTGGCCGAGGTTGCGGCTCTGCCGGTCAATCGGGGCGCTCTGATCGGGGAGGTGACAGAGGGCGGCCCGGCCGAGAAGGCTGGGTTGCGGGGCGGCAACCGCTCCCTGAACGTTCCCGGCTACAACGGGGATGCGGTGATCATCGGTGGCGACATCATCATCGCCCTGGACGGGCAGCCGGTCACCGGCATGAACGACCTCATCAGCCGCCTGGAGCGGTACGCGGTTGGTGACACAGTGGTGCTGACCATCGTGCGGGACGACGAGACCCTCGACGTCCCGGTTGAGCTGGGAGCGCGACCGTCGGCTGCTGACAGCATGTTCGGGTTCCGGTCGCCGTAGGGGCAAGCTCATGGACCTCTGGCTCGTGCTTTCATTGGCAAGGCTGGTGGTGGCGGCACTCGCCGCCGCCATCGGTGTCTACCTGGCCGCCTGGCTGTATGAGGCACTGACACCCCAAGTGGACGTCTGGGCCGAGCTCGCCCGGGGGAACCGGGCGGTGGGCGCGGCCCTGGCCGGCGTGATCGTGGGCGTGGCTCTGGTGGTGTACCCGGTCGTATCGGTGCCCCTGGAAGCTTTCGACGTCGGTCCGGGAGAGGCGGCGACAGTGCTGCTCATCGAAGGCCTGCGGCTGCTTTTCGGCATCGGCGTGGGCGCACTGGCCGTGGTGCTGGCTACCGGCCTCTACCACTTCCTGACCGGGCCGGTGGACGAGAGGCGCGAGCTCCAGCAGGGCAACCTGGCGGTGGGGCTAGTCGAGGCGGCGGTGATCGTGGGCACGGCCCTGATAATCAGTGCGCCGACCGCCTCCTTGGTACGGTCGGTGCTCGACGCCGTTGTGGGCTGACAGGCGGGCCTGATGCCTGAGTCAAAGGCCGTTGGGATAGTGATTGCCGGTGGCCGGGGCCGCCGGATGTGGCCCTTCGCCACGGTCCGGCCCAAGGCCGCCCTCCCCGTGTGCAATCGGCCCCTCATCCAGCTGCTGACCGAGAGCCTCCTGCGAGCCGGTGTCGCTCACGTCATCGTGGTGGTTGACGAGCAGGGCGGTCCCGTGCGCTCCGCCCTAGTGGGCCAGGAGCGGGTGCGGGTGATCGAGGCCCATGCTCGCGGGTCGGCGGAGGCCCTGGTAGCCGGCTGGCGCGAAGCCGGCGACGTACCCGTGCTCACCGTGCCCGGCGATGTCCTGGTGTCGGCTGACGACGTGGCGCGGATAGTGCGCGCAGCGAAGGACGCTGAGGCCGCAGCCCTGGTGGCGCCGCTCGGGCCTGAGAATCCCAACCGTTGGGTGTGCGTGCGCACGGAGGGTGATTCGCTGGTAGAGGTGGTAGGGCACCCAAGGGAGGCGTCCGACCGCTGGACCGGCGTCTGTGCTCTAGCGCCTTCCTTCCGGCCCTACCTGGAGGCCAATCCCGGCCTGATTGAGCGGGTGCAGGTGGGGGGCATGCCCGCCCTCGAGCCGGACCTGGCGGCTTCGGTAGGTCTGGCCGTGGAACGTGGGGTGGCGGTGCGCGCGATTCGCGCCCAGGGGCCGTTCGTGGACCTGGACAAGCCCTGGCACATCCTGGAGGCCAACCACGCCGACGCGGCTGACCTGAGGGCCCTCCCGGCTGACCGCATCGCCCCGACGGCCCGGGTCTCCGAGTCTGCCGACATCGAGGGGCGGCTGGACGTCGGTGAAGGCGCGGTGATCGGGCCTCGGGTGCGCATCCGGGGCCACGTGCGGGTGGGCCCGGGAGCGGTGGTGGATAACGGCGCCATCCTCCAGGGCACGGTGGTCGTGGGTGAGGGCGCCCGAGTTCGTGACTACTGTCAGGTGGGTGACGCCGTGATCGGGCCCCGGTGCATAGTGGGCCACGGGGCCGAGTTCAGCGGGGTGATGTTCGCGGGCACCTACCTCTACCACTACTGCGAGGTGGTGGGGGTGCTGGGGGCGGCGGTGGACATCGGGGCCGCCACGGTGTGTGGCACGCTGCGCTTCGATGATGCCGACCGGATGCACAACGTCAACGGGGCTTGGGAGCGACCGCCGCTGGGCGCGAATGCCTCCTACATCGGCGACTACTCCCGCACGGGAGTAAACGCCATACTCATGCCCGGGGTGAAAGTCGGGGCGTACTCGTGCGTGGGCCCAGGCGTGGTCCTGTACGACGACTTGCCAGACCGCACCCTTACGCTCGTCAAGCAAGAGCTAGTCCAGCGGGACTGGGGCCCTGAGAAATACGGGTGGTAGCCCGCTGAGGAATGACGCCGACCAATGGAGAGTGACGATGATACCTTGCCTCAATAACGCCACCACCGGTGCCGCCAGTTTCGAGGGCTTTCTGCAGGCCGCCACCGCAGCTGGGTTCCCTGCCATCGAGGTGGGTCAGCTGGAGGAGTACGTTCGGGCGCATTCGCTTGAGGCCCTGAAGGAGGAACTGCGGTCTCGCGGCCTGAAGCTGGGGTCGGGCGGGGCGCCGGTCAACTGGCAGGGCACCGAGGAGCAGTTCACGGCTGATCTCGATGCACTGCCGCGGCGGCTGGAGCTCTGCCAACAGGTGGGGCTGGAGCGGCTCTGCACCTGGGTACCGCCCCGCTGGAACGTCCCTTACGTCGAAGCCTTCGCCTTCTGCCGCGACCGGCTAGGTGCGGTGGCCGATGCGCTGGGCAAGGGCGGGATCCGCTTCGGGCTAGAGTTCGTAGGCCCGCAGGGCAACTTCCTGGACCGGCCCTACAAGTTCATCAGCACCCTGGCCGAGATGATGCACTTTATCGAGAAGATGGGCCGAGACAACCTGGGTCTGCTCCTGGACTCCTATCACCTGTACGTGGCCGAGGCGCCTCTGACTGAGCTGGCTGCCCTGCCTGAGAGCCGGATCGTCCAGTTCCACATCAACGACGCCTATCCGGGCATCCCCCGCCCGCAGCTCGAGGACCTGAAGCGGTTGCTCCCGGGCCAGGGCGCTATCCCTCTGGTGCCCATGCTCAGGGCACTGGCGGCCACCGGCTACGACTGGACCCTGTCCATCGAGACCTTCAGCGATGAGGTCAAGGCCCAGGGGCCGGCCAAGGCGGCCAAGATGGCCAAGGACGCGGTGGACTCGATCCTTGCTGTGCTCTAGGTGGCTGTCCAGGGCCGGCGCATGATCAGACGGTGCGTAGTGGTGGTTCTGGATAGCGTGGGGGTGGGTGCCCTCCCTGACGCGGCAGATTACGGCGATGAGGGCGCCGATACCCTGGCGCACATCGCCGAGCGGATAGGAGGGCTGTCCCTGCCCAACCTGGAGGCCCTCGGGCTCGGTTGTCTGCACCGTATCGAGGGGGTGGCCTGTGCCAAGCCCCGGGGTTGCTACGGGAAGATGGCCGAGGCCAGCGCCGGCAAGGACTCCATAGTCGGGCACTGGGAGCTGGCGGGGCTGATCACCGAGCGCCCCTTCCCAACCTATCCCCACGGCTTTCCCGAGGACCTCATCCGGGAGTTCGGGGCCCGAATCGGCCGGGGCGTGCTCGGAAACAAGGTGGCCTCCGGGACTGAGATCATCAAGGAGCTGGGTGCCGAGCACCTGCGGACGGGTTACCCCATCGTCTACACCAGCGCCGACAGCGTGTTTCAGATCGCCGCCCACGAGGACGTCATCCCGGTGGAGGAACTGTACCGGATCTGCCAGGTGGCGAGGGACCTGCTGAGGGGCGAGCACGGCGTGGCCCGAGTGATCGCCCGTCCTTTCGAGGGTGAGCCGGGCAGCTTCGTGCGCACGGAGCGGCGCAAGGACTTCGGGCTGGAGCCCCCAGGTGACACGATGCTCGATTCCGCTTACCGCGCCGGCCTGCCCACGGTGGGAGTGGGCAAGATCGGTGACCTCTTCGCCCACCGGTCGCTCACTCGCGACGTCAAGAGCTCGGGCAACCTGGATAGCCTTCGCCGGCTGCTGGAATGCGTGCAGGACACGCCGCAAGGGCTCATCTTCGGCAACCTGGTGGACTTCGATATGCTCTACGGGCACCGCAACGATGCCGAAGGGTTCGCCCGAGCGCTAGCCGAGTTCGACGAGTTCCTGCCTGCCCTTCTAGCGGAGATTGGGCCGGACGACGCCCTCTTCATCACCGCTGATCACGGCTGCGACCCTACGACTGCCAGCACCGACCACTCGCGCGAGTACGTGCCGGTTCTCTGCACGGGTGGCCGCCTCCGAGAGGGCGTTGACCTCGGGGTGAGGCGAACCTTTGCCGACCTCGGAGCGACCGTGGCCGAGCTGCTGGGGCTGGACTTCCGGGGAGCGGGTACCAGCTTCGCCGGGCAGATCCTGGCATGATGGCGGCGGGGCCATACCCCGGCCGGGGACAGGCGGCGGAACTGGAGACCCTGGCCCGCTACTACGACCTACGCCACGGCGCCTACGAGGACGACGTGGCGTTCTACCGCGAGCTGGCTGAAGGCGGCGGCGTGGTGCTGGAGCTGGGGTGCGGCACCGGGCGGCTGCTGTTGCCGCTGGCAGAAGAGGGGGCGGCGGTCCTGGGGGTGGAACTGTCGCCGGCCATGCTGAGCCGGGCCCGTCGGCGCCTGGCGGGTACCTCCCTGGCAGACCGGGTACAGCTGGTGCGGGCGGATATGCGCCGGCCGGCGTGCAGGGGAGCATCGCTCGCCATTCTGGCCCTCAACACCTTCAGCCACTTCGGCGACCGCCAGGACCAGTTGCAGGTGTTAGAGGCGGCGCGCACCTGCCTGCTGCCCGGGGGACGGCTGGTGCTGGACTTACCCAACCCGCACCTGGAGATGGACCGGGCCGAGGGAGCCTGCGTCCTGGAGCAGGTGACCGAGACCGCGGAAGGCCCCCTCTACGAGTGGACGGTGGCCGAGGTCGAGCGGGCAGCACAGCGCCTGCGGCTCCGATCCATCTACGACCTGGCTCGCCCGGACGGGGTGTTACGCGATACCTGCCTGGTGGAGCTGTACCTGTTCTACCGGCCTGAGCTGGAGCTCCTGCTGGAACGGGCAGGCTTCCAGGTCGAGGGCGTCTTTGGGGACTACGACTACTCCGAGTACGCGGACGACTCGCCCCGCATGGTGGCCATCGCCCGCGTGGAGTGAGAGACAAGGGGAAGCGCGCTCTGCTTCCCACAGGAGGGTTCGATACATGGCTCTGATCGATGGGGTGGTTACGCGCAAGCTCCGGCTCATCCCCGATGAGCGAGGTTACCTGATGGAGATGCTGCGCAGCGACTGGCCGGAGTTCGAGAAGTTCGGCCAGGTGTACGTGACCGCGGTGTATCCGGGGGTGGTCAAGGGCTGGCACTACCACCGCAAGCAGGACGATCACTTCATCTGCGTCAGCGGAATGGCCAAGGTGGTGCTATACGATGCCCGCGAGGGCTCGCCCACGTACGGCACGATCAACGAATTCTTCATCGGGGACCGCAACCCCATGCTGGTCAAGATCCCCAAGGGCGTGTACCACGGGTTCAAGGGGATAGGCGAGAGCCTCACCCTGATCGTCAACGTCCCCACGGAGCTCTACAACTACGAAGAGCCCGATGAGTACCGGCAGCCGCCTCACACCACGGAGATTCCTTACGACTGGTCCCGGAAGGACGGCTGATCGGTGGCCTGAACGGAGGCAGACGTGGCGTATCAGTTCCTCCTCTATGAGCGACGGGACCATGTAGCCTACGTGACCATTAACCGGCCGGAGGTGATGAACGCCCTGCACCCGCCGGCCCAGGCCGAGCTGGCTCAGGTCTTCGAGGAGATCGCCGCCGATGACCGGGTGTGGGCGGTAGTCCTGACCGGCGCCGGGGAGCGAGCCTTCTCGGCGGGAGCGGACCTCAAGTACCGGATGTCACAGTCCGATGAGGCGGCTCTGCGGGGACGGGCCGTGGTGGGCACGAGCGCCCTGGAGGGCTGCTGGAAGCCCATCGTCGCCGCCATCAACGGGTATGCCGTGGGGGGTGGCCTCGAGCTGGCGCTGGCGTGTGACATCCTGGTGGCCGCAGAGCACGCCCAGTTCGGGCTGCCTGAGCCCAGGCGCGGCCTCCTGGCCGACGAGGGCGGGGTAGTGAAGCTGGCGCGGCGAATCCCCTATCACCTGGCCATGGGGATGCTGCTCACCGGTCGGTTGATCAGTGCCGCCGAGGCCTTCCGGATGGGGCTGGTGAACGAGGTGGTGCCCAAGGGAGAGCTGGTGGCGGCGGTGGACCGCTGGGTGGGTGAGATACTGGAGTGCTCGCCGCTGGCCGTCCAGGCGGCCAAGCAGGCCGCCATCACTACCCTGGAGCTGCCTCCCGAGGCGGCCAGCCGTCGCATGGAGACTCTCGCCGCAGTGAGGCGATTGCGCCAATCTCAGGACTACATCGAGGGGCCGCGAGCGTTCGTCGAGAAGCGCAAGCCGGTCTGGCAGGGTAGATAGCCGTCGCCGCGCTGCGGACGGCACCGCTGGGCTGGTCGAAGAACGGAGTGACAAGGGGTGTCTGGTAGTGACGAGCAGGGATACACCAGGTGGGCAGGAACTGACAGCTTCGCATATCGCGGGGATGTTCAGGCTGGATGGGAAGGTAGCCGTCATCACCGGTGGAGGAGGAGTGCTCTTCAGCACGGTAGGCAAGGCGCTGGCGCTGGCCGGAGCGAAGGTCGCCATCCTGGACCTTTCGGGGAAGGCGGCGGAGTCGGTTGCCGCCGAGATATGCGCGGCGGGCGGGGAAGCTATCCCGGTGCCCTGCGACGTGCTGGACCCTGGGAGCCTGGCCGAGGCGGCAGTGCACGTGGTGCACCGCCTGGGGCGAGTGGACATCCTCATCAACGGAGCGGGAGGCAACCGCTCGGAGGCCACCACCAGCGCCGAACGGGAGTTCTTCGATCTCCCCAAGGACGCCATCCGCTGGGTGTTCGACCTCAATCTCCTGGGCACCGTCCTTGCCAGCCAGGTCTTTGGCCGGCTGATGCAGGAGCGGGGCGAGGGCGTGATCCTGAACGTCTCCTCCATGAACGCCTTCCGACCGCTCACCCGGATACCGGCCTACTCGGCTGCCAAGGCAGCGGTCAGCAATTTCACCCAGTGGCTGGCCGTCCATATGGCCCAGGAGTACTCGCCCGGGATACGGGTGAACGCTCTGGCGCCCGGCTTCTTCCTAACCGAGCAGAACCGGTACCTCATGACTGACGAGGCCACAGGTGAGCTGACGGAGAGGGGGCGCAAGGTCATCGAGCACACACCGGCCGGCAGGTTTGGCACCCCCGAGGACCTGATCGCGGCCACGCTGTTCCTGCTCTCCGATGGGGCCAAGTTCGTGACCGGGGTGGTGCTGCCGGTAGATGGCGGGTTCAGCGCCTATAGTGGCGTCTAGCGGGCAGAGACCCAAGCCAAACAGAAGCGGGGGGGGCCAGCACCCGCCCCCCCCCGTCGTGTGGGACCCGATTTGCGTCAGTCGGC
>JBMNTK010000097.1:0-14147 GCA_050945695.1 Anaerolineae bacterium | reverse complement strand
GAAGCCTAGCGCCGAGTCCAGGGCAATGAGAGAGGCGGGGAACTGTCGTACCAGATCCCGGATGACCGAGGTCGAGAGCGTCCAGGCCCGAACCTGGGTGACGGCCTCCACCTGGACGGAGTAGTCATGGCCGCTGAGAGCGTCGGCCTCTCCCACCACGCTTCCTGGCCCTAGGCGAGCCAGTTCGTGACCGGACACGCTCAGGAGACGCACCCACCCCTGAGCGACGATGTAGATCCGGTCCGCCGGTGTACCAGACCGAACGAGGACGTTGCCGGGGTCCAGCCGCATCTCCTCGAGGCGATCCTCGATGAAGGTGCGGTCCCCCGGGCTGAAGCCGCTAAAGAGCGGAACGTTGCTAAGGCTAGGTCTCTCCACTTGGCGACCTCCGTCAGCTTAGGTGCTCGGTGGGGTGCTGCGCGTGAGGTCGAGCAGCCAGGTGACTCCCTCTCCCCCACCGCATCCGGCGGCAGCCACAGAAAGCTCCACCGCCCGGCTCAGAGCCTCTCCCCCCGCGCCGGCAGCAAACAGGCGGTAGCTGATGCCAGGGCTGAGAGTGAAGTCTGCGTAGCCTGGCTTCTCAACCGCCTTCACGCCGGTGACGGCATCCTGGGCGCCCCCTTGCCACTCGAGCCGGATTCTCTGGCCCGCCAGTCCCCTTCCATCCGGTCCGTACACTTGCACCTGCACCATATGATCCCTCTGCGTCCTATCGCAGGTAGACTGCAGGCGAGTCACGGCGAAGCTCGGCTGGTCATCGCCGCCGTTCTGGGCGGCTTCGGGGGCTGGGGTAGGAGCAGTCTCCTCCGTCGGCCTCGGTGACGAGGCCTCCAAAGTCGCGGCGTATACTAGCAGATCAGGCCGCTGTCGGCCAAACATAGAGGCCAGGGCCACCAATGCCCGGCCGGCCTCTCGATCGCCCTGGGGCTCGATCATCGCCTGTGCGGCCGCTTCTTCCACCAAGGACGCGATCTCAGTGTCCGGCAGGTCAGGCAGCGCACACCGCGCCTCATCCCTAGAGGCAGGCCCCGCACCGGCAACGGCTGCCAGGTACTCGCGCAGATGGACGGGTGACATCTCGTCCAGGTCGCACCCGCCCGCCCCCATTTGCCATGCCCAACCTAGTAGCAGACCGCATGCCAAGCCGGCAGCAGCATAAACTACCGCTAGGATCACGAAAGCCTTGCGCCTCATGGGGCTAGCTCATTCGTCACAGTTCACACCCAGGGCCTGTGCCAGGAGTGCACCTGCAGTCTGTTGGCCTGCCGTGCAGGTTGCACACCTTCCGGAAGCCAAGTCGCAAAGCGTGGATGGGGGCTCTTCACCCAGCAGGATCACACGGCCCCGCGCGCGGGTCAAGTCCCCGTCCCGTGCATAGGCGCTGGCGGACCAAGCCATCCACAGACAACGCGCTTGCTTACTCAGTTCGTGGGGGGCAGCTGAGACGCAGGTGGCCGGCCAGGCCTCGAAAGATAGGATCAGGCCCAATCCGACCCCTATGAGGAGTGTCAGGGTGAGGACTGCCGTCTGGACCGCTGCTCGAAGCGACATGGGCAGGCACCAGCCGATGCGGACGATTGCGTGGTCAGAAGTTTGACAGAAGACGGGGCACCCGGCAAACTGAAAGGGACAGTTGACTCACTCACAACTCTCAGAAAAGGCAACGGGCCCTGCTCAGAGACTGATCAGGACCCGCTATCAGTTGGTGCTGACATGCCGAAGGTGGGACTCGAACCCACATGGGGTGTGATCCCCAACGGTTTTTGAGACCGCCGCGTCTGCCATTCCGCCACTTCGGCCGACCTCATCCGATCAGTATAAATGAGCATATCTATCCCGGTCAAATCCACTTCCACAGATCTGGAGCTAGCCTCGCTAGCGCAGCAGGGGAACCTGAGGGCTTTCAACCTGCTCGTTGAGCGTTACCAGACGCTGGTCTACAACATCACCTACCGAATTGCCGGTAACCCCGACCTAGCCAACGACGCTACTCAAGAGGCCCTGATCCTGGCGTACCGCAAGATCGGCCAGTTCCGAGGTGGCTCCTTTCGCGCCTGGCTGGCCCGCATCGCCACCAACTGCGCCTACGATCAGCTGCGCTCCCGTCGCCGCCACAACTCTACCTCGATCGAGGACATGGTCGAGGAGGAGGACCGGGCGCCCCAACTGGTAGATAACGGAGTCTCGCCGGAGGAGGCCGTACTGGCAACCGAGCTCTCCGAGGCCATCAACTCCGCCGTGCTTACCCTCCCTCCCGATCAGAGGTCTGTGCTCGTTCTGGTGGACTTCAACCAGTTGAACTACGACGAGGCGGCCGCTGCCCTGGGCATATCGCTCGGTACCGTGAAGTCCCGCCTCAGCCGGGCTCGGGCGAAGGTACGCGAGGCGCTCTTGGATCATCCGGAACTACTTCCGCCAGAACTACGTCCTTAGGTTGTGATGACTGATACCCGACGCTCTCTTGAACCGGATAACGAGCACGTAAGCCACCTGCTCTCACCCTATCTCGACGGCCAGGTAGAGGAGGACGAGAGGCTCCAGGTGGAGCGCCACCTGAGGACGTGCTCAGCCTGCCGCACCGAGCTGGCACAGCTGCGGCTCATAGTGGGCACCATGCACGCGATGCCCGCTATGGAACCGCCGCGCTCCTTCGTCCTCACCCCCGAGATGGTCCAGCGGCGGTCCTGGCTTAGCCTCTGGTCAACCTACTCCCCGGCCGTGGCCGCCCTCGCCGCCGTCCTCCTGCTAGCCCTCCTGTTTGCCGACGTCCGCCTATTGCAGGAGCCAGAGCTGGCCTTGGCGCCGGCCGTGCCGGAGATGGTGAGCCAGGAGGCGGCTGCACCCGCACCGGAATGGGACGAAGCCAACGAGCCACTGGCCCAGCCGGCTGCGGCAGCGCCGCTCGCCCCTGAGGCCACGGTGGCCCCCGCGGCGGTCGCGCCGGCTCAGCCCGCGGAAGCGCCGGAAGCACCCAGAGAGCCCGCGCCAGTAGAGGAGACAGAGGTAGCCATGCTTAGCGCCGCCGGCGCGGCGGCTAACGACGCCGCCCAGGCCAGCCAGTCGGTCGAAGGGCCGGACGCACCGGTGTCCGCCACCGCCGTTCCCGCTGACCGGCGCGGTCTCGGAAGCGCTCCCTTCCCGGGCGGCGCGGAGGCCGGGGCTCAACCCAGCAGCGAGGGCGAGAGCGTGGAGTCCCTGGAGCACGAAGCGAGCGGCGTCGCCCAGAGCTACGCTCTCGAAGCCGCTCCGGAGGACACCCCCGAAGGCGCCCCCCTCGCCAAGCAGGCCGAACCCCAGGCCGAACCGGCGCTGATGGACTCGCCAGCTCCGGAAGAGGCTGCGAGGGTATCAGTGGCTGCGGAGCCCGGCCCTCTCGAGTGGGTGCTGCGCGCGGCGGAGGTTGCTGCCGTCCTGGTTCTGGCCGTTGCCCTGGGGACGTGGGGGGCGCGGCTGATCTCTCAGCGGCGCGCCGCCGGCCGCTAGGCCCCAAGCGGCACGGATTCCTCTAGCAGCAATCAATTCACGGACCTAGAGCCGCTTGCCTCGGCGGCCAACTTAGACCATGATAGGCCCTGTCGCCCCGGTTCATGGCCAGGGCGGTATGCACCCCCAACCCCATATGCGGGATCACCAGAGGAGGCACAGGTCAATGGCAAGCCAGTTGGCGTTACTGGGTGGGCCCAAGGCTGTCAAGAGCGATCCGGGTGACATGTTCACCTGGCCCATCGTTACGCCGGACATCGAAGAGGCGGTCCTTGAGGTCCTTCGCCGCGGTGCCATGTCCGGGATGGACGTCACCAGGCAGCTCGAGAAAGAGTTCGCCGCTTGGCATGGTATGGAGTTCGCGCTGGGGCACAACACCGGCACCCAGGCGATCCAGGCCGCCATGTACGCCGTCGGCGTTGGCAAGGGCGACGAGATCATCTGCCCCAGCGTAACTTACTGGGCCTCCTGCCTCCAGGTCTACACCCTTGGCGGCACGGTCGTCTTCGCCGATGTGGATCCGGACACCGTCAACATCGACCCTAACGACATTGAGCACCGCATCACCGAGCGCACCAAGGCGATCGTGGCCGTCCACTACACCGGCTACCCCGCCGACATGGACCCCATCATGGACATCGCTCGGCGTCACAACCTGAAGGTCATCGAAGACTGCTCGCACGCTCACGGCGCCCTCTACAAGGGCAAGATGGTCGGCACCTTCGGTGATGTGGCCGGCTTCTCCATCATGTCTGGCAAGTCCTTCGCTGCCGGTGAGGGCGGTCTCCTGCTCACCAACAGCCGTGAGGTCTACGAGCGCGCCGTCGCCTTCGGTCACTACGCTCGCCACAGCGAGGACCTCACCCTGCCGGAGCTGGTCGCGGGCGCCGGGCTGCCTTGGGGCGGCTACAAGAACCGCATGAACCAGCTCACCTCCGCCATGGCCCGGGTGCAGCTCAAGAAGTACCCCGCTGAGATGGCTGAGATTGACAAGGCCATGAACTTCTTCTGGGACGAGATCGGCGATCAGCCGGGCATCCGCTCCCATCGCCCGCCCAAGGGCAGCACCAAGGGTGGCTGGTACGCTCCTCACGGCCTCTACCGGCCCGAGGAACTCGGCGGCCTGTCGGTCAGCCGGTTCTGCGAGGCCCTGCGCGCCGAGGGTGTACCCACCCATCCGGGCTGCAACAAGGCCCTGCACACCCACCCGCTCTTCAACACGATCGACGTCTACCACGCCGGCCGGCCCACTCGGCTCGCCAACCTCCCCGAAGGCGTGGACATCCGCCAGCCGGAGGGCAGCCTGCCAGTGTCGGAGGGCATCCAGGAACGCATCTACAGCATCCCCTGGTTCAAGCACTACCGGCCTGAGATCATCGCCGAGTACGCAGCGGCCTTCCGTAAGGTCATCGCCCACTACGAGGAGCTGCTCCCCGGCGACACCGGCAATCCCGAGGACGCCGGCGGTTGGGGTCTGACCCGCCGCATCGCTCAGCCTTAGCCCGTACTACTGCGCGGCCCCGGCCTCTCACTCGAGACCGGGGCCGCTGTCTATTCCGCGGCCGCTCGCCCCGCCAGCGCCCCGCTGGTGAAGGCGAACTGCAGGTTGTACCCGCCACAGGGCCCCACCACGTCCAGCACTTCCCCGACCAAGTGCAGCCCCGGTACCCGCTTGGACTCCATCGTCTCCGCGTTGACCTCGGTGACCGGCACCCCGCCGGCCGACAGCTGTGCCTGCTCCCAGCCCCTGGTGCCGGTGATCGGCACCCTCAGGTCGTGCATCAGGCCCAGGACCTTGTCCAGCGTCTCGTCACTCACCTCCGCCGTCCGGGCATCGGCCGGCACCCCAGCCAGACCGAGCACCACCGGCGGCAGCTTGGGCGGCACCACGGCACTGAGCAGCACCCGCAATGGGACTGGGCTGCCCCTTCGGCCCTCCAACAGGCGCTCTAGCTCCCGGCGGTAGGTAGGCACAAGATCAATGGAAGCCTCGAGGCTACGACCGGCCGCCTCGGCCACGAGGTGGCTCAGGTTCATGGGGGCCGGGCCGCTCAGCCCCGTCTGGGTGAACATGAGGTTGCCGAAGTACTCGCCCAGCACCTCACCTTCCGCCAGCAGCCGCATCCGCACGTCCAGGCGCACACCCTGCAGCTTATGTAAACGTCGCACGTCCCCTACCAGCGGCACTAGCGCCGGACGCAAGGGCACTACCGTGTGGCCCAGGCGCTCGAGCACAGGGAAGAAGCTCCCCTTGGCACCCAGCGCTGGGGCGGCCGGTCCGCCCGTGGCCACCACCACCCGGTCCGCCCTGACCCTGGCCGAGCCGCCACCGAGCACCAGCTCCCAGCCCTTACCATGCCGCCGGAGGTCGTCCACTTTGGTCAGGAGTCGGACCTCAACGCCCCGCTCTTCCAGAGCCCCGGCTAGGATGTCAGCTACCGCCGCGGCCGACTCCGACACCGGGTAGTACCAGCCATCGTCCGTGGCATAGGTGAGCACCCCGAGAGTCCGCAGGTAATCCAGAAGCTCATCACGGCCGAAGGCGCTGAAGGCCCTATGCAAGAAGGAGCGGTCGGCGCAGTGGTACGCATCAGGGCTCACGGCGGCGTTGGTGAGGTTGCCGCGCCCGTTCCCGGTGACCGCGAGCTTGCGGCCCACGGTCCGATTCGTATCGAAGAGGATGGCGCGGGCGCCGCTCTCCGACGCCTGGAGCGCTGCCATGATGCCGGCCGGCCCGGCACCCACGATGCCAACAGTGATCACCGGTCTCTGACCTCCCAGTGCTGGGCGATGACGACAGAGCGCCGCTGCCCAGTATGCCACCCGCCGTACCCTAGACAACAAGAAACCCCGCGAAGGTGCCCCGCGAGGTTCTGCTACGTGCTATGTCTCTGAGTCGGGGCGAGAGGATTTGAACCTCCGACCTCACGGACCCGAACCGTGCGCGCTACCGAGCTGCGCTACGCCCCGTACCCATCCATTATACCGCTGTTCCCGTCGCCAGCCAAAAACCAGCCGGGAGCCTCACGCAAAGGCGCGACGGCGCCAAGGTACCTGCCCGCCTACCTTCCGGGGCTGGCGGTCGTGCGTGTCGGTCCCTCGCGGCCATCCCCCTCGGTGGTTCCAGACGCTGGGCGGTGCTATACTCGGGTCCGATGACAATGGTGCTGGAGGGGTTCTTGACCACAACCCTTACTGAGGCGGTCCGCCAGGCCGCCGACGAGGCAGGCCGCCTCCCCTGCCAGGATGCGATGGCGCTTGCCGAACGGGCGCGGGTAGGGCCACGGGCCATAGGCGCCGCGGCCGACGCGGCGGGGGTGAAGCTGTCGCGCTGCCAGTTGGGGCTCTTCGGCTATGGCCGCTCGCGCACGCCCGATCAGGCCCAATCGCCCGCTGAGACCACCCTGCCCCAGCCCCTCATGGAGCACCTGTCGGGGCTCGAGCGCCGGGAGATCACCTGCGCCGCTGCCTGGGCCCTCGCCGACGGACTCCAGGTCGAGCGGCTGGCTGTGGGGCAGGCCGCGAAGGCACTGGGGGTCCGCATCAACTCTTGTCAGTTGGGGTGCTTCTAGCAATGGCCTGTGACCCCAACGCCACCCCCGTCCCCATCGCCATCCCCGAGGATTCCCACTGGTGGTTCCACACCCGGACCCAGGCCCTGATCACCGTCCTGGACCCTCTGGTGCGCGGCAAGGGCCGGGTGCTGGACGTGGGCAGCGGGGCAGGCAACATGGCCCACCACCTGGGCCGCTATGGCACCGTCATCGGTGTAGACAACGCCTGGGCCCCCCTGACCGTGGCCTGGGAGAGGGGCTACCGGTCTCTGCCGGCCGAGGGTACCGCCCTGCCCTTCGCCCCGGAGACGTTCGACCTCATCGCCCTGCTGGACGTCATCGAGCACGCGCCCGACGACCGCAGTCTGGTCGCCGAGGCCTACCGGGTGTGCCGCCCCGGCGGGTTGGTAGCCGTGACCACGCCGGCGCACCAGTGGCTGTGGAGCCACAACGACGTCATCAACCATCACCGGCGACGCTACACTGCCACCAGCCTGAGAGAACTGCTGGAGGGGGCCGGCTTTCGCATCCGCAAGCTCTCCTACACCTACTTCCTGGTGTTTCCGGCGGCAGCCGGGCTGATTCTCGGTCGCAAGCTTCTGGGCGCCAAGGCGGACCTTGCCACCCCCGACGATGGCGCCTACCAGGTGGAGATGGAGCCCACCCCGGAACCGATCAACTCCATCCTTACCACCCTGGGCGACTGGGAAGCAGGCCTACTGCGCCACCTCAACCTACCCGTGGGAACGGCCCTCCTGGCTGTAGCTGAGCGACCAGGGGAGCCCTAGTGACGTTACCGGAGGTGAACCGTGAGCCAGAGTAAGAAGGATTTCGATTTCAGTGAATGGTTGGCAGATGGAGTCGAAGGGCTGATCGGCACCCGGCCCAAGATCGTGCCTGCGCTCCCGGAGGCCTTCAGCGAACACACTCGCGCTGCGTTCCGGGAGATGCTGTTGGCCTATCGGAGCCTCGTGGACGCAGCCATCGAGAAGACCGAGAAGCCCGCTGAGCAGGCACCTACCAGGATCAAGATAGACTGAGGCCCGCCGCCCTTTCGGCGGTAGAGGCCCTCACCCACCGATTCTACCTTCGCCAGATGGCAGCTCCCCTCTCCACGTGTGGGAGGGGAGCTCTCCCTCCCCTGGCAGGAAGTCCACCATTTCGCTGCGCGAAATGGCGCGGGCTGGAGGCTAGGTTAGCTTACCCCTCTCGGCACTCGTCCAGCTTGGACGCAAACGACTGGATGGTGTCGTAGGGCTGGATGCGTATGCGGTCCAGGGACCAGCGTGCTGCCTCGGTATGCCGGCAGCCTTTCTCCACCGTCACCGCCCCCCAGAACCCGGCCGACCTCACCACTTGCACGGTGTCGTCGTCGTACGCGCCGCTAGGGTAGGCGAAGAACCTCACCGGTTCCTCGATCCGCTCCTCGATCGCCTCTTTGCTGCCCAGGATCTGCCACACCAGGTAGTCCACCAGCTGACCGCTGAGATCTGGGTGGGTGTAGGAGTGCGCCCCCATCTCGATGCCGGCCGCGTGCATCTCCCGCACTTGGTCCCAGGTAACGAAGTCAGGGGAGCCATCGTCACTGGGCGCCGTCACCAGGAAGAGGGTGGCCACGAACTCATAGTCACGGAGGATGGGCAGGACCACGTCGTAGAAGTCCCGGTAGCCATCGTCGAAGGTCAGGACGATGGGACGGTCCGGGAGGGGAGTGCCGACGGCCAAGTGATTCACCAGCGCAGTCAACGTCACCGGCTGGTAGCCCGCGCTCTTGAGGTAGTCCATCTGGGCCCGGAAGTTGGCCTCGGACACAGTGAGCCCCTGGCGGATGGAGTCTGAGCCGGGCGGAAGGGGGCCGACATGGTGGTACATGAGGATAGGGACGTGGGCATTCCGCGCCACCCCGTCCCAGACGGGCGATGTCAGAGGCACTTCAGGCGCTGGCGGTGTGTCCGGTGGGCCATTGGTGTGGAACACGAGCGGGAGGTGAAGCTGCCGCGCCCACCCCGCCCCGGGGCATATCGCCACCTGTGCCCACCGGCGGTCAGTTACACCTGACAGAAGGAGGCAACGGTTGGTGACAGCCACGCGCATTACCCCGCTGTAACCGCCGTTCTCCAGCACGGGGGCCACCTGGATCGGCGCCGGCCCTGGCCGCGCCGGAGCCTCCAGCGCAGCCGCCGGCCGGGCGTCCGCCAGCGCAACCAGGACGCACAACACGGCAACCACCCAGGGCAGCACCCTGGGTGGCGCAGTTCGCCTGAGAATCCCCCCCGAAGTCATGGCCAACAGAGCGTAAGCTACCCCGGCGGCCAACGCAACCTGCGCTCAGCACGTGGCGGGCTGCAACCTGGCGCCCTGGGTCGGCCGTGGTACGAATCTAGCAGACACCCCTCCGACAGACTCGGCCGCGCTCAGCGGCCCGCGCTTCCGGATGAGGATGGATCGCCACAGCTCAGCCAGTTCGCCCAAGATCTGCCGTGACCTTCGCCAACGGCTAGCCGCCGCATCGGATGACACGACCGTACCGGTGATCGTCCGCTATCACCCCGGGGCCGTGCCTAAGCTGCCCAAGGGACCGGACTTCCGCCTTAAGCGATCGTTCTCCGTTGTTCCCGCCCTGGCCGCCAGGGTACCAGCGGGCAAGATGGACACCTTGGTCGAAGACGAAGCGGTTGAGCGGGTATGGCTGGACTTCCGAGTTCAGGCCCTGCTGGACCGGAACGCTGCCATCGCGGGCGCCACCGTCGCCTGGGAGGCCGGCCTGACCGGCGCCGGGGTCAAGATCGCCATCGTGGATACGGGGATTGACCCTGACCACCCGGACTTCGGTGACCGCATCATCGCTGCGGCGCGCTACACCAACGGAGACGACGGGTCACGGCTCCGATCGCGCCGGCGCCGGCTAGCTCTGTCCACCACCGACGGCAACGGGCACGGCACCCACGTGGCGGGCATCGCAGCCGGGGATGGAACGGCCAGCAAGGGGCTCTACCGAGGCGTCGCCCCAGAGGCCAGCCTCCTGGTGGCCAAGGTCCTAACCGACGACGGTGGCGGAGACGCCAGCGACGTCATCGCGGGGCTGGAGTGGGCCCTGGAGAACGGCGCCCAGGTCGCCTGCCTCTCTCTGGGGGGCTCGCAAGCGGGCGACGGCACCGATGCCCTGTCCGTCACCTGCGATGAGTTGGCCGAGCAAGGTCTCGTCATCTGCGTCGCCGCCGGAAACGCCGGGCCCCGATCCTACACCGTCGGGCCGCCGGGCTGCGCTCGCGAGGTCATCACCGTGGGGGCGGCCGACACCACCCATGCCGACCAAGGGGCCATCACCGTGGCTACTTTCTCCTCCCGAGGCCCCACCACCGACAAACGGGTCAAGCCCGACCTGCTCTTCCCCGGGGTGGCCATCGCCGCCTGTCGGGCGGCCGCGGGGGACATGGGCGATCCGGTGTCGGACTTCCCCGAGCACTACGTCCGGGCCTCAGGAAGCAGCATGGCCGCGCCCTTCGCCGCCGGAGCGGCTGCCCTAATCCTGCAGGCCCACCCCGAGGCTACCCCTCGGCAAGTGCGAGAGATGCTCTGCGCCGCTGCCGGCGACCTGGGAGAGGATGCCAACGCCCAGGGCAGTGGCCTGGCGAACATCGCCCGTGCCCTGGAGGTCGTGCCCTCAGATGACGTCCTGGAGCCGCCGCCGGTCCCCGAGCGCTCGGGCTGCCTCCTGGCCGGCTTGCCGGCGCTGGCGGCGCTACTCCCTCCCGTCCGGCGGCGGGGGTAGCTGTTCCGCTGCCGCGGAGCGCAGCCTACACGCAGCCCACCGATCGCGAGTTCCTGCCCACCAGTGTGCACCCTCAGCCGCAAAGCTCTATCATATGGGTGTCCCATTCACAGGAGGTAGGTCCGTTGCATCCCAAGAGCGCCCAGAGCAATCCGGTTGTTGTCCTGGACTTCGGCTCTCAGTACAGCCAGCTCATAGTGCGGCGAGTGCGCGAACAGCAGGTCTATAGCCTGCTGGTGCCCTACACCGCCACCGAGGATGAGGTCATGAGCCTCAACCCGGCCGCGTTCATCCTGTCTGGCGGACCGGCCAGCGTCTACGCTGAGGGCGCCCCTACTCTGCCTCCCTACGTGCTCGCCAGCGGGAAACCGGTGCTCGGGATCTGCTACGGGATGCAGCTGCTCGCCAACCAGCTGGGGGGCCACGTCCTGCGCGCCAGCCGGCACGAATACGGCCCGGCAACCATCCAGGTCCTGGAGCCTTCGCCTCTCACCAAGGATCTGCCCGCACAGCTGGACGTGTGGATGAGCCACGGCGACCAGGTGGAGAGCCTTCCCCAGGGCTTCCGGCGCTTGGCCAGCAGCCAGAACTGCCCCATCGCTGCCATGGGCAATGACCAGTCCCGCATTTACGGCCTGCAGTTCCATCCGGAGGTCGTGCACACGCCCGCCGGCAGCCGCATCTTGGCCGACTTCCTGTTCGGTGTCTGTGGCCTCGAGCCCAACTGGACCGTGGAGTCCATCATCGAGGAATCGGTGCGGGACATACGGGCCAAGGTGGGAAAGGAGAAGGTGGTCTGCGCCCTGAGCGGCGGCGTGGACTCGTCGGTGACTGCCGCCATCCTCAATCGCGCCATTGGCGACCAGCTCACCTGCATCTTCGTGGACACCGGGCTCATGCGTAAGGGCGAGGCGGCCCAGGTGGTGGATACGTTCCGCGGGCGCTTTGGGGTGAACCTCATTGCTCTCGACGAGAGCAAGACCTTCTTCGACCGGCTACGAGGGGTGGACGACCCGGAGACCAAGCGCAAGATCATCGGCGAGACCTTCATCCGGGTGTTCGAGCGCGAGGCCCGAGCCCTCGGTGACGTTCGCTTCCTGGGCCAGGGCACCCTCTACCCCGACGTTATCGAGAGCCAGGCGCCAGACCGCAGCGTGGCCGCCCGCATCAAGACCCACCACAACGTCGGCGGCTTGCCGGAGGACATGAAGCTCGAGCTGATCGAGCCCCTGCGCTACCTGTTCAAGGACGAGGTACGCCAGGTGGGCGCCGAACTGGGCCTGCCGGAGGAGATCGTCTGGCGGCACCCGTTCCCAGGCCCGGGGCTGGCGGTGCGAGTGATCGGCGAGGTGACGCCCGAGCGGGTGGCCCTCCTGCAGGAAGCAGACGCCATCTTCATCGAGGAGATCCGGGCCGCCGGCCTCTACCGCGACATCGCCCAGGCCTTCGCCGTCCTCCTGCCCGCCTGCTCGGTGGGCGTCATGGGCGATCAGAGGACCTACGGCAACGTGGTGGCCCTGCGAGCAGTGACCACCCAAGACTTCATGACCGCGGATTGGGCGCGACTGCCCTACGACCTGCTGGCCCGCCTGTCCACCCGTATCGTCAATGAGGTGCCCGGCATCAACCGCGTGGTCTACGACGTCAGCAGCAAGCCCCCCGCCACCATCGAATGGGAGTGACGGCGGGCTACTGCCAGTCTGCCAGTGACCCCAGGGGCGGGCGGGTGAACAACTCGTCCGCCTCTCCCGGCGGCACCGCCACCCGCAAGCTCCTGGGTCTCACCGTTATGTCTACCGGCGTTGTGCCGCAGGCTTCGCTGTCGGCGTGAACCGCCTGCGACGGTATGGAAGCCACGCTCAGCCTCTCCACCTGGGCCACCTCAACCAGGGGTTCCTGCCGATGGCGACCGGCCAACACCGCCGTCACGTGGCGCACCGTGGTGCCGACGCCCTCCCCCTTGAACACCGAGATATCGAGCAGGCCATCATCCAGGCGCGCGTCTGGGGATAGCTGTAGCACCCCGCCGTAGAGCCGGCCATTGGCCGCCAAGACCATGAGGACCTCTTCCTCCAGTTGGCGGTCGTCCAGTGTTACCAGCATGCGGGCGCCGGTGTACTCCATGGCTACCGATACGGTAGAGGCCAGGTACGCGAACACCCCAAAGCGGCGCTTGTCCTCTGGCACTACCTGCTCGGTCACTCGGGCATCGAACCCCACGCCCGACCACATGAGGAAGTGGCGGCCGTCCACCACCCCCATGTCCACCTCCCGGACCTCCGAGCGGAGGAGCACCCGGAAGGCATCAGCCAGCCACGAGGGCACGTTGCTGGGGCGATACCAACCCAGCTCTTCTAGGTCGAAGAGCACCTTCTCCACTACCTTGCGCGGGTGCCACGGGGGAAGGCTGGGGATGCCCATCTGCAGGGCCCATACGTTGGTGGTGCCGGTGGGGATGACGCCCATGATGACGTCGGAGCCCACCAGCCCATTGGCCACTTCGCTCACCGTTCCGTCACCACCGACGGCAACGACAAGCTGATATCCCGAGGCAACGGCTGCGCGGGCAATGTCGGTACCGTGGCGCGGAAACTGGGTGGACACCAGATCCGCCGACCACCCCCGTTCCCCGAGGCTGCCGACGCACCGCTCCAGCTCGCGCTCCAGCTCCGTCTGGCCGGAGGCCGGGTTGTAGATAAAGAGCGCCTTCAATCCCTGGAGACCTCAGGCAATGTCATTCAGCGTGATCGAGCTTCTCTGTCGTCGGCCTCGATGCGCTGGATGGCCTGGTAGTTCACCATGAGCATGCGGGCATTGACGGTGGTCACAATGGCCATGAGGGCGGTCAGGATGTTGGCCACGCCGAAGGCAAAGAGCATCAGGAGCAGCCCGAAGCCGAGGATCACGTTGACCTTATTCCACGTCCCGGCCGAGAAGAACCCGGCCCACCCCCCGGCGCGCTCCTCATCTTCCGGTGGGGCAAGATCGCGGTAGCGGCTCGAGTTCCCGTACTTGCGACGCAGCCGGATGCGCTCCCACTGCATCTTCTGCTTCGGGACCACAAACACCTGGGCGACGGCCAGCCCCAGGATGATCCCGTAGACCAGCCCGACCACGTTCTGGAAGAGCCCAAAGACCTCATTCGTGAGCCCGAACGTCATCCACAGGGTAGCCAACACCGACACCAGGGTAAGGATATACGGCGCCTTCGGTCCCTTCAGCGTCACCGACTCACCTCGTTTCTAGCTTCTCTCGACTACCGCCTCTCACCGGTTGCCACCGTCTCAAAGCCGGCCCAACCTGTCATGCGCGCCTTAGCCACCGAGACCGAGAAGGGG
>JBMNTK010000096.1:0-14174 GCA_050945695.1 Anaerolineae bacterium | reverse complement strand
TAGAAAGATCGTTGATGGAGTGTTCTCGGTTGGCGCTGTCGACTGGGATCGGCGGCTGTTCGATGCCCTGATCGCCTTGCCCGACGGCACCAGCTACAACTCCTTCGTCGTACAGGGCACCGAAGCCACGGCGCTGATTGACGCTGTGGACCCCACCATGCTGGACGTGCTCATGCGGCACCTGGATGAGGTGGGCGTCACGCGGCTGGACTACCTGGTGGTCAACCACGCGGAACAGGACCACAGTGGCACCATCCCGGACGTCTTGGAGCGCTTCCAGACGGCAAAGGTGGTCTGTACCCCTAAGTGTGCCGACATGCTGGGCGACCTGATTCACCTCCACCGGGACCGCATCATCGAGGTGGAGGACGGGGCCACGATCTCGCTGGGTGGGAGGACCCTGGAGTTCATCCATGCCCCGTGGGTGCACTGGCCCGAGACGATGCTAACCTACCTGCGGGAGGATGAGATCCTCTTCTCCTGCGACCTGTTTGGGGCTCATCTGGCCACCTCTGACCTGTACGGGACCGACAGATGCCGGGTAGAGATGTCCGCCAAGCGGTATTACGCCGAGATCATGATGCCCTTCGCCCGAACCATCGTGCGGCATCTGGAGCGTCTGGAGCCCTACCGCATCAAGGTCATCGCGCCCAGCCACGGTCCGCTTTACGATGACCCCAAGTTCATCCTGGACCTGTACCGCGACTGGACCAGTGGGGAGCCCAAGAACCTCGTAGTGATGCCCTACGTCTCCATGCACGGCAGCACCAAGGTCATGACCGAGCACCTGCTGTCGGAGCTCGTTCGGCGGGGCGTCAGCGTGGAGCGGTTCGAGCTCACGACCAGCGAGGCGGGCGCCTTGGCCATGGCGCTCGTGGACGCCGCCACTCTCTTGGTGGGAACCCCGACGGTGTTGGCCGGCCCGCACCCGGATGCGGCGGCAGCCGTCAACCTCATCAATGCGCTGCGCCCTAAGCTCAAGTTCGTGGGGCTGTACGGCTCCTATGGCTGGGGGACGCGAGTGGATCAGCAGATCGCCAGCATGCTCACCACCGTGCGGGCGGAGATGCTGGACCCCATTCTAGTCAAGGGCTTGCCCAGGGCGGATGACCTGGCCAAGCTGACCGACTTGGCCCAGACGGTGGCCGACAAGCACCGAGAGGCTGGGCTGGTCTAGGGAGGCCCTCACCCACGCCATTCGGCGAAGCCAAATGGCGCTCCCCCTCTCCCACACGTGGGAGAGGGGGTTCTTACGCCGAGGGGCGGGCGGAGCGACGAGACTCGCGGACGAGCGACCAGCCGCTGAACACGGCCACCCCTCCGAAGGCCAGCACCTGCAGGATGGGGAAGGCCGGTGGCGCCGGGGCGGCCACCACGAAGGCATCCACGGCGCAGCGCCGACCGCGGGACTCGGGGTTGGTCTTCTCGCTGACGGTGAGACGAAGCACGTGCTGCCCGTCTCCAAGCCCTGAGACGATCGGGATCTCGGCCTGCCACTGTACGCTCGGCGAGTACAGGTCTACGTATGAGTTGCCTTCCTCATCCACGGGGAGCCCTGGCACGCGCTTGCCGTCGAGCGTAGCCAGAAGGATTCCTGACCGGCTGTCCTGGAGCGCCACCAAGGTGACGCCATCGCCCTCGAAGCTGAGGGTGAGGGTGGCACCGGGCTCTTCGGACAGGGCGGAGGCACCGCCGCTCGCGTCCTGCTGGATCGCGTTCTGCCAGCCGGCCCCCCATTCCACGCCGGGGCTGGTCTCCTGGTGGTAGCCTGGCCCGGCATTGGCTATGGCGTTGGCAGCGTCCTTCACGCTGTAGAAGACCCGGCGGGGGGTGAAGTCCACATCCACCATGCGGAAGTAGTAGTCGGCTACGTCGGGGCTGATGTCACCCACCTGTCGGAAGTACCAGAAGCTGAAGACCCCAGCCCAGGGCCAGCTGCTCCGGGCCATTTCGATGGCCCGCAAGGCGTAATCTGCCTGCTGCTCCTCAGTCACCCGGCCGTACACCGCCCGCTCGTCGGGCATGTCGGCGGGGGGCGCGTTCCAGCCGAACTCGTTGAACCAGACCGCTTTCTCCGTATCTCCGTACTTCTCCATGATCTGACGCTGGAGAAGGACTCGGGAGAAGTTGAGCTTGTCACGGCTGGGCGGGTCCTCGGGCGGGTAGCTCATCCCGAAGGCGTTCACCGACAGGATGTCGAAGTAGTCCTTGGCCCCAGCCTGGTACATCTCCTCCAGGAACTGGATGTCGCTCATGGCCCGCCACTTGCCCGGCTCGGGATGGGCCTCGCCCAGGGTGATGGCCAGCGGGGCAGTGAGGATGTAGACGTTGGGGTTGGCCTCCTTGGCCCGCGTGTAGGCGATGCGCAGAAGGTCCACGTAGCCCTTGGGGTCCACCGGACGGTTGCCCCATTCGTTCCAGAGGTTGGGCTCGTTCCAGACCTGGATGTAGTCCACCCTGCCGCGGTAGTGGTCGGCGAAGGCATAGACGAAGTCGCCGTAGTCCTCGAAGTTGTCGGGGGGCCGGCCGGGGACGGAGTTGTCCTGCCGGCTCCAGTCGGGGGCGCGGTCCAGGCGGGCGATGACGCGGATGCCGTAGCGCTCGCACAGGTCCACGATGTGATCGAACTTCTCCCAGTCCAGGTCCTCCGGCCGTCGGGCCTTGCCGTCGCGCTCGATCTCGGCCCAGGAGAACTGGATCTTGGCCCAGCGCAGGCCGGCTTCGGCGGCCATGCTGAGGGTGCGCTCGAGCTTCCAGTCCTCGACCTCGCGGGGCAGGAAGAAGTTGGCCCCATAGGGGTTGACGTCGGTGTTGGGGATGCTGCGCTTGTGGGCGATGCTCGGCTGGCGCTCGGCGGTCAACCAGGGCAGCAGGACCAGGACGACGCCGATCAGCGCGGCGCCGATCAGGCCGGCGTAGAGATGGGCCGGGCGGCCTAGGGCTGCCAGATGCCCGCGTTCATCCGCCATCCGTTACCTCCTGCTGGTGGGCCATTGATGACTGAGGCTCCCTGGTGGTGGGCTCACCTAGCGACGAGCGCCCGCCGGGTCGGGGCCGATTGTCAACGGTTTCGGCGCCCCCCTATAATGACCACATGAACGTCATTGCCACCCACGAGAACACCGATTTCGACGGCTTCTCGGCGCTAGTGGCAGCCTCCAAGCTTTTCCCTTCGGCTCTTGCGCTGCTGCCGCACCAGATGAACCGCAACGTGCGGGGCTTCTACGCCCTCTACCAGGACCGCATGCTGATCCACCACCCCAGCGATCTGCCTCGGGAACGGGTGGACACACTGGTCCTGGTGGATACCCAGTCGCCCCCGCAGCTACGCGGCCTGGACGAGGATGCCTCGCTGGTCATTATAGACCACCATAGTATGGACGAGCCTCTGGCCAACGCAACCTACGATCTAGACACGACCGGGGCCACCACCACCATCCTGGTGGAACGCCTGGCCGAGCGAGGGATCAGCATTGACCCCTTGGAGGCGACGCTCTTCGTGCTGGGCATCTACGAGGACACGGGCGGATTGACCTATAGCGGGACCACCCCGCGGGACCTGCGGGCGGCCGCCTACCTGCTTGAGGTTGGGGCCAATCTGGAGATCGTCCGGGACTTCCTCAGCTACCCGCTGACCGATGAGCAGCGAGAGCTCTACAGCCGCTTGGCCCAGAACCTGGAGACCTCGGTGATCGAAGGGGTGACCGTGGCCATCACCGCGGCCGCGTCGGAGGTCTACGTGGAGGAGGTGAGCGTCCTGGCCCACCGGCTGATGGACCTCTACGAGCCCCAGGTGCTGTTCATGCTGGTTCAGATGGGCGATCACGTCCAAATGGTGGGCCGGAGCGAGAAGGGCACCGTGGACGTAGGGCGGGTGGCCCGGCACTTCGGCGGCGGGGGGCATGCCCGGGCGTCGGCGGCGCTGGTGCGGGGGCGAAGCCTGGACGAGGTGCGACGCGAGCTGAAGGCCTATCTGCCCGTGGCTCTGGAGCCGTCCACCACCGTTCGCCAGATCATGTCCTTCGGCGTGCACGTCCTCGCCCCGGATACCCGGGTGGCGGAGGCCGCCGCCCTCATGCAGCGCTACGGCCACGAGGGCTTCCCGGTGGTGGAGGGCGAGACGCTGGTGGGCATCATCACCCGCCGGGAGATAGACCGGGCCATGCACCACGGGCTGGACCGGGCGCCCGTGCGGGTCTACATGCGGGCCCAGGCGGTGAGCGTGTCGCCGGAAACGGGTGTGCGAGAGCTGCAACGCCTGATGACCGAGCACGACATCGGGCAGGTACCGGTGGTGGAGGACGGGCGGGTGATCGGCATCGTCACCCGGACCGACCTCATCAAGCTCTGGGCGGCTGAGGGCGAGGGGGCGGCTAAGCCTCCTCGGGTGGTAGAGCGGCTGGAGCAGGCCCTGCCACCCTCGCTGTGGGAGGTGCTGCGAGCGGCGGCCGGCGTGGCCGACGACATGGGCTACAACCTCTATGCTGTGGGCGGCTTCGTCCGCGACCTGTTGCTGGGGTTCCCCAACCTGGACCTCGACCTGGTGGTCGAGGGCGATGCCATTGCCCTGGCCCGGGCTGTCTGCGAGCGCTTCGGGGGAGAGATCAAGAGCCACCGACGGTTCGGCACCGCCAAGTGGCTGTTGGATCGCCCGGCCATTGCCGGCGAAGACTGGGCCTCCCTGCCGGAGCACATAGACTTCGCCACGGCCCGCACGGAGTTCTACGAGCGACCCAGCGCCCTGCCGATCGTGGAGCGAAGCTCCATCAAGCAGGACCTGCACCGGCGTGACTTTACCATCAACACGCTGGCGATCACCCTGAACCCGGGCCGGCTGGGGGAGGTGCTGGACTTCTTCGGTGGCCTGAGGGACCTCGATCAGGGCACCATCCGGGTGCTGCATAGCCTGTCGTTCGTCGAGGACCCCACCAGGATGCTCCGGGCGGTGAGACTGGAGGCGCGGCTGGGGTTCCACATCGAGGAGCGCACGGCAGAGCTGATGCGCGATGCGGCCGAGCTTCTGGGGCGCACGTCGGGTGAACGGGTGGCCGGGGAGCTGATGCTGATCCTGGAGGAGGACGCGCCCGAGCGGGCACTGGCCCGGCTGGAGGAGTTCGGGCTGCTGGCGCAGGTGGCCAAGGGACTGCACTTCTCATCGGCGCTCATGGCGGCGATGGAGTCGGTGCGGATGTCGGCGGCGGCGTTCGGGGTGGAGCCGGCCGACCTCCCCCGGGCGTATCTGTGTCTCCTGGTCTGGGACTCCTCTCACCAAGAGATCGAGGAACTGGTGGACCGGCTGCGGCTGCCACGTACGCTCACGCGCACTGTGTCCCGAGTCCCCGACCTGAGGGGCGCGGTGGAGGCCCTCAGCGCACCCGAGCTGATGCCCAGCCAAGTGCACCGCCTGCTGCGGCCCTATGACGCCGCCGAGCTCCTGGCGGCCTATGCCATCAGCGATGACGACGCGGCGCGCGATCGCCTGCTCCGCTACCAGACCGAGTGGCGCCACGTCCGCACCCAGGTCACGGGGACTGATCTGCGCCAGTGGGGGCTGGAGCCAGGCCCCATCTACCGCCAGGTTCTAGAGGCGTTGCGAGAGGCGGTGATGGATGGAGTGGTCTCGGGCCGGGAGGAAGAGGAGAGCTTGGTCCGGGAGTGGCTGGCCGAGCCGGATCGGCTGGCGGAGGCACGAGAGGGAGTGGAACGGTGAGGATATCCATTGGCCCGTTTACATATGAGCACCAGTCCGGCAGGCCTTACTTCGTGCATGGCTACCAGATCGAGCCGGTCGCTTGGGTGCTTCGCGCCGGCCGGGCACGAGTGACCGTCCCTCAGGAGGGGCACGCCAGCGGACAGGCGTGGGCGTGGGTGCACGTTCGCCCCACCCGGGCCCGGGTCACCGACCCGCTGGGCCGGCGCTATACCCTGGACCTGACCCCCCGGCGCCGATGGGGCAGGCTGGGAGCGCTGGTGTTGGTGGCGGTACTGCTGTGGCTGTGGCGACGATATATGGGCTCAGGCCGGGCCGCTGGGTGAGCGCAGGAGGTAGGGGAGGATGGTAGAGCGCCTGTTTCAATGGCTGGACGGATTCAAGAACGCCAACATGGTGCGGGCGGCCTTCGGGGAGCCCTATGAGGCCGGGGGCCGGACGGTCATCCCCACTGCCAGGGTGAGCTATACGCTGAAGGCTGAAGGGATCCTCGACGGCGAGGGAGAGCCCAGCTTCTGGCCCCAGACGGGCACGGGCACTACCAGGCCCGTGGCCCTGATCAGCATCGGAAGTGACGGGGTGCGCGTGACCGAGGTCACCGATCGCTCCTCGATGGCCCTCCTGGGCGCGGGGCTGCTTGCCCTGGCCTCGGCCCTGGCTTGGGGGTTCTCCCGGAGGCGACGCGACTGACCCTCGGCCCAAGACGCTAGAAACGGAGCGGTGGAGATGGTGAGGGTTCCGCTCGTGTTGGCGTTTCTTGCGGCGATAGCCCTGCAGATCGGCTTGCCCACGCTGGCCTCGGTGTGGGCGGTGACGCGGCTCAAGGTCGGGTGGGCGGTATTCGGCTACGGGGTGCTCACCTTCGCGGTGGTGGGCTTGGCGCTGATGGTCCCTCTCTCCAGCTGGTATGCGCGCTCGCCGGCCGGGGCTTCCTGGGTGGCGGCCCGCATCGGGCTGGTGGGGGCACTGGCGACGCTGGGTTTGGTGACCGCGGTGGCCGAGCAGGTGGCCCGCTATCTGGGGTTTCGGTTGCTGTTCCGGGACGTGCGGCGTACGTGGCGCCGGGCGGTGGTCTTCGGGCTTGGGTATGGGAGCCTCCAGTCGGTGTACCTGGCGGGGTTGCCTGCGGCCATCGCCCTGGCTAACGCCATCGCGTTGCCGCCCATCCGCCCGGAGGGGCTGGGGCTCACCCCCCAAGAGGCGATGAGCCTGCGCTCCGCCCAGCAACACATCGCCACCATGGCGGGCTGGCTGCCCCTGGCCGATGGGGCCGAGAGCGCCCTCATGCTCGGGTTGCAGGTGGGGCTGTCGGTACTGGTGGTGCAGGCCTTTCTGCGGGCCTCGAGGGTGTGGCTGGTCTACGCCACCGGGCTGCACCTGGCCGGCGAGGCGTCGGTGCTGCTGGGGGAGGCGTATGCCCAGCCGCTGCTTGGGCTGCTAGGGCTCCTGGTGGTGACGGCCGGCGTCGGTTACTGGGCGCTTCGATTGCGGCCGGCCATGCTTCCCAGCACCGCCTCGTACACCTGAACGGTCTGCCGGGCGATGGCCGCCTGGGTGTAGTGCTCCAGCACCCGCTTGCGCCCGGCCTGGGCCAGCTCCTGCCGCAGGGAGGGTGAGCCCTGTAGCCGCTCCAGGCAGGCTCGCAGACCCTCTTCGCTGTCTTCTGGGAAGACGAGACCCGCCTCGCCGATGACGTTGGGGATCTCGCCCGAGTCTGACCCCACCACCGGCACCCCACACGCCATGGCCTCCACCAGCACCCGGCCGAACTGCTCCTTCCAGTTGGGGCGGGTGCGCGAGGGCAGCACCAGGCAGCTGAGGGAGCGCAGGTGGCCGGGCACCTCGCAGGAGCGGATCTGCTCGTGCCAGCGGACTCGGGGCGCCACTCCCAGTTCGCCTGCCAGGCGCCGCAGGCTGTCTTCCTCCGGTCCGCCCCCCAGGATGCTAAGCGACCAGTCCCCAGATAGCCCGGCGGCTGCCCGCAGGAGCACGTCCACGCCCTTGTCTGGCACCAGGCGGCCCACGTAGCCGATGGTAAAGCCGTCGGGCGAGACAGGCCCGGGGCTGAACCGGGCCGGGTCCACCCCGAACTGGGGCAGCACGGTGACCGGGCCGCGGTACCCCTTGGCGGCGAGCACGGCCGCTGCCTCTCGGTTGCCGGCCAGGGCGTGGGCGGCGCTCCGATAGCAGTGCCGCTCGAGGAGGCGGAAGGGGAGAGGGTAGCGGCGGTTGAGGTTCTGCCAGGTGAAGAAGACGCCCTGAGCGCCGGCCTGGCGGGCGGCGGCCAAAGCCAAGCCGGTGGCGAGGTTGTAGGGCTCCTCTTCCACGTGCACGATGTCCGGCCGGCATCGGCGGATCAGGCCACCCAGCCCACGGAACCAGTGCACGTGGAAATGGCCGTTGAGGGCTAGGGGCAGGACGCAGAGCCGGTATCCGTCATCGTTGCCCGGCTCCAGGGGGGTATCGCCGCGCTCATCCCGCCAGGAGCGGGGCG
Source organism: Anaerolineae bacterium (assembly GCA_050945695.1). Classification (GTDB taxonomy): domain Bacteria; phylum Chloroflexota; class Anaerolineae; order DRVO01; family DRVO01; genus Ch71. The sequence goes on along the minus strand of JBMNTK010000096.1, from coordinate 5,970 downwards.
CCACCAGCGTCAAGTCCACCCCCAGGGAGGCCAGCTCGGCCGCCTTGCGGCGGTACTCGGCCACCACGTATGCCTTGGAGACCAGGAGGACCCGCAAGGGAAGACCCTACTCGTCCAGGGCCAGGCGAAGGTCGTGCTTGACCGGGGTGAACCCCAACGCCTGGTAGAAGGCCATGGCGCCCGGGTTACCGTCGTAGACGGTGAGGCGCAACTCCTGCGTGCCCTGGGTACGAACCCAGTCCTGAGCGGCTGCCATCAGCGCCCGGCCGACACCAAGCCGGCGGGACGCCGCATCCACCATCAGGTTGTTGACGGTGACGAACCGCTTCTGCACCAGGAAGGGGAGGGGCTTGGCCTCGCCGAGGGCCGCCTCTAGGAACCCCACCACGGTCCCACCAACCTCGGCCACAACCAGGAGGGCCTGGGGATCGGCGATCAGCTCGGCGATCCATTCCGGGGTCCGAATGGGCCGCTCCGGCCGGCGGTAGGTATCAGAGGCGATCTCCAGGTGCATGTCATCCACCTGCCGGTAGAGCTCGAGGATGGCCTCCAGGTCTTGGGAGGTGGCGGGACGTACGGTGACGCTCACGTCCGCGGCTCCACCGGCTGCTGGATCTCCAGCTGCATGTCGGGATCGCCCTTCCTGATCACGATGTACTGGCGCCAGTGAGGGGAGGAAGGCACAGGGGTGAGATCCCCCACGGCAGCGAAGCGCAGGTGAGGGCCACGGCTCTCGGTGCGGACCTCCGCAGCGCGGAGCACCATCTCGGCCACGGTGAGCAGGTTGGCCGTCTCCACGGCGTGGACGAGGTTGCCTGGGCCGGACGCGGGATGGGAACGCTTCAGATGCTCCAGTCGCTGCAGACCCTCGGCCAGGCCGGCATCGGTCCGCACCACGCCGGCGCCGGCCGACACCGCGCTCTGCACCGCCCGCCTGAGTTCTGCGGATCCGGCGGCATAGGTGGCAAGCGCGTCCAGCCGGGCGTTGGCCTCTGCCAGGGAAGCTTCGTCGAGGGCCGGGGTGCGGCGGGAGGCCAGCCAGGCGGCGCTCTCGCCGGCGATGCGCCCGAAGACCTGGGAGTCCATGAGGGCGTTGCCGCCGGGGCGGTTGGCCCCGTGCTGGCCGCCGGCGACCTCCCCGGCGGCGTAGAGCCCGGGCAGCGAGGTCTGAGCGTACGTCCGAATCTTCACCCCACCCTGGAAGTGCTGGGCGGCCGGGGCGATCTCGGCCGGCTGCCCGGCCGGCAGGTCCACACCCCGCTCGGCCAGCCACTCAACCGAGGGCAGGTTGATGGCCATGAGCCGAGCCAGCGGGCTGCTGCGGTAGGGCTCTTCGTCCAGGGGCACGCCCTTGGTCTCCTGGTACCAGCGGCGCACAGTGTCCGGCAATTCGGCCACGTCCAGCCCCTCCGGGTTGGCGCTGTAGTCCAGGTAGACCCGGCGGCCCTGGGCGCGCTCGTAGGTGACGGCGATGTCGAGGGCGTGGCTGGGCTGCTCCAGGGACACCGGCCAACTGGCGCCCTTGCTGAAGAGGATGCCGTAAGCCTCTGAGGCAGGCGTGCCTGGGGGCAGGTACCGGAACAGGACCTCCTCACCGGCGTCGTTCACGAGCCGGGGCAGGGCCCGCATCATGCTGCCGGACATGGCCAGCCCGGTGGCAACCGAGCACAGGCCGATCTGGATGAACTCCATGTTCACCAACTCGGCGCCGGCCCGGTAGGCCATGGCGTAGCCGTCACCGGTGCAGTCGGGCGGGAAGACGTTGACCTCGAAGACCTGCCCTGCCCCGCCCGTACCCAGGACGACCGCTCCGGCAGTGACAGCGAGCCTCTCGTTGCCCCCCTCGGTGAGCAGAAGGGCGCCGGCGATGCCGCCATCGCGTCCGCGGAGGAGGTCGGTGGCACAGACGCCCTCCAGCACGTGCAGGTTAGGCAGCGCCCGAGCGCGCCGAACCAGCGCCTCCTCGATGTGGTTGGCGGTGTAGGGGCCGGTGTAGCAGGCCCGAGCGTACTCGGACCCGTCGGTGACGAACTGGTCAGGGGTGCCATCCGGTCGCCGGACCCAGGGCACACCCAGTTGGTCGAGGTATTCGAAGACACCGGCCGCTTCCCGCGCCTGGATGGCAGCCAGGTCGTAGTCGGAGACGTAGCCGCCGATGCGGTAGACGTCATCGGCGTGGTGCACCCAGGAGTAGGGCTCACGGGGCTCGGTGCTGGGCAGGGTAACGTGGAAGGCCATGCGGTCCGAGCAGGCGGTAGCGGTCACGCCGCTGCGGCCCAGGGCTCCCTTCGTCGCCAGGAGCACCTTCAGGCGGGAGGGGTGCTCGGCGGCAGCGATGGCGGCGCGCAGGGCAGCCCCGCCGCCCCCCAGGACCAGTACGTCCGCGGTTTCGTGTGCGACACTTGGCATGGCTACTCCCTTGGCTCCTGGCGATGCCAGCGGTGTCCCCAGAAGGTGGCGTAGGCCGGCGGGGTGTCGGAGGCCACTTCCGCGCCGGGAAGGATGCCGTAGATCAGCGGGATCCGGTCCGGGCTGCGGACCGGAATGGCCGCCCGGACGCGCTCTCTGCCGGTCATGGCTGTCTCCGAGGGGACGTAGGTACAGGGAAGGTAGCACCGATGGGCGGTGCCGGTCAAAGCGGCCGGGTTGATGGGGTCACGGCTGGTGGCGGGTTCCCAGGGTGTAGCTCAGGATGCCGGCAGTGAGCAGGGCCAGCACGGCGCCGAGGCGATAGACGCCGCCAATTCCCCAGGCGGCATAGGCGGCTCCCATCACCAAGGGCCCAAGCGTCTGGCCCAGGCGCAGCACCATGCCGTTCAGGGACATGAACGCGCCTCGGTGCTGAGGGGGAGCCAGACGCGCCAGCAGAGACTGGATGCTGGGGGTGTTCATGCCCTGAGCGATGCCGAAGATGGTGGTGGGCACCAGGAAGAGCCAAAGGTTGGGCACCCAGGGGACCATGACCAGGGCCAGGGCGTAGAGCAGGAAGGCGGCCAGGATCAGCACCGGCTCGGGGAAGCGCCGCACCAGGAGCGACAGGCGCGAAGCCATGAGCGCGGTGGCGATGGAGGAACTGGACATAATGACGCCGATGGCGAAGGCAGAGGCCTGGAATGACCCGGCGAGCAGGAAGGGCAGGTAGGCCATGTAGGCGCCATAGAGCAGCACGAAGGTGGCCAGACTGGCGAAGAACAGGCCGCCGATGCGGCGGTTGGCGATGCTGGTGAACGCGTTAGTCAGGTACTCCCTGAGGCCCTGGTGAGTCAGGGGCTCGGGGCTATCCAGCCGGAACACGACGAGCAGCGCCACCGGGATGGCGAGCAGAGGCAGGAAGAAGGGATAGCGCCAGCTAAGGGTAGCCAGCGCCCCGCCGATGGCCGGGTAAGCTGCCGTTCCCACGCTGAGGATGCTGGCGTTGTAGCCCATTGCGGCAGTGCAGCGACGGCCCGAGTAGAGGTCACCGATGATGGTCACGTTGAGCGAACCGAGGGAGGCTGCACCCACGCCCTGGAGGAAGCGGAAGACGAGCATCATGTCCATGCTGCCGGCCAGGGGCAGGGCTGCCCCGGCCAGGGCAAAGAGGAACAGCGACGGAACCAGGATGCGCTTGCGCCCCACGTGGTCGGCCATGATGCCCAGCAGGGGTGTCGCCACCACGCCCGGAAGGGTGAAAACGGTGATGAGGAGCCCAGTCTGCTGGGGGGTGACGCCCAGGGCCCGCTGCATGGTAGGGAAGGCAGGGGTGACGCTGGCTACGCCCAGGACGGCCATGAGGGTGACGGCGAAGAGAATGCGGAGGTTGGGGTCCCGATACACGGCGCTCGCCGTGTCCGCTTGCGCTCTGGCTTCGCTCGTGTGCAACTGGCAGCCCTCTTCCTAGGTGGGGTGGCGATACAGCTGCCATTATACACCGTCACAGGTGACAAAGGCCGCTCCCGCGCGCCCTGAGCGGCTACCCGGCGGACAGGACCTCATCGAGCCGGCGGAGGAAGGCTTGCCGGCGGGCGTAGCGGGTGCGCAGGTCCTCTATGCGGTCCCGGAACAGCTGTTTCCTTCCCTGGAGGACGGCAAGATCCTGCAGGTCCCGAAGGGTGCTTGCAGCCCGGTCGTATGCGGACGAGTGGCCCTTCTCGATCAGCGCCTCCACTTCCTCCCAGGCCTCTCCCTCCCTGGTGCTCAGGTCCATCAGGTAGGCTGCCCGGAGGGCGGCCTTCTCTGCCTCCTCTTGTCGCTGTTCGGTTTCCTCTAGCTCATCGGCCCGGGCGAGGAGCTGGGCCACCGTTCGCCTGGTGGGGGCCTGGGCGGTGGCCTCCCCTCGCTCCGCGCGCCACCTCTGGAACAGCTCGGCCCGGGCCAAGGGACTCCCATCTCGCAGCAGTCGCACCAGCAGGCTGTCCTTCTCCGGTTGGGGGAGGGCGAGCACCCACTCCTCGAAGTCGGCGCTAGAGGGCTGCAACAGCGGTACACTAGCCTCCGCCGCGGCTTTCACGAGGTACTGGTCCAGCACCAGCAGATCCGCCAAGGCCGAGAGGCTGCACGAGAGCTCGCCCAGGCCAGGTGGCACCGGGGGCTCCAGCCGCTGCATCTCTTCGCTGTCTTCGTCACCTTCGTCCCACACGGAGGCGAGCCAGCCCAAGTAGAGGGCGCGGAGGTCCCCACTGGCCAGCTCGGACCGCTGGGACACGAGGTTCGCCAGCCAGTTTTCCCCTTCCTCTTCCGCGTCGTAGCCCCAGCCGTCGCCCTCATCGTTCTCAACTATGAACGCGAGGATGACGTTGTCTCCAGCCGGGTGTAGCTCCAGGTAGTCCCAAACGAGGAATGGCTCCACCACTGCTGGATCCAGCGCGGCCTTGGGTAGGCGCAGCATGAGCTGTCGGTCGCCCCCATCGGTGTAGAACAGGTGGGCATCGTAGTAGCGGACCATGAGATCGAAGGGGTCACCCCGGAAGTCACCCCAGTTGTACTCGTTCCGGAAGACGGTGGGGGTGATCAGGGCGCGGGTGGAGAGCTGGCGCACTTCTGCCATCTCTTTCGAGCTGAGGGGGCGGTCTAGGGCCCGGAACTCGTAGTAGCGGTACACGTCCTGATCCCCTCACCAGATGGGTTTGCGGAGAGCGGCGGGATGACGATGGCAGCGGTTCGCCGGGTGGGAGCACCCGAGAGGAAACGAAAAAGGGAACGGTGCCAATGCGCTCCGCTCCCCCTAGATGGTCTATAAGGCTCCTCGGGCTGGACTCGAACCAACAACCAACCGGTTAACAGCCGGTCGCTCTACCATTGAGCTACCGAGGAATACGCGAGCATTGTACCCCCAGCCGGTGAGGTAAGCAAGTCTCGTAGATGGGCTTGAACGCCCTGCACGGCCGGGGCTCCACCTGTGGCCTAGCCTGACGCGGGCTCGAAGTCGAGGTGCTTCTCGAGCGTCTCCAGGGCCAGTACCACGTGGCGCAGGGCCCGGTCTGCTAGCTCCTCCATGTAGCGGCGATGACCCTCGGGCATGGTGCCGCCTGGCCCCAAACCGGCGCCGGTATGGGCCATGGCGGACTCGAGCTCAGCCAGGGCGCGGATGTAGTAGTAGGCCGTGGCCAGCCGGTCCAGCACTTCGGGGTCGTGGAGCCAGGGCAGTTCCCCGCTTCGGGTGAGGGCCTGCCAGAGATCGTCCTTGAGGGGCTCGGTGGGCAGCGCCAGCTCGCTGCCCTTGCGGGCCAGGAGCAGGTCGCCGTTGTGTTCGAGCTCGCGGTGGAGCAGGTTGAGTACCGAGGCGGCGTGTTCGGCCTGAGACCGCCGCTGCTCCGCCAGCTTGCCTCGGCGGATGAAGTCCCTCACGCCCAAGGCGATGGGCACCCCCAACACCACCGCCGAAAGGTCGGCGCCCAGGCGGTTGAGGAACTCGCGGTTGAAGACCCAGTCGGTCCAGCAGGCGGATACGACGTATATGCCCAGGGAGACGAGCACACCAAGCAGCGCGAG
>JBMNTK010000095.1:0-14174 GCA_050945695.1 Anaerolineae bacterium | reverse complement strand
CTTTCGCACCACCATGCCAGCTACGAGGGCCCCGCCGGTGATCTTGACGGCGCGCCGGACCCGCGGGTGCATCTGGAGCCAGGTGTAGGGGCTGAACCCCACGGCCCGGTCGCCGAAGCTGCCCTCAGCCCGGTCGTATCCCGGCATGGGTTCGAAGAGAGCGTCCGGCGCCCCGAGCGGCTTAGGCTCGTCGCTGCGCTGCATCCAGATACCTGCCCTGGCCAGTGCCCGGTTGAGCACTGAGGGCCAGTAGCGGTGGCTCCAGATCAGCAGCTGCGGCGGGAGCCCGACCACCAGCCTCTGCACGGGATGCTCAGCCGCGTAAGCGATAGCCTCGGCCACTACTCCCGGCTGATAGTAGGGCGGCATCGCCTTGGGCTTGACGCCCAGCTTGCTGCGGGCCTTGTCGAAGAACGGGGTGTTGATGGCCCCGGGGATGATGCTGGTAACGCTGATCGGGACCCGCTCGCGGGCGAACTCCAGCTGGAGGGCCTGTACCAGCCGGTCCACCCCCGCCTTGGAGGCCGCATAGGCGCTCTGCAGGGGGAGAGCGTGCTCACCCTCGGAGGAGGAGACTATGATCAGTGCTCCCCCGCCCGACCGCCTTAGGGCCGGCAAGGCCGCCTTGGCCCCGTGCATGGCCCCAAACAGGTTGGTCTCCACCACCCGGCGGAATTCCTCCGGGGCCGTCTGCTCGAAGGTGGCATACAGGCTCACCCCGGCGTTGTGCACCCAGGTGTCCAGCCGGCCATACTCCTGCAGCGCCCGGTCAGCCACCGCCTGGACCTGTTCGTAGTCGGCGGCATCAGCCGTGACAGCCACGGCCTGACCGCCCTGGGCCCGGATCTCGTTCACCAGCGTCTCCAGGCCCGGTTCGTGCCGGGCCGCCACCACCAGCCGGGCCCCTCGCGCCGCCAGGCGCCTAGCCGTCTCTCGGCCAATGCCACTGGAGGCTCCAAACACCACTACTACCTGCTCAGACAACGGTTTAAGCTTCACACTGACAACTCCTGATGGGGCCGGGCTCAGCGCAAGCCCTGCCTGGCCCGCACTTCGATCATGCCATTGACCACTCTAGCTTCCAGCGCCGGCTGAGACCGGGCCGAGGGGCCGGTCAGCGCCCGCCCGTCTGTCAGAGAGTAGGTGGAGCCGTGCCAGGGACAGACTACGGTGTCGCCCCGGAGGCTCCCCTTGTCCAGCGGCCCTCCCAGGTGAGCACACGTGGCCGCCAGCCCGTGGATCTCGGGGCCTCGGCGGACCAGGAGCAGAGGAATGCCCTGCACCTCCACTCGCTTGAGGGTGCCCTCGGGCAGTTCCTCGTAGCGCATCACCGGGGTGAACTCCTGGGGCAGCGCGGACACGTCGGGGGCGTGGTTCACCCCGATCTTGAGGGTATAGGCCATCTCCCCGCCCAGGTAGGCGGCCGCACTGGCCGCGGCCAGCCCTGCCAACGCCACGGCCCTCCCCTCTGGGCGCCGCCCCTGCCGGCGCAGCAGGATGGAGGCCCCAAACAGCCACACCGAAGCCGTGTTCAGTGCGGCATGCATGATGCCCACCCGACGGGCCGTGCTCCGGACGTGAATCCAGTCCGTCAGGCCGGCCGTCGCCGTGGCCAGCGTGCTGGCTATGCCCGCCGCTAGGAGCGCCTGAGAGCCTTCATCGAGCCGCTTCTCGTCTCCCAGAGGGGCCAGGCTGTCCAGCACCGTCGAAGACATCCACGCTCCCAGGGTGAAGTCGGTCAGGACTGGGTGCAGCGGGTGCCCCAGCCAGGTGCCGTTGAGGAAGTCCTTGACGGGCTGCGCGGCCGTTCCCATCGCCCGGTAAGCCCCGTGCACGAGGTCACCCACGAGGTCCGCAACGGGGTTGAGCCACAGCTGTCTATCCACGTACGCCAGTACCCTTCTATTGAGCATGTAACCCTCCCTCGCCGGCTGCGGCGGTGACGTGGCCTGTGTCCTCAGGGAGCGGGACGATGACCTCTACCGCCGCCGGCAGAAGCCGCAACGACACCGGCGTATGCCCGGCGGGTTCACCGTCTCCTTGCACCGGTATGGGCCGCTCGGCCCCGATCTCGACGCTATCCCGGGCACTCAAGCAGCGCAGGCTCGGGTCCTGGTCGCTCCTGCGCAGAAGCAGGTTGAGCCCCAGCCGCACGTAGTCGGCCAGGGTGCGGGCCCGCACCACGCACACCGACAGCTCACCGTCATCGGGCCGGATGTCCTCGCCCCAGCGCATCTGGGTGGTGCCGATCCGGCCGGCATTGGCCACCATGACTTCCGACGCTCGCACTGGCAGGTCTCGACCGTCTAGGCGCAGCCGGTAGCGGTGCCTCTGGATTCCGGATAGGTGCTTGATCCCCTGCCAGAGGTAGGCAAGCATCCCGAAGCGCTTCTTTCCGGTCGAGTGGGTCTCCCGCATGACCACCGGGGTGAACCCGGCGCTCACGTTCATCACGTAGTGGCGATCTCCCATCGCTATGACGTCAATGGCACGCAGCCGGTGCTCTCCCAGGATCAGCGCCAAGGCCTCCGGCATGCTCAGGGGGATTCCCAGCTCCCGGGCCAAGGCGTTGCCCGTGCCCGAGGGGACGATCCCCAGAGGAACGCCGGTGCCGATGAGGGCGCTGGCCACCGCCGACACGGTCCCGTCTCCGCCGACGGCGACCACGGCCTCGAACCCCCGGGCCAGCGCCCCGCGGATGACGTCGCGCAGGACCTCATCGCCCGTCAGCTCATACACCTCGGTGCGCACGATGGTCCCATCCGCGGCCCCAGCCAAAGCGTCGGCGAAGGCTTTGGCCTCGTAGCTGCCCGAGCGGGGGTTGACCACCAGGTAGGCGCTAGTCCGTGCGGCAGGCGGTGGATCCTGGCCCGGTTGGGTGGGGAGGGTGCTGGGGGGTGCCTCTGTCGTGACCATCAGAACTCCAGTCGTCGCCCGTAGGCCGCCTCAGTGAACAGACCGATGGCTTCCTTCAGGCTCAGGGCCGGGTATTCGAACTCCCCGACCTTCGTCTCGCCCAGGCCCATGCGCGCCGCCTCCCAGAGGTAGCGCACCGCCTGGGCATCGAAGCCGAGCAGCTTGGCCCCGACCGCATCCACGGCCACCGCGTCCGTGCCCGCCAGCACCAGCCCCGTCTCCACCGGGAACCCGTTCACCGGGCCGGTGCCGATCATGGCCGGGTGCCCGACAGTGACGGCCAGGTCTATGGGAAAGCGGCGGGCCATGGCAGCGATGAAGGAATGCATGTCGGCGAAGAACTCGTGCTTGTGGTACCTCTGGGTGGAGCGCGGGTGTCCATAGTAGTCGGCCGCCGGGTAGGACATGGCCACGTTCTTGAGGGCCATGGTGACCGTGGCCGTGGCGTGTAGCTTCAGTTGGCTCACCACTACCAGGGTCTCGTACTCCAGCACCCGCGGGTTGACCATAACCGACTTCTGGGGTCCCGGCGCGTAGGAGAGCTCCACTTCCTGGAAGGGCGGGCGATTGTGGTCGAAGAACTCAGCGCCCTCCTGCTCTACCACGTCCATGAGGCCCACCAGGCGGAACACCTCGTCCGTCTCCGCTGCCCCCGCTCCGCCGCTCACCACCAGCTGGCGAGGGCCGAACTGCTTGAGATAGCGAAGGACCGCCCGGAGGGTGTCGGGCTGGGTGACGGCACTGCGGTTCTCAGGGGTGGCGTAGGTCTCATTGGGCTTCACCGCCACGAGCTTGCCGCGCACCAGGGGCTCCAGGCCGAAGTACCCAAGGGCCTCCCGGATAGCGAGCTCTATGTCTTCGTTGTGTGTGATTACCACTCTGGCCACGGGTCACCTCTAGTGGAATGAGGTCACGGTCCGGCGGATGGATGCGAGACGCTCCGACCCGGCGTGGGTGGGGGAGTGGCGCGAGTGCTAGGGTTGGCTGGATGGGCCGCCCGAGGCAGGCATTGGCGGGGACTTTGAGGTGGCCGCCGTTCGGTGGCGGACTACGCCTTCTCGGGGGCGAGTGAGTTCGGTGAGCGGAGGCTATGCGAAGCGAGATCGGTGGCCTGCTAACATCCATCCTTTTCGGTTAAGCTGTACCCAGACGGGCGCTCGCCCGTCCCTCACCAACGATACATCCTGGGCCTGGCGCCAAACCTACCAGGTCAACACGGGCAGTCTAGCCTAAGCAGAGCATAACCTCAAGTAAACTCGCACGCCGCCCCCCCGCTCCTAGCCCATCAGGAGCGACTCGGTGCCATCAATCCAGACCTCAGTTCCGCTGATGAGGCTGGAGCGATCTGAGACCAGGAACAGGACTAGCTCCGCCACCTGCTCCGGCGAACCGGGCTTGCCCCCCGTCAGGGGCATTGTGCCCTCCGGATACTCCGCGGGTACCTCGATCTCCTCGAGGTCGCGTTTCTCGGTGCTCTCGCTGATCTCGGTCTGGATCGAGCCCGGACAGATGACATTGACGCGGATGCCGAACTGGGCCAACTCCAGGGCGATCATCTTGGCCAGCGCCACCTGGCCGGCCTTGGAAGCGGAGTAGGCGGTGGCCCCGGTGCTGCTGAACTTGCGGGTGCCGTTGATGGAGGAGGTGATGACGATGGCGCCTCCCTGCTTCTTGAGGAAGGGAACCGCGTACTTCACCGTGAGGAAGGTCCCCTTGAGGTTGATGTCCAACGTCTCATCCCACTCCTCTGGCTTCAGGTCCTCGACCGGGGCCCACACCCCGTTGATGCCAGCGTTGGCAAAGGCGATGTCGAGCCTGCCCCATCTCTCCACCAACGCGCGCACCGCGCTCTCCATCTGCGCCGGATTCGCCACGTTGGCCACGAGCGGCATCGCCTCTCCCCCTGTCCGCGCGATGCGCTCTGCCGTCGAACGGGCTCCTTCCTCGTCTATGTCTAGTACACCGATCTTGGCTCCCTCTTGGGCTAAGCGGAAGGCGGTGGCTCGGCCTATGCCCGAGGCACCGCCCGTAACCAAAGCTACCTTCCCTTCCAATTCCATGGCATCCAACTCCTAAGGAAACGTGGCGAGGCCATAATGCTGGCAATGAAGCGCTAACAATCTCAGGTTAGCTCTCCTGGCTAACCAAGCTGCTGGCGCGATTGTAGCCCTTGGTCAGTGAGGGTCAAACGACGCCGGCTTGGCGGCAGCGGGCGCCACTTTCCCTTTACACCCAGTCATACCGTCTGCTATTATTCACCCAGAGGTTACTCAGTGACAGGGTCGAATGCAGGACGGTGGGTCAGGTTGTTAGTTCCCGGCACTCACAAGAAGCCTACGGGTTGTCCACACTCCCCTGCACCCACCGACAATTGGTCGGCCCTGGCCTTAGCCTTGACCGTACCTCGCGCGGCGGCAGCCTCGCCCCGATAGGAGCCCACGGACCGGCCAGGCATTCCCGACGTGCATCCGGTCGGCGCTGCATCTTCATCGTTAGGAGGCGGACTCATGGGAAGCGGTTTTCGCATCGGTCGGTTCTTCGGCATCAACGTCCGCGTAGACTGGAGCTGGCTCTTCATCTTCTTCCTCGTCACCTGGAACCTGGCCACCGTGCTCGGACAGGTCCAGCCGGAATGGGGAACGCTGCTCACCTGGGGCGGTGCCGCCTTCGCCTCTCTCCTGTTCTTCGGCTCGGTCTTGGCCCACGAGCTCGCCCACTCCCTCGTCGCCCGCTCCCGTGGGATGCCGGTCCGCGACATCACTCTGTTCCTCTTCGGGGGCGTCTCCAACATCCAGCGTGAGCCCGATTCCCCCCGAGACGAGTTCTTCATGGCCCTGGTGGGCCCGCTCACTAGCATCATCCTGGGCGGGGCGCTGCTGCTGATTGCGGGCCTCACGAGCGACCCAACGCCAGGCCTGGGGGCTGACCCGTTAGGCCTTCTCGGCCAACTGGGCCCCGTGACCCTGCTGCTCTACTGGCTGGGCTCGGTGAACATCCTGGTGGGGCTGTTCAACCTGATACCCGGTTTCCCGTTGGACGGGGGTCGGGTGTTGCGCTCGATCTTCTGGGCGGCCACCGACAACCTCCGCCGCGCCACTCGCTGGGCGGCGGGAGTGGGGCAGACCATCGCCTGGCTGCTCATCCTCGCCGGCATTGCCATGGCCTTCGGGGTCCGCATTCCCTTCTTCGGGACCGGAATCATCGGCGGTCTCTGGTTGGCCTTCATCGGCTGGTTCCTCAACAGTGCCGCTACCCAGAGCTACCAGCAGGTGGTCATTCGCGACATCCTGGAAGGGGTCACCGTATCCCGTATGATGCGGCCCAATCCTCCCACCATCCCCGCGGATGTGACCGTCGCCGCCCTCGCCTACGACTACATCATGCGGGCTGATGACCGCGCTTTCCCCGTGTTCGACGGGGACCGGATGGTCGGCATCGTCACCGTCGAGGACCTGCGCAAGATAGATCGCGACCTCTGGGAAGATACCCTGGTCCGCGTGATCATGACCCCGGCCGCCAAGCTCATCACCATCGGACCGGACGAGGAGGCCTCCGAGGCCCTCAACCGGCTCGCCCAGGGCGACATCCGGCAGCTGCCGGTGGTGAGAGACGGCCAGTTGGTGGGCCTTCTGCGGCGCCGCGATCTGATCCGTTGGCTGCAGCTCCATTCCGAGATGGCCCAAGGGGCGCCGTAGGGCACTCCCTCCCGGTCAGTCAGGCTTCCATGTGTGGAGGTATCGAGTGAACAGACGCTGGCTTCTCGTAGGCGGCCTCGGCTGTGGTTTCTTGCTCGTGGTCACCACTGGCTTAGTCCTGCTCTTCGCCCTGCTTCTGCTGCCTATCCGGCGCGTGACCACCGTCTCGGAAGCGCCGGCCGGCCCAGCAGCCGTTCCTGTGGTCGTCGCCACCCTTCCCGCCGCCGCTCCATCCGGCGGGGCGTCAACCGCCGCCCTCCTGCAGGCACTGCCAGAGGGCTTCCAGGAAGCCGACGCCCTGGTGGACCTCTACAACCAGACCAACCCCGGGGTGGTCAACATCCGGGTGACGGTTCAGAGCTTCGGCGGGCAGGGCCAGGGCACCGGATCCGGCTTCATCCTGGATGAGGCGGGACATATCGTCACCAACAACCACGTGGTCTCTGGCGCCACTACGGTCACCGTCGTCTTCTTTGACGGCTTCGAGGCCCGGGCTGAGGTAGTGGGCACGGACCCGGACAGCGACCTCGCCGTGATCCGCGTGGACGACCTCCCCGACAACGTGCATCCCCTGCCCCTCGCCGACTCTGACCAGGTCCGGGTAGGGGAGTGGGTAGTGGCCATCGGCAGCCCCTTTGGCCTAGGCAGCACCCTCACCGTCGGTGTGGTCAGCGCTCTGGAGCGCAGCATACCCTCCGGGGCCACGCCCTTCGACATCCCCCAGGCCATCCAGACCGATGCTGCCCTCAACCCTGGCAACTCCGGTGGCCCTCTGCTCAACCTAGACGGCCAAGTGGTGGGAGTGAACGCCCAGATCGCCGCCTCCGGCACGGGAGGGAACCTCGGGGTGGGCTTCGCCATCCCCTCCAACGTCGTGCGCCGGGTGGCGCCGTCTCTGATTGAGGTGGGCGGTTACCAGTGGCCTTGGCTGGGAGTAGAGATCGCCGACGTGGGGCTGCTCATCGCTGAAGCCAACAACCTCCCCAGCCAGGACGGAGCCATGATCGCCACCGTCGTATCTGGCGGGCCCGCCGAGGCGGCCGGCCTCCGGGGAGCTACCGGGACACGGAACGTTGGCGGCCAGCCGGTACCGATAGGCGGAGACGTGGTGGTAGCCTTCAACGGTGAGCCGGTGGTGGACTCCAGCCATCTCCTGGTCCTCATCGCCAATAGCGATCCCCGCGACCAAGTCACCCTCACCATCCTTCGCAATGGCCAGGAGCAAGACGTCACGGTCAACCTTCGGCCCCGTCCCTCCGACTTCCGGCAGTAACGAACGCCGCCCGGACAGCCGACCCTGTCCGGGCGGCCGGGGTCACACATAGCAGTGCGCTGATCCCCTGTACCCAGCGGATGTACGAGCACTTGCCAAGTATCGCCTGCTGACCCTTGCCTTCCCTGGGTATCGGGGCTATAATGGTCTGGACCGCAGGATAGCCGGGCGTACGATTGTGTCCGAACGGGGAGCGCGCAGCCGATTTGGGCTGCGGCGCTTCTTTTCTATTGCCCCCTCGGCACGAGTGACAACGTGGTCCCCGTCGAGGTCATCCGGGGCAAGGAGTTAGGTTGGTATGGACGAAAGGGTGGAATATCTCACTGACGATGGCAGGAAGCGCCTAGAGGAGGAACTGCACTACTTGCGCACCGTGCGGCGGGTAGAGATCGCCGAGCGCATCAAAGAGGCAAAGCGCGAAGGCGACGTGTCCGAGAACGCCGGCTATGAGGATGCCAAGCACGAGCAGGGGCTGGTCGAGGGACGCATAGCTCACCTGGAAGACCTGCTCAAGCGTGCTGTGATCATTGATGGCGACGGCGAGACCGCACGTGACCGCGTGACCGTTGGCTGCACCGTCACCGTCTGTGAGGACGGCTACCCGCCCGAGACCTACCGCATAGTTGGTTCCGCCGAGGCCGACCCGACTGACGGCCGCATCTCTAATGAATGCCCGCTGGGCCAGGCCTTGCTGGGCAAGAGAGTGGGCGAAAAGGCTTCCTTCGAGACGCCAGGAGGAACCGTCACGGTCACCATCCTCACCATCGCCTAGACCGGAGATCGCTCGATGGAGGACAGCACTAACACCGACCGACAGCCTCGCCTCTTCGTCCCCGACGAGCAGCGTCTTGCCAAGCTGGAGCGGCTGCGCGAGGAATGCACCGATCCCTACCCGGCCCGAGTGCCCCGCACCCATACCTCACTGGAGGCGATTCAGGCCCTCGAGGAGTGGGAGAGGGATCAGTCCCGGCCTGCACCGCGGGTAGCAGTGGTCGGCCGCCTGATGACCGAGCGGGTCATGGGTGGCGCCACCTTCGCTCACCTGGCCGACGGTGCCGGTCGGCTTCAGATCTACCTGAGGCGCAATGTCCTCGGCCAGGAGAAGTACGACGCCTTCCGCCAGGCCACCGATATCGGGGACTTCGTGGCCGTCCAGGGCGAGATGTTCCGGACGCGCACAGGCGAACCGACCGTGAGTGTGGAGGAAGCCCAACTGGCAGCCAAGAGCCTCCACCCCCTGCCCGACAAGTGGCATGGGCTTACCGACGTGGAGGCCCGCCACCGCCGGCGCTACGTTGACCTGATGGTTAACGACGAGGTGCGGCGGATCTTCCGTGTCCGAGCGGCTGCCGTCGCTGCCATCCGAAGGTACCTCGATGGTGATGGTTTCCTGGAGGTGGAGACGCCCATCCTGCAGCCCATCTATGGGGGCGCCGCTGCCCGGCCATTTATCACCCACCACAACGAGCTGGACCAGGACCTGTACCTGCGCATCTCGTTCGAGCTTTACCTCAAGCGCCTCATCGTGGGCGGTTACGAGCGCGTCTATGAGATCGGGCGTGACTTCCGTAACGAGGGCGTCTCGTACAAGCACAACCCCGAGTTCACCCAGCTTGAGTTCTACGAGGCCTACGCCGACTACCAGGACGTCATGCGGCGCACGGAGGAGATGATCGCCTACGTGGCTGATAGCGTCCTGGGCACGACCCGCATCACCTACCAGGGCCTTGAGGTAGACCTGGCCCCTCCGTGGAAGCGCCGCGACCTGCGGGAGGCCATCCGCGAGGAGACGGGCATCAACATCGAGGACTACCAGACCATCGAGAGCCTGTACCGGGCCATCCTCGACATCGGGGGCCGGCCTGAGCCCAAGCCGACCTTCGGCAAGTTGGTGGATTACCTCATCTCCAGCTACGTCGAGCCCCGGATAATGGAGCCCACCTTCCTGATGGACTACCCGGTGGAGATCTCGCCGCTGGCCAAGCGCATCCCGGGCTGCCAGGGCTGGGTGGAGCGGTTCGAGGGCTTCGTGGCCGGCATCGAGATCTGCAACGCCTTCACCGAGCTGAACGACCCCCTCGAGCAGCTGGAGCGATTCCGCGCCCAGGGGCGAGCCTTCGAGGCCGGCGACGAGGAGGCCCATCAGATGGACGAGGACTTCCTCCTGGCCCTCAGTTACGGCATGCCTCCCACGGGAGGATTCGGGATGGGCATTGACCGCCTGGTCATGCTGCTCACTGACCAGGCTTCCATCCGCGAGGTGCTGCTCTTCCCTCACATGCGCAGCTTAGGCTAGACGGCCAAACACCCACACCCCCCAGAAGCCCTCTGGGGGGTTTTTTCATTTTCCCCCATCTCCGCATGGTCGTAGCCCCATTTGGGGGGTTGACAGATCTTGTGACCTGTGTTACAAACTAGCCGAACTGAAGCTCATCCTAGCAGCGGGAGGCCAGCGGCGGACGGCTCGTCCGGTCTGCGTTCCTGCTCACACGGCCGGGGCTGACCACACCACAACACAACCGCACCCCGGGCAACCAATGCCTGGCCCGCCGGAAAGGCGGGGATGGCTGTCGCCTGCCGGTGACATCATCACCCACAGGCAGACACCCACCGAGGGGCCAACGAAGCCCCCTCGGTTTGTGCTGGGTCGGAAGCCCTGGCCCGTTCCGCGATACTTGCGGGGGTGAGCCCTCAGAGAGGAGGTGATGCCACATCTCCGCGGCCGGAAGTGGGGGCCGTCACAAGCAGCACTGCGGTGAAGTGATCCTTTGCGTGACGTACACACCAGTACTAACCACGGGGGGGATAACGTGGCTAAGCAGAACGAGGTTTCCCGCAAGGTATCCAGACGGCAGTTCACCAAGGGTGCGGCACTGGGTGCGGTAGGCGCTGCCGCTACCGCTATCAGCAGCTCCGCCCAGGCTCAGACCGTAGCAGCCGCCACCCCTTGGGCTCCCATGAAGTGGGACTATGAGACCGATGTGGTGGTCTGCGGCATGGGCTTCGCCGGCCAGGCGGCCGCCATCGAGGCCGACCGCGCCGGGGCAGAAGTCATCATCCTCGAGAAGGGTGACGAGAGCACCGCTGGCGGCAACAGCCGCGTGTGCGGCCAGGGCTTCGTCGCTCCCTCCCCGGCCATCTGGGAGGACTACACTCGCTACCTAGAGCGTGCCACCACCGGCGAAGGGTTCCCCCAGTCGGAAGAGTGGATCCGCTTCTTCCTGGAAGAGGGCTACAACAACCTCGCGTGGTTCGAGAGCCTGGGCGCAGAGATCTTCCCCGACAGCCGGGAGCCGGGAAGCTGGATTCCCTTCTTCCCTCACTTCCCCGGGGCAGAAGCCCTCGGCACCGAGCCGACCTACTATAGCCTGGATCCTTCGAAGGGACCTGGGCAGAACTGGTACTTCCTCGACAGCTACATCAAGGAGAAGACCAACTGCGTCATCATGTATGAGACGCCGGTCAAGCGCCTCATCCAGGTCCCGATGACGCGGGAGATCCTTGGTGTCGTAGCCGAGCAGAACGGTGAGGAGATCTTCGTCAAGGCCAGAAAGGGCGTCATCGTCTGCACCGGCGGCTACGAGTACAACCAGCAGATGATCCGGGACTACATGCATCTGCCGATCTTCACGACCAAGGGTAGCCCCCTCAACACGGGCGAAGGCATCAAGATGTGCATGGCTGCCGGCGCGGACCTGCGCAACATGTCTACCTACGCCGCGCCTACCTACCTGGGCACGATGTTCCCCGAGTACCAGTCGGCCATCCAGGTCAATCTGCCCAGCGCTGGTGCCTGCATCATGGTCGGTGCCAACAACCGCCGGTTCCGTGATGAGTACCGGAAGGCCAAGCAGGGCCTCCAGAACAAGGACGTGGCCTGGAAGGAAGGCACCTTCAACGGCGTGGGCTCCATCGTCGAGGGCGGCAAGTACGTCCGCGACAAGTACCCGCTGCCCATCCACCTCATCTTCGATGAAGAAGCCCGCCTGAGCGGCAAGCTCTTCGGTAGCCGCATGAGCTGGGCCCACAACATCGAGGGCTATGAGTGCAGCGAGAACAACGAGGTGGAAGTCGAGAAGGGCTGGGTGGTCAAGGCCGACACCATCCGCGAGCTGGCGGAGAAGCTCGGACGTGACCCAGACGAGCTCGAAGCCACCGTCGAGCGCTGGAACGAGTCCTGCGCCGCGGGCAAGGACCTGGAGTTCGACACCGGCGATCCCAACTTCACCTCCTACGACCGGCCGCCCGAGCTCCTGGTACCCTTCACCGAAGGCCCCTTCTACGCCGTCGAGATCTTCCCTTGCTGCCTGAACACTCAGGGCGGTATGGTGCGTGACCTCCAGGGCCGCGTGATAGACGTCGAGGGCAACCCCATTCCTCGGCTCTACGCCGCTGGCGAGAACGGTGGGTTCTGGAACCACCTCTACCAGTGCATGTCCAACGTCGGTGCGGACTGCTACGCCATGGGCCGCATCGCCGGTACCAACGCTGCCAACCTGGAGCCCTGGGGCTAGCCGCTCCATAGCGCCATAGCGCAGGAAGGTTCCTCTGGGGGAGTCCGGTTCGCCGGGCTCCCCTTTCTCATCCACGCCCGGGGGGATGGCGGCCCCTCTGCACCGCTGGCGCCAAGCTTCCGCCCGAACAAGCGATGATAATCACAAAATGCGGTTGACAGATTCTGTGATGTGCAGTACAAATGGGCTGCACTTCTCAAGAGCCACCGGATGGCGGCCAGTGGGCCACGGACGCAAAGGGGGAAACGGCGCGCGTCCAGCCAACCAGACCGGGCAACGCCCCACTCCCCGCCATCCCCATCACCACCGCACTGCTAAGATATCACCCGCCCTGCAGGGCTTCGGCCCGCTCCTGTCCCGGTCAACAGCCAGATAGGGAACCACCGCTGCCGGATTGCGGAGTTCACCGCCGTCCGGCAGCGCACCAACGATAGCTTGCGAGCACGGCCCGGTGAGTGCCCTCACCCACCATGCAAGCAACCAAGCCGCATGGGACGTGCTCGCGCGCGACCTCAGAAAGGGGGTGGTAGTCTCCCGCGTCGAGTGAAGTACCCGCACGGCCACTGGAACCGGGCAGTGAAGCCAGTTCCTATCGCGCAGTACACAGCAGTACAGCCATAGGGGGATATCGTGGCAAAGGACAAGGAGCTCTCTCGCAGAGTATCGAGACGGCAATTCACCAAGGGTGCGGCACTGGGGGCAGTAGGCGCCGCAGCCACCACTCTGAGCAGTGCGGCTCAGGCCCAGAGCGCCACCGCCGCCACTCCTTGGGCTCCCATGAAGTGGGACTACGAGACCGACGTAGTGATCTGCGGCATGGGCTTCGCCGGCCAGGCGGCCGCCATCGAGGCCGACCGTGCCGGAGCTGAGGTGATGATCCTGGAGAAGTGCGACGAGGACAACTGCGGCGGCAACAGCCGCGTGTGCGGCCAGGGGTTCGTCGCTCCCTCGCCGGCCATCTGGGATGACTACGCCCGCTACCTCGAGCGCGCCACCACCGGTGAAGGGTTCCCCCAGTCGGAAGAGTGGATCCGCTTCTTCCTGGAAGAAGGGTACAAGAACATCGAGTGGTTCGAG
Source organism: Anaerolineae bacterium (assembly GCA_050945695.1). Classification (GTDB taxonomy): domain Bacteria; phylum Chloroflexota; class Anaerolineae; order DRVO01; family DRVO01; genus Ch71. Next base: position 699 of record JBMNTK010000095.1, on the reverse strand, counting down.
GGCCTGGGAGCCGAAGTGATGAGCGCCCCGCCGCCCTTCGGCGTCGGCGGCTGGATTCCCTTCTTCCCTCACTTCCCGGGGGCAGACGCTGTAGCTTCCGAGCCGTCCTTCTACTGGCTAAACCCCGAGCTGGGGTCCGGTAGGAATTGGTACTTCCTCGACAACTACATCAAGGAAAAGACCAACTGCGTCATCATGTATGAGACGCCGGTCAAGCGCCTCATCCAGGTCCCGATGACGCGGGAGATCCTTGGTGTCGTAGCCGAGCAGGACGGCAAGGAGATCTTCGTCAAGGCCAGAAGGGGTGTCTGCGTCACCAACGGTGGTTACGAGTGGAACCAGCAGATGATCCGGGACTACCTGCACCTTCCCGCCTTCATCACCCAGGGCAGCCCCTACAATACCGGCGACGGGATCAAGATGTGCATGGCCGCCGGGGCGGACCTGCGCAACATGGGCGCCTACGCCGCTCCTACCTACCTGGGCACCATGTTCCCCGGCTACAAGTCCGCCATCGCCATCACCCTGCCCCGCGCTGGTGCCTGCATCATGGTCGGTGCTAACAACCGCCGGTTCCGTGATGAGTACAGAAGCGCCAAGACGGGCATCCAGAACAAGGACGTGGCCTGGAAGGAAGGCACCTTCAACGGCGTGGGCTCCATCGTCGAGGGCGGCAAGTACGTCCGCGACAAGTACCCC
>JBMNTK010000094.1:0-14176 GCA_050945695.1 Anaerolineae bacterium | reverse complement strand
TAGGCCACGCTGCTGGCCAGGTACCTGCCCTGGGCGTTCCTTAGGGTGAGGACCACGCGAGGATAGGCCACGACGTAAGCGGTGGTGTTGCGCACCATCCCGCGGAGCTGCCAATCGCCCGCTTCGGTCACCCCCACGGCCGCGTCCTCTATCGCTAACCGGAGCGGTTCCCGGTCGGTCTGCACGGCCACCGTCTCCAGGTGGACCGTCTCCGCCTCGCAGGTGAGGCCGATGGTGCCCGAGAAAGGCCAGGCTTCCCCTGGCTGAAGCACCGCCTCTGTCTTGCCCAGCAGGACGAGGGCTCCACGCCCGCACGACCCTCCCCGGTTGCGCCCGTCCACCAACACCCGCACCGCCTGCACTGCAACCGGCCCGTTGTTCCGGACCTCGCCCTCGACATCCAGCGTGAACCCATCGGTGCTGGGGCTCTGGGAGGTGATGCTGTGTGCCACCAGCACTGACTCCGGCTCCGCCTCGGTTGGCGGGGGCGGATCACCGGGCCGGCGGGTGGCGGTGACTGTGGGCTCAAGGGGAATCCCCTGAACGATCAGAGGGACGTAGAACATCGGTCCAGAGGTGGGGCCGAGGGTTGGCGTCGCCACCACCGCTGTGGTCAGCACCCGCACCTGGCCCGAGGTAGGCACCTGAGCCCCCACCTGGGCACAACCGGACAGGGCCAGCGCCAGTAGGCCCAGGAGGATGGTACTCAGCTTCAGCCGCCCGGCTAGCGCCATCAACGGCCCCCCCGCCCGGCGCCCAAGGCACCGCAGGAAGGCACGGCAGGGAACTCGGAGCACAGTATGGCAAAGACAGTCATGGCGCTCCTCCGATACCCTGAGCGTAACGCATGGCTGACCGCCCGTCAAAGCTACCAGGTTCCGTGTGTGGAGAGTGGTACTTCGGCCCTTCCCGCGTTCTGAGCTCGGAATGGGCACCAGTGTCTGCATCCTGTTGACATAGAACGTGTGTTCTACTAGAATGAGCCTAGCGCTAGTTAGAGAAGTGCTGGCAGTCTCGCATTGCAGGGGGAGGAGTAGAGCGGTGGCCCTTTCCGAAAGGCAGAAGGAGATCCTTGAGGCGATACGCCGGTCGGTCGAGCTCCACGGCTACCCGCCTACCGTCCGGGAGATCTGCACGGCGGCGGGCATTTCGTCCACGTCGGTGGTCATCTACAACCTCAGGCGACTGGAAGAACAGGGCTACCTGCAGCGCAACCCCGAGACATCGCGCGGCATCCGGCTACTGGATCCGGCCGAGCAGCAGCCGCAGAGCAACCCCGCCCTGGTGGAAGTGCCCATCCTGGGAAGGATCGCCGCCGGTACCCCGCTTCCCATCCCCGACAGCGAATTCCCCATCTTCGCCGAGGAGTCCATTGCCCTCACCCGAGACATCCTCCCCGACGAGGAGGAGATCTACGCCCTAGAGGTGCGCGGGAACTCGATGATAGATGCCCTCATCAACGATGGGGACATCGTGATCATGCGTCACCAGACGGTGGCAGACAACGGGGACCTGGTGGCGGTGTGGCTGAAAGAGGAGCGGGAGACCACGCTGAAGCGCTTCTTCCACGAGGGGAACCGCATCCGCCTCCAGCCCGCCAACCCGTCCATGGAGCCCATCTTTGTCCATCCCTCGAACGTGGAGGTTCAGGGCAAGGTGGTGCTGGTCATACGTCAGCCGGGCCGCCGGGTACTGGCCCGCACCGCGTCCTAAGGCGCAGACCTAGGGCTCCAGTTCCAGCCCCGTGAAGCGGTAGCCTAGTCGGCGGGCGCTCTCGATCACCTGCTCACCAAACGCTTGGGTGAGCTTTCGCCTCAGCCAGGCCATGTGAGTGTAAAGGATGCGCCGGTCCTCGCCGGCGTGGTCACCCCAGACCCTCTCCAGCAACCCCGCGGAAGTAACAAACTCGCCGCGGGCCTCCAGCAGCTCCCTCAGAATCGCCGCTTCGATGCGCGTCAGGTTGGCTGAGACCTCGCCCTTGGCCAGCGATCGCGCGCCCAAGTCCAGAGCGTACCCCAGAGCCTTGACGATGTTCCGCTGTTTAGCAATCGCCTCCCGAACCGCCTGCGCCAACTCCTCCACCGTCACCGGGTAGCGGAGGACAGCGGCAAACCGGTCGTCATGTCCGGTAATGCTACCGTCACTGATGGCCACGAACGGGGCGCCCCGAGCGACTCGGCGCAGGTAGCGTACCCCTCCCCGTCCCCCGCTTCGTCGCCAATCCGCCAGCACGATCGCATCCGGAGGACACTCTGCCAGCCCCGGGCGGGCGTCCCTCCATCCGGTGAAGAGGGAGACCGAGAACCGTGCTTCAGCCAGTGACTGCCCCAGTTCTCCCCGGGTGTGTGGGTTAGCATCTACCACCGCCACGGCGTACAAGGGCGAGGCTCCGCTAGACTTAGTGTGCAATGGGGCCGACGGGCCCTCCTCTCGACTATAGCCCAACCCATCGGGTTGCTCAAAGAACGGCGGACAAGCGCCCGGCACCGGCGCGCCACCAAACCTGTGCCCGCGTGTGGCGACGGCCCCCGGACAGTGCTAGAATCGGCCACACCCACCAGCCAGAGGTAGTGCTCCATGCTCACTGACGATGTGTCCCGGGTCCTGATCAGCGAGGAAGCCATACAGCAGCGGGTGCGCGAGTTGGGCGCCCAGGTGTCCGAGGATTACCGCGGCCAGGACCTCCTCCTGCTCTGCATCCTCAAGGGAGGAATCGTCTTCCTTACCGATCTGATGCGGCACATCGAGATACCCCACGACATCGAGTTCATGGCCATCTCCAGCTACGGCGCCGCCACCGAGAGCTCGGGCATCGTCCGTATCGTGATGGACCTGGAGACCTCGATCCTCGACCGCAACGTCCTCATCGTCGAGGACATCGTGGACACGGGAAACACCCTCTCTTATGTCAAGAGCATGCTGCAGACCAGGGGACCGCGCAGCCTCCGGATATGCTCGCTCCTGAGCAAGCCCGACCGGCGCGAGGTCGCCATTGACCTCGACTACATCGGGTTCGAGATACCCAACGAGTTCGTGGTGGGCTACGGGCTCGACTTCAACGAGAAGTACCGCAACCTGCGGTTCATCGGGGTGCTCAAGCCCGAGTGCTACCGCTCCGCCAAGTGACGGCCCGGGCCAAGGCCACGCTCGGTCACAACAGAACCCTGCGCTAGGAAGCAGAAAGCCCTCTCTCGCGATTGTGAGAGAGGGCTTTTGGTCTATGTCTGGTACCCCAGGCAGGATTCGAACCCGCGACCCACTGCTTAGAAGGCAGTTGCTCTGTCCAGCTGAGCTACTGGGGCGTTACGCATTAATGATATCACGGGCGGGAAGGGGCGGTCAATCGGCGTCTCCACACAGGTAGAGGACCAGCCCCGCAGGCTCACCCACCAACCCACACAGGTTCATGCCCTCGCCCTGCAGCCGGCTGGACAGGACTGCCCCTCCCATCTCCGCCAAGGGCAGCCCCAGTTGCTCCCGCCACGGACCGGGGAGCCAACCCAGCGGCAAGCTCAGGCTCCCGAAGTGGATCTGCACCGGGCTAAGCTCACTGGCGTCGCTTCCCGCATCGAGTTCTACGCCTACCCCCGGAAGGCGCAGGGCGGCGCCGGTCCAGTCGGCCCGCACCAGCATGCGTCCACACTGCCCGGGCTCAACCTCCGTCACCCCTAGCGTCGCCCCGGCCACCGGGACGGACACCGAAGCCACCTCCCGGGTGACCTGCTCCCAGGGCACCTCCGCCCGAATCAGCCACCCGTCCGGCCGGCTCGTGTCGCAGGCAGTATCTGCGGTCGCTACCATCGAGGCCACCGCCAGCGCGCAGAACGAGATGACCGCCCCGATCAACAGGCCAGCCATCACCCCCAGACAGCTCCTCATTCCTCGCTCCCCCACCCGGCCAGCAACAGGATCACCGACTCCTCGTCAGTGACAATATCTTCAACCCGCCACCCCGGCCCCAACGCTCGCTCTAGCTCCCTCTGCAGGTTGCCGGCGATCCGGGCCAAGAACGGCCTCACCAGCCCCGTCGCCTGGGCCTCATCCATACCGCCGGGCAGTTCGCTGTCCACGAGGTCTAGAGTGATCCTACCGTCCTGGAGCCGCACACTGAAGCCAAACGATATCGGCAGGCCCACATCCCTGCCTAGCACGGACACCGTCACCTGTCCCCGGACCGCCAGCTTGTTACCCGGCGATGCGTCTACCTCCAGACCCTCGAGGGGCCCACCCCCGAGCGAGGCGTGGACCAGCCGGCCCATGTACTCCTCCGACAGGGCCACGCTGACCCGAGCCGGCCCAGGGTTCGTCTGGCTGACGATCGCCGGGGCCGGTGGACGGCCTACCAGCCCGACGAGGGCGAAGATCAGCACCCCCAACACGAGCCCCGGGACGAGGGCACATCCGCATCCGAGGGCGCCGGAGCGCTCGTCCTCCACGCTGTCCTCCTATGGCTGTTGCCTGAACGGGCAGTAGAATATCGCCTCCGACCGAAGGCGGCAACGACGCGCCGCTCTCAGCCGACGGCCTCACGCAAAGGCGCAGACTGCGGAGCGACAAGTGGCTCGGCGTGAGGCATACGTGCTCGCCTGCCCGATCGCGATGCTATAATGTGGGAATGACATGCGAGACGAAACAAATGACCGCGGTCCAGACGCCTCCCACCAGCAACGCTGACGACAGCATCCTGCTCCACATATGCTGCGCCCCCTGTGCCACCTACCCGGTGGAGCACCTGCGAGAAGCGGGCCTGGACGTCCGCGGCTTCTGGTATAACCCTAACATCCATCCTTGGCAGGAGCACGAGGCACGCCGCGCCAGCCTGGTCAGCTATGCCGCCCGAGTGGGCCTGCCGGTGGAGTGGCAGCCCGGTTACGACGCCGTCGCCTTCCTGCGTGCCGTTGCCGGCCGAGAGACTGCCCGCGACCGGTGCCGGGTCTGCTATGCCCTGCGCCTGGGCGCCGCCGCAGCCCGCACCCAGGCCCTGGGCCTGCCCCGGTTCACCACCACCCTGCTCATCAGCCCCTACCAGGACCAGGACCTCATCCGGGCCGCTGGTCAAGAGGCGGCCGCCGCCCACGGCGTGGAGTTCTACTTCGAGAACTTCCGCCGCGGTTGGTCCGTGCGCGGGCAGCGCGTGCGCGAGTACAACCTTTACCGCCAGCAGTACTGCGGCTGCCTCTTCAGTGAGTTCGAGCGCTACACCCGTGTCCCCATCGCCCAGGCCGGGGAGATGCCCCTTGCTGACCTCTGAGTTCGACTACGACCTCCCCCCGGAGCTGATCGCCCAGACGCCGATCGAGCCGCGAGACGCGGCTCGTATGCTGGTGCTGGACCGCGCCACCGGCCAGATAAGCCATCGCAGCTTCCGGGATCTGCCCGAATACCTGCGCCCAGGGGACGTCCTGGTGCTCAACTGCACCCGGGTCCTCCCGGCGCGCATCTGGGCCCGCAAGGTGCCTACCGGCGGCCGGGTGGAGTTGCTCCTGCTCAACCGGAACGGCGATTCCACCTGGGAGGCACTGGTCCGCGGGCGGAAGGTACCGCCCGGCACCGAGCTGGAGGTCCTGGACCAGACCGGAACCGGCCGTGGCCATCGAGCGCACGTGCTGGCGGTGACTGACTCCGGTGGGCGGCTCGTCCGCTTCCAGGATCCCCCGGAGACCTGGCTGGAGCACTGCGGCGAGGTGCCGCTGCCCCCATACATCCACGAACACCTCGATGACCCCGAGCGCTACCAGACGGTGTACTCGGCCAGCCCAGGCTCCGTGGCCGCGCCCACCGCCGGGCTGCACTTCACGACGGCCATGCTTGAGCGGCTCAAGGATCTCGGGGTGCAGCTGGAGTACGTGACTCTGCACGTGGGCCTGGACACCTTTCGCCCCGTCACCGAGGAGCGGGTGGAAGATCACGCCATCCACTCGGAGTGGTGCGAGGTCACCCCGCAGGTCAGCGCCCGGCTCAACCAGGCGAAGGCAGAGGGTCGGCGCGTCATCGCTGTCGGCACCACCGCGGTCCGCACCCTGGAGACCGCCGCTGCCCAGGCCGAAAGCCAGGGGGCCAGCGGTGTGCTGGCCCCCTTTGCGGGACGGACGTCCCTCTACATCGTGCCGGGTTACCGATTCCGGGTGGTGGATGCGCTGCTCACGAACTTCCACCTGCCTCGCTCCACCCTGCTGCTCTTGGTGTCGGCACTAGCCGGCCGAGAGCGCATCCTGGCTGCCTACCAAGAGGCCGTGAAGGAGCGGTATCGCTTCTTCAGCTTCGGCGACTGCATGCTCATCATCTAGCCAGGCTGACCTTGAAGGTCCGGATCTGGTAGGGCAGGTAGTCGAAGGTCAGCTCGTTTCCACTGAAGGCCACGGCGCCCTCGTCCTCCTCCAGCAGGTTGACCTCCCGCGCCGCCTTGATGCCCAGGCCGAACCGCAGACGCCCGGTACCTCGACTGCCGTGGGCCTCGTAGAGCCGAACCACCAGCCCGTCCTCGTCCTCAGCCTTCTTGACCGTGTCCACGATCAGGTTCGGCGACGAAGCGGAGACCAGGGACCAGGTAGCGGGCAGGTCTCCCGCGTGCCCGGGCTCGAAGACGGCGGTCAAGGGCAGGTTGAGGTCGCCCGCCTGCTCCAGCGTACCCTGCCGCCAGTCACCGGCATGGGGATAGAGGGAGTAGGTGAAGCGATGCTCGCCCTGGTCGGCCTCCGGGTCCGGCGAGGTCGCTGCCTTGAGCAAGGACAGGCGCATGACGTGGTCGTGGGTGTCGTAGCCATACTTGCAGTCGTTGAGGAGGCTGACGCCGTAATCGCCCTCGGAGATGTCGGCCCAGCGCTGTGCCGGCACCTCGAAGCGGGCGTAGTCCCAGCTGGTGTTGCGGTGGGTGGGCCGCTCGATGTTGCCAAACTGGATCTCGTAGGTGGCGCGCGGGCTCAACACGGCGAAGGGGAAGGCCACCTTGAGCAGCAGGTGCCTCTCGTGCCAATCCACCCAAGTCTCGAAGTCCACGCGAGGCACACCGGCGTAGACGTACACCCTCTGGACCAAGGTCGAGTGCAGGAACTGCCGCCGGAACTCCAGCCCCGCCCGCACCGGGCCCTGCTCAACCACGCGCACCTCGGCCGGCTCATCCAGCGCCCAGGACTTCTCCTCGAAGAAGATGTCTATGTTCCAGGCGTCGTTGTTGATGGGCTTGTCCTCGAACAGCATGAACCGGTTGCCCAGCTCGCCCGAGGCGATCACCTCGCGGCCGGAGCGCTTATCCACCAGGGAGACTATCTGCCCGGCCTCGTTGAACGTCGCCTTCAGGAACGGGCTTTCCAGGAGGGTCGGCGTGGCCTGCACCGGCGAGGGGGTCGCAGGCGCGGCCTGCCCGTTCGCCCGCAGCAGCCGCTTCCAGCCGTACGCCGGCACGCCCGCCACCGCGATGAGCGCTCTCCCGCCTTCGGTGGCCTGAACCGGCACGGCGGAACCGTCCTCATCCGTCAGGACCATAGCTCCCGTACCTTCCGGCAGATCCACCTCGACCACGCCGGTACGTTCGCTTCCCAGCCCGTTGTACACGAGCACCGAATCCCGCTCGGTGTTCACCCGCTTGGCCAGGGCCCGTATGGCGGCGCCGCCGACCGCTTCCGCCGTCGCCAGCACCTCTCGATACTGCTCGGTGGACTCCGCGTAGACCTCGCCGATGGAGGATCCCGGCAGTATGTCGTGGAACTGGTTGAGCAGCACCGTCTTCCAGCTGCGGTTGAGCTCCTGGGCAGGGTACTCGCCGCCGTAGAGGTGGTCCGTGGCCGCCAGCGCTTCCGCCAGGTGCAGGGCTAGCTCTGCCTTGCGGTTGAGGCGCTTGGTGCGAGCCTGGGAGGTGTAGGTGCCCCGGTGGAACTCCAGGTACAGCTCGCCATTCCACACCGGCGCCGAGTCTCGCACCGCTTCCAGGGCGCGGTAGTACTCATCCGCCCGCCCAATGCGGTACCGGGGCAACCCGGGCATGTCCCGCAGGCGCCGGGCGGTCTCCAGCATATCGGCTGACGGCCCTCCGCCCCCGTCGCCAAAGCCGAAGGCGTGGAGCAGCGACGAGTACAGCCGCTTCTGCTTGTATGCGTCCCACGTACCCTTCACCTCTTCCGCTGTCAGCTGGCCGTTGTAGGTGGCAAACCAGGACTTGGAAGGCGTGGTGATGAAATGGGCAAGCACCTGGCTGCCATCCAGTCCCTGCCAACGGAAGGTGTCGTAGGGCACGCGGTTGAACTCGTTCCAGCTTATCTTGGTGGTCATGAAGTACTTGATGCCGCTTCGGGCCATGATCTGCGGCAGAGACCAGGTGTAGCCGAACACGTCCGGCAGCCAGAGCAGCTCGGAGTCTATGCCGAACTCCTGCCTCAGGAAGCGCTTCCCGAAGAGCACTTGCCGCACCAGAGACTCGCCACCGGTGATGTTGAGGTCCGCCTCCAGCCACATCCCGCCGGTCGCCTCCCAGCGGCCCTCGGCTACCCGGCGCTTGAGCTCCTCGTATTGCTCGGGGAAGTCCTCGCGGAAGAACTCGTACACCTGAGGCTGAGACTGGAGGAAGCGGTATTCGGGGTACTGCTCCATGAGCCTGAGGACGGTGAGGAAGGTGCGGCCGGTCTTCTTCCGGGTGTGGAGCAGCGTCCACAGCCAGGCCACGTCTATGTGCGCATGTCCCACGCCTACCACTTCCGGCCGGTCGCCTGGCCAGGGGCGATCGTAGAGTCGCTCGGCCAAGATCGCCCGCGCCCGCGCCGCCGACTGGCGGAAGGCCTCGTCCAGCGGCTCACGGAAGTCCAGGGCCAGGATCGCCTCCTCCAGGGCGTTGACGATCTGCGCGCGCTCGAACGACTCCTCCGGCAGCAGCCGCGCCGCGTCCAGAGCGATCTTCGCGTCGTAGTAGAGCCCCCGCATCACCTCATCAATGGCCACCAGCTCGATGCCACCGAACCGATGCACGTCAGGCCGGGTGCCGCTGTAGGCCTCGAGGACGAGCTGGTGCCGTCCGGAGCGCATCTCCGGCGTGAGCAGGATCTCCTTGTGGTAGACGTCCACGCCCTGCCGGGGCACGCCGTCTATGTAGGCGGTGGCATCGGGCCCCGAGACGTGCAGCCCCTGGGAGAGCTCCACCCGCAACGCTACCGGGTCGTCGCCCCAGTCGGCGGGGACCTCGAACGCGGCCCGGATGGTGGCTTTCACGTCCCGGCCACCCCACCAGTGGGGCAGCTCAATGGCCGGCCATCCCGAGTCATCCAGCCCCGGATCGAGAGCCTGCGGCGACCACTCCGACTGCCACCGCACCGGATCGAGGGCGACCCTCCTCCAGTACACCGCTCCCGACACCTCCGCGATGCGCTGCTCCAACTTGCGGATAGTGAACCGATCCACGAGACCGCCTCCCTGGATTGAGCTAGCAGCATGTTATCCGCGGGCTTCTAGCGTGTCCAAGGCATCCCAAGCGCCGTTATGTACACGCGGCCATATGTAAACTGGCACCCAATCTGCAATACATAACGCTGCCGGCGTTTGCCGCGACGCACTCGAGGGGGGAGAAGGAGCCCGGCATGCAGAAGGAGATCGACAAGTTCCTCAAGTACCTGAAGGAACGCAAGAAGTACTCTGACAACACCATCGCAGCCTATCGCAACGACCTGTCGCAGTTCAGCAAGTACTTGCTCTCCTGCAATGTCCGAGACTGGCGCCGGCTGTCCAAGCAGGATCTGATCGGCTTCGAGACCCACATGCGGGTCGAGCAGGAGTACCTACAGAGCACCATCGCCCGCAAGCTGGCCAGCATACGCTCGTTCTGCCACTTCCTGACCGAGTTCGGGGTGATATCCCAGGACCCAGCAGAGGGACTGGACTCGCCTCCGGTCGCCCGTCGCACGCCGCGCACGCTCAGCGAGCCCGAGATGACCGCTCTTCTGGAGCTGCCGGGCCGCAGCCAGACTCCCAAGGGACAGAGGGACCGTGCCATCCTGGAGCTGCTCTACGCCACCGGGATGCGCGTGAGCGAACTCACGGCCCTCGACATCAGTGACGTGGACCTGCGGGCAGGGCTGGTGAACTGCGGCAGCCGCGCCGCCACCCGCCGGGAGGTCCCCGTGAGCCGGGCAGCGAAGGAGGCACTGGCCACCTACATCAAGCACGGGCGGACCAAGCTGTTGGTGAACCAGGACGAGCCGGCCCTGTTCCTCAATCACCGCGGCGAACGCCTCAGCCGCCAGGGCCTCTGGCTGGTGATCAAGGGATACGCAGAGCAGCTGGACCTGGACGGCCGGATCACCCCGCACACGCTTCGCCACTCGGCCGCAGCTAATAAGCTCCGAGGCGGAGCCAACCTATCGGAGATCCAGCAGCTTCTGGGCCACGCCAGTGCCACCAGCACTCAGGTCTATGCCCGCATCGCCCGGGGGCTGCGCCAGCGAGAGGTGAGCGGCAAGTGATGCCGACGGCCGACTCCGCATCCGGGGGCCTGAGCGCGCTCCTCGGTCACCCGGTAGCCGTCGCCCTCAGCCTGGGCAGCGGCCTCGCGCCCACGGCTCGCCACCTGGGCCTGGAGCCCATCGCGTCCTTCCCCGAGGTCGGCCTGCCCCCGGCGGGGGTGGCCGGCCACGAGGGCCGCGTGTCGGCCGGCCGCGTAAGTGGGGTAGACGTGGTGGCCTTCGAGGGACGACTGCACCTCTACGAGGGCCACGCCCTCACCGCCGCCACGGCCTGGGTGCGGCTGGCCCGGGCCGCGGGGGCGCACACGTTCGTCCTTACCAATGCCGCCGGCGGCCTGTCACCGGGCATGCGCCCGGGCGACATCATGCTCATCACCGACCACATCAGCCTGCCCGGGCTGACCGGATACCCCGCCGTCGCCTCGGCCGTGCCCGGCGACTACCCCTGGCCCCGCTTCACCGGGCAGGACGGGCTCTATCACCCCGGGTTGTCCGAGGCGGCCCGCAGAGCAGCCCGCCAGCTCGGCGCACCGCTGGCCGAGGGCGTCTACGCCATGGTCCACGGCCCCGCCTATGAGACCCCCGCCGAACGCAGGGCCCTCCACCGCCTGGGCGCCGATGCCGTGGGCATGTCCACGGCGCCCGAGGCCCTGGCGGCATTCGCCGGGGGCGGCCGGGTCCTGGCCTTCTCGGTCATCACCAACGTCGCCGAGGCGGCCGAACCGCCCACGCACGAAGAGGTCACCAGAGTAAGCCTGGCCGCTTCCCAGAGGCTGGCCGAGCTGCTGCGAGCCCTCCTCCCTGCCCTAGCCTAGCCTGGCCCACTAGGGCCCGCCAGATTGCCTCAGTTGCCATCGGTCAAGTAGACTGTCGGCACCTGCTTCTGGTGGTCCCTCATGGTAGTGTTCATCCGGAGTGTCTCAGACAACTGGCTCTGGATAGCCCTGTTCCTGTTCGTGCTTGTGCTCTGGTCGCTCCGGCAGGCGTTCCGTGCGGGCTGGGAGGCACGGCACTCGATCTTCGGGCTGGAAAGAGAGCAAGCTCGGCGGCGCATCCTTAGCGCCCTCGGCCGGGCTTTCGTGCTCAGCCTGCTCATCGGCGGTCTGTACTTCGTGCAGCTTCGCCTCGTGCCCCTGCTGCCAGAAGCTGAGGACCGGACCGCAGACGCCAGCTCGGTCGTCGTCCCCACCATCACGCCGACACCTACCCACACGCCCCCGCCACCGGAGCCGGAGGTAGAGCTGTCCACCCCGGAGCCCAGTGACGGCACGCCCACGCCCACCCCGACGCGCACCGTCACCCCCGCGCCGGAGACGACTCCGACCCCGGAGCCGCCCCCTACGCCCGCCGTGGCCTCGGTGTCCGGGTGCGGCCATCCGGGGGTGCAGATCACCTCGCCCTCTGCTGGGGCCACCGTTTCCGGTGTCGTCTCCATCATGGGAGTGGCCAACATCGAGGGCTTCCAGTTCTATAAGGTCGAGATCGGCCAGGGCGATAACCCCGCCGCCTGGGCCGTGATCAACGATGTACGCCGTCAGCCCGTGGACGGCGGGCAACTGGATACCTGGAACACTGGCCCCTACCCAGCCGGCCCCTACTGGCTGCGCCTGGTGGTAGTGGACCAGACGGGCAACTACCCCTCACCTTGCGCGGTTCGAGTGGTGGTCACCAAGTAGCCTCCACCGGCGGACGCCAGCCAGGGCCCTGCCGAAGCCTCGGGCGGAGCCACCAGGCGCCGGCGGTCTCGACCACGACGCCCGTTCCCGCTATCATGCAGGTGCCGCACCTTCCCGGACCCTCGCCAGGGGGATACCGCGGATGTTCACTATCGCAGCGGGAGATGGCGTCCATGAAGAAGCAGACACGCGACGTCCTGTACTACACCCATAGCCGCAACAACCCACCTACCCTCACCATCGAGCCCGGTGAGAGCATCGTGGTAGAGACGGAGATGTGCTCGGGCGACTGGCTCTGCGACATCACCGACACCTACGATCCAAACACCCGCCGGGGGGGACCCAACCCGTCCAGCGGGTGCACGTACGTGCGCGGGGCGGCACCAGGCGACATGCTGGCGGTCACGATCGAGTCCATTGTGCCCAACGACCTGGGCTACACCGGCTTTGGCCCCGGCGCCAACCCCTTCCCCGATTGGATCCGCCAGAAGGAATGGGGCGTAGTCACCAAGACGGTGCGCATCCGAGATGGCTTCGTGGAGTGGAGCGATCAGCTCAAGCTGCCCATCCGCCCCATGATCGGCGTCATCGGCACCGCCCCCGAGTTCGAGGAGTTCCTCAACAGCCGCAACGGGCCTTACGGGGGCAACCTGGACGCCCAGGAGGTCACCACCGGCGCCACCGTCTACCTGCCGGTCTACGTCGAGGGTGGTCTGCTCCACGTGGGCGATGTGCACGCGATCCAGGGAGACGGCGAGGTCTGCTGCGGCGGCGGGATTGAGTGTCGGGCCACCGTGCAGCTCAGGGTGGACGTGCTGCCCCGCCCGCAGCGGATGACGTGGCCTCGGTTCATGGACGCCACCCACATCGGCTGCTTCGGGTGTGCCCGCCCGGCGGAGGATGCGTTCCGGCTGGCCGTGCAGGACCTGATCTACTGGTTGGCCGACGACTACTCCATGGACGAGCGCGAGGCGCTGCTGCTCCTCGGCCAAATCCTGGAGGCCCGCTGCACCCAGTTCGTTGACCCGCTCTATACCTACGTGGCCAAGGTCCCCCTCAAGTACCTGCCCGGCCTCCCTCGGTCGCTGAGTAAGGCCTAGCTACTGGGCCGGAGGCTTCACACAAGGGCGCAAAGACGCTTCGCTCTTTGCGCCTTTGTGTCTTTTCGTGAGGCGCACTCGCCGGACGCGCCTGGCGGGGCGTAGCGGTGGGTCACGTGTCACGCTTCACGTGTCACCTGTCACCTTCGATATGCGGCTGGACACAAATCTCGCTATAATACTATGAGATGTACTCTACCGTGGTTTCATCGGCCGTTATCGGGCAAGCCCTTTATCGTGTGCTAGAGGAGAGACATGCCATTCCCATTCCACAATCCCACCTACTGGCTCTTCGCCTTGCCAGCCCTCCTGCTGGGCCTGTATGCGCAGTGGCGCGTCCAAGACTCCTTCCGCAAGTACATGCGGGTGCCCAACTACCGGCGCGTGAGCGGGCTGGAGGCGGCACGGGAGCTCCTTGCGGTCGCTAGGCTCGGCCACGTCAATATCGAGGGCACTCCCGGCACCCTCAGCGACCACTATGATCCCCGTACCAAGACCCTGCGCCTGTCCCGGTACGTCGCCGAGACCCCCTCGGTGGCATCAGTAGCGGTCGTGGCCCACGAGGTAGGTCATGCCATGCAGGACGCCATGGGCTACACGCCCATGAAGGTGCGCACCGGCATCGTCCCCTTGGTCAACCTGGGCTCCTGGTTGGGGCCGATTCTCTTCATGATCGGTCTCTTTACCGCCAACCCGGACCTGGCGCTCCTCGGGATCGTGGGGTTTTCCGCCGCCGCCGTCTTCGCCCTGGTCACCCTGCCGGTAGAGCTGAACGCCAGCTCTCGGGCCTTGGCCATGCTGACGTCGTCGGGGATCATCGTCGGCCAGGAAGTCTCCCACGCCAAGACCGTGCTCAACGCGGCTGCCCTGACGTACGTGGCAGCCCTCGCCCAGGCGGTCAGCACCCTGCTCTACTACCTCGCCATACTGAGTGGCTTCCGCCGAGACTAGTAACCGA
>JBMNTK010000093.1:0-14202 GCA_050945695.1 Anaerolineae bacterium | reverse complement strand
CTCCGGGCTGCCGCGCTTCTCCGAGAGAATGATGTTCTTGTCCTCCAGACTCTTGAGCGCCTTCACGAGAGTGGCGGGCGCCGGATAGGCCCGCCCCACGCCCGAGGCGGCACCGTGGTGCCGCCTCGGCTCAGTTAACATACTTCATACATACGCTTCACGTGGGCTTCATCTCTCCGGTTCACTATGTAATGTAAGTCTGCCAGACCCGGCTCCTCCCCTGTCAGTCAGCGCCGGAGTCCCCTGAGGTGATAGGTGTTAGATGCAGTGTCTAGGCTGCTCCACCGTCGAAAGCGGTTATCTCTACCGGTGCGACGCGCCTACGGATGGGCGCGCCGCCGTCTCCAACCGGATCCACTCCTGAGCGATCCCGAGTTCCATTCCCGTTTCGAGTGGTTGAGAGTAACCGAGTGGTGGTCCCGGCCGGAGTTGGAGGCCCTCCAGCTGGCCCAGCTTCGTCAGCTCCTTCGCCACGCCTACGAGGATGTCCCCTACTACCACGACCAGTTCGATCGCCTCAGGCTTAGGCCGGAGGACTTCCGCTCCCTCGACGACCTGCAGCTCCTGCCCCTGCTCACCAAGGACGTGGTGAGGCGGAACCCCGACCGGTTCCTCTCCCGCAAAGCGGATGCCGCTCGCCCAAACCAGGTCAGGAGCGGAGGGCCCATGCCGCTCCACCGCGACCAGGCCACGGCGGACCTACATGAAACGACCTTCCGCTTGCGCCAGTGGATGGCTGCCGGCTATCAACCAGGGGACCGGCTGGCCACTCTCATAGAAGGTGACGCGACCCGGCCCGGACCAGGAGACGAGGAGGCCTGGTGGGACTACGACAGCCGCTCCAATGAGATCACCCTCTCGCTCTCCCACACGACCGAGGCCCGCATGGGCGACTGCCTGAGGCTGCTGGCCGAGTTCCGCCCCCAGTTCATCTCCGCCCAGCCCCGTTCGCTTGAGACCCTGTGCCGGTTCATGCGCCGCCACCACCTCCACCTTCCCGGAGTGGAGGCTGTCTTCTGCCAGTCTGAGACCGTCTTCCCGGAAGGGCGACGACTCATCGAGGACCAGCTGGGATGCCCCCTCTACGCCCGCTATGACATGGGTCCCCGGGTGGCCCACGCAGCGGAGTGTGACCGTCATCGGGGCTATCACGTCAACATGGAGTACGGCGTCCTGGAGCTAGTGGACGGCGATGGCCGGCCCATCACTGAGCCCGGGGTGCCTGGGCTCGTCGTGGGCACCGGGTTCGACACCTACCGTATGCCCCTCATCCGCTACGTGACCGATGACGTGGCCGAGTACGCCGAGGGTGAGTGTGACTGCGGCCGCCACTCACCTCTGGTCAGGCACTTCAGGCGTGGCTTGGGAGCCAGGCTCCCTGTCTCAGTCACTCATCGTGGGCTCTCGTATGCCCACTACTAGACGCGACTACGGTGAGAGGTATGCTTAGGCGCTTCGTCCGCGACATCCTAACCTATTTGCCCTCCAAGCTTTTGCCCGCCATCACGGGCATGATCACGGTTCCCATTCTCACCCGGCTGTTCCTGCCGGAGGACTATGGCAACTACGCGCTGGCGGCCGGGCTGCCGGCCCTGCTCTTCGCCCTGGCCGGCTCTGGCTACGGGGCCAGCGTCACCCGCTTCTATCCCGCCTACAAGACCAGGGGGCAGGAGAGCACCTTCTTTGCCACCCTAGGCGCCTCAGCCATGGGGGTCATCCTCGTGGTGGCGGCGATCACTGCGCTGGGCATCTATGCCTCCAGGGGCCTGATCCCCGAGAGGCTGTATCCACTGCTCCTCCTAGCGGTCCTCATCTTCATAGCCGACTCCCTCTTCCTCCTGCTCATGGGGGTAGTGCGCTCACAGGAGAGGAGCGGGGTCTACACCGCCCTTGAGCTGACCAGCCGCTACGGAAGTCTGGGGATCGGGCTTCTGTTGGTGATCGTGGTGGGCCTGGGCGTCGAGGGCCTGCTCCTGGGGGAACTGGCTGCCATCGCCGTCTGCGTGCCGCTGCTCGTCCGGTTAGTGGCCCGAGGGGTCCGGTTCACCCGGAGCGACATCAAGCGTGACGACGCCGTCCAAGTCTGGCACTACGCCTGGCCCTTGGCCCTGGGTAACATGGCCATGTGGGGCCTGCGCCTGTCGGACCGCTACATCATCGGCCTGTTCCGACCGATGACCGAGGTGGGCCTCTACTCGGTGGCCTACACCATCTCCGACAAGAGCATCGACATGCTGGTGGCCCTCTTCCTGCTCACCCGGGGGCCAATGCTGATGAACATCTGGGAGGCCCAGGGAAGGGAGGCGGCAGAGCGCCTCCAGACGGTGGTCACCCGACTGTTCCTCGTCGTCTGCCTGCCGGCCGCGGCCGGGCTTACCGTGCTGGCCTTCCCGTTCGTCGCCCTGCTGACCGGCGAAGCCTACCACGACGGCTTCCGGGTGGTGGGAGCAGTGGCGTTTGCCAGCTTCTGCTGGGGCCTCTCACAGCTCGCCTGCGCCGGCCTAATGATCGGGAAGCGGTCCTCGATAGTCGCCCGCAACCAGATCCTCATGTCGGGGCTCAACCTAGGCCTGAACTTCCTCTTGGTCCCGCTCTTTGGTTACGTCGCCGCCGGGCTGACCACCCTGGTGTGTTACGCCGGGTTGGTGGTCCTCCATGCCCGGGACAGCAAGCCCTATTTCACCTGGCACTTCCCCTGGGCCACAGCAGCCCGGGCCTCGGCCGCCACCCTGGTGATGGGTTTGGTCACGGCCGCCGTCTACGGGCTCTCCGGCGGAGGCCTGCTGCACCTGAGCTTGGACCGGCTGGCCCTGAGCATCGCCGTGGCCGTGCCCACCTACAGCGTGGTGCTGCTGGCCCTGGGGGAGGCGAGCAGCGAGGAACAGGCGGCAGCCAAGAGAATGCTTCGCCGACTGACCGGGGCGGTATCGCTGCCGGATTCGCAGTAAGCTCCGGGGTGACACGTGAGGCGTGACGCGTGAAGCGTGACCCACCGGCATACCGCCGATTCCTGTAGGGGCGGACGACCCCGTCCGCCCAGTCGGGCAGGACGCCCGGCATCCCATGCGTGTCATCCCGTGACGCCCCCTCTGTCATCCCGAGCGCCAGCGAGGGATCTATAGCCGGGGCCCTCGGATCCATTCGGGGCTTCTGCCCCCCCCGAGATTCCTCGCTTCGCTCGGAATGACATATATCCCGAGGAGTCCGCGCTACTAGGCGCACACTGGTGCGCCCAGGCCCCAGGCGCGGGTCTGTGCGCGCGCCCACGCGCGCACTCCTCAGTGATTGGGGACGCCGACGCAGCAAGGCGATCGGTGTGCGGCGTCCGCGCTGGACGGTCACGACTCCGCCGTGACCACGTTCACAGCTCTGCTGTGAAACCTGGACGCCCGGCCGAAGGCCCAGCAGCCCAGACTTGAGTCGAGGGCCCCACCGCCGCACCCGGGGACACACCTTCCTCGGGGCGGTTGTAAGTCCGAGCACCTCTCCCTGTCATTCCGAGCCAAGCGAGGAATCTCTGGCTGCCGTGGGGCAGGGCCGTCGCCGCGCTCGAACTGCGGACGCCTGCGCGTCACGTGGCGATGGGTAGCAGAGGGACTATCCCCACAATAGATATCAACACCAGTCTCTCTAGATCTCTCTTTAACATCAGTAGTCCTAGTAGGGGATGAGCAACTTGTGGATAAGCCCCTCAGCGAGGCCACGCACCCCCCTATATAGGGGTTCCAGAGGGCGGTAGCACTAGATAATGGCCGCACGGCCTCGACTGACCCTGTGATTGACGTGTGGACAGCCTTTGGAGACTACCCCCTTGTTGCCCACAGGGCCGCCTGGCCTGGGGAAAACCTTCCTCTCGTTGTGGATAAGTAGGCCAGAACAGGTGGACTTATCCACATAACTAAGGGGTTATCCACCGATTCCTGGGGACTTATCCACAGGCTGTGAGCGCGTTATGGACAGGTTGTTCCCAGGCTGGGGACAGGCCTACTCGGCCTGCGGCGATACTGGCTCCACCAACAGCCGCAGCCCTTCCACTGCTACCACCCTGACCGTCGCCCCGGCAGGGATAGGGCCGGCCTCACTGCGGGCCTGCCACAGCTCGCCTTGCACCCAGACCATGCCACTCGGGTCGAGCGGCTCTCGCACCTGGGCCAGGGCACCCACCAGAGCCTCCCGCCCGGTGGCGGACGGCCGGCGCTGGGCGGCCACCGCCTTGGTTACCACGAAGAGGAAGAAGGCACCGGTCACCAGGGCGACGGTGATCACCAGGGAGAGTGACACCTGGTAGAGGGGCGAGCTGAACAGGATGAGGGCGCCCAAGGTGAAGGCTACGATGCCGAGGGCGGTAAGGACCCCAAGGCTGGGCGTCATCACGTCGGCCATGAAGAGGACGAAGGCCAAGACGATGAGCGCCAGCCCGGTCCAGTTGACGTCCAGCACACCCAGGGCAAAGAACCCCAGCACCAGGCAGATGGCGCCCAGGATCCCGGCGATGTAGCCGCCCGGGCTGGACAGCTCGAAGAGCAGGGCATTGATGCCGATAGTGAGCAGGATGAAGGCGATGTTGGGGTCGAGGATGGTGTCCAGGAACTGCTCGATGAGCGACTGGGGTAGGGGGCGCACCTCGAGGTCGTCGGTGTCTAGAGTCACGGCTTGCTCGGCCACCCAGACCTCGCGGCCGTCCAGCAGGGCCAGGGCCTCCTGCACCGTGGGTGCCACCACATCTACCACTCCGATCTCGAGGGCCTCGGTGGCAGATAGGGCATCCGACTCGGTGACGGCCCGCTCCACCCAGGCCTGCGCTTCAGGGGAGCGGCGTTCAGTGAGGGCCTTGAGGTCGGCGATGAGGATGTTCTCGGCCTTGCGCCGCTCGACCTCGCCCATCTCGCCCTCCATGCTCACCGGGCTGGCGGCGCCGATGCTAGTGCCAGGTGCCATGGCGGCGGCATGCCCGGCCAGCGTGAGGACGGTACCGGCCGAAGCGGCGGTGGCGCCGGTGGGCGAGACGTAGACCACGATGGGAACGGTGGAGGCCCGCATCCGCTCCACGATCTCTCGGGTGGTGGTGAGCCCTCCGCCGGGGGTGTTGAGCACCAGGACCAACGCGGCCGCCCCATCCCGCTCGGCCACGGCGATGGCGCGCTCGACGTAGCTTTGAGTCACCACGGTGATGGGGCCGCGGACCTCGATCTGGTAGGCCAAGCGCTCCGCCTGGCCGCTGGCCGAGGATATCGGGCCCAGAATCACCCCAACCAACATGAAGACGAAGGCGAGCGTTCGCCGAAGTCTCACCGGTTCACCCCCTCCCGACAAGCCCTAAGTTGCCATTCACCCGAATCATAGCACAGACCCCGGCTTGGCAGGGGCACAGCGACCCAGATGGCTGCCCTCTCGAGCCCATGCGCTCAGGGCTCTGGCGCCGGTGGCCGGGGGGCCTCACGCCAACGCGCGAGACCGCAAAGATCCTTGTTCCGCCGCCTCGCGCGGCTCTGCGTACTAGCGTGAGTCAGTGGGCAGCGGCCGAAGGCATCTGGTGTCCTCTGGAGATGTGGCGTTGTTGACACCTCGTGCAACAGCCACTATGTTGAGCGCGCGCTCAACACACTAGCATAGCATCGGAGCCGCCGTATGACCTTCGGCCAGAGGCTGCGTTCCCACCGGCTGGCGCGCAGGCTCACCCTGCGCGCGCTAGCCGAGCGTGTCGGAGTCAGCTTCACGTATCTAAGCAAGCTGGAGAACGACCGCACCACTCCACCCTCAGCGGAGACAGTCGCCAGACTGGCTGCAGCGCTTGGGGTTGATCCCACCGTCATGATGTGCTGGGCCGGAAGAATCCCTGACGACGTAGCGCAGACGCTGGTCAGGTGCCCAGAGCTGGTGGAACTCGTTCGCACCGTAGCTCGATTCCAGTTCTACGACTGGAGCTCAGCCATCAGCGAGACCATACAGGAAGCGATGCGGTCGGTGAGACAGGCGATGCCTGCACCGGCTGTCGAAGCTGGGGGCCGGCAGAGCCAGGCCTATCCGCAGGATACGGAGGAGAGCGTGATACCTACTGACCTCACCCGGCGAGCCTTTCTGCGTACGTCCGCGCTGGCAGCAACTGCTGCTGCCTTGGCCGCCTGTAGTGGAGCGGCCACGCCCGCGCCGGTCGCTCCGGTACAGGCGACACCGCCCACTACGCCAGTGACCGAAGCGGAGACGCCGGCCGTCGAGGCACAGCCAACCACCCAGCCGGCCTCGGCGTACAGTGAGTCGCCCATGTTGGCGGAGCGGGTAGCGGCCGGCGAGCTGCCCCCGGTAGAGGAGCGCCTGCCCAGCAACCCTATGGTGCTCGAGCCTCTGGAGGAGATCGGCACCTACTGCGATACCTGGCTCAGCCACGATAAGGATCCCAGCCAGCTATGGCAGCGCTATGGAGCCGAGCCCTTCGTGGCCTGGGCGCCTGACGCCAAGACTATCATCCCCAACTTCGCTTACAGGTGGGACGTCTCCGAGGACGCCAGGGAGTACACCTTCTACTTCCGCGAGGGGGTGAAGTGGTCCGATGGGGAGCCGTGGACTGCCGGCGACGTCCTCTTCTGGTACGAGGATGTCGTGCTGAACACGGAACTGACGCCTGCGTTCCCAGAATGGCTGACGACCGCCGGCAAGCCGGGTGTCGTCGAGGCAGTGGACGATTACACCGTCCGGTTCCGGTTTGAAGAGCCTCACGGAATCTTCTTGGACCTTCTGTACTTCAATGGCAACAACATAATGAACTACCCCAGGCACTATCTGGAGCAGTTCCATATCAAGTACGCCGATCAGGACGAGCTCGAGCGGCTGGTCAAGGATTCTGGCCAGGAGAACTGGTGGAAGTTGTTCGCCTCCAAGGTGGATCCCATACGCAACCCCGATCTGCCCACGATTCGGCCCTGGCGGATAACTACACCCAACTGGGCGGGCACGGGCGTCGCTATCGCCGAGCGCAACCCCTATTACTGGAAGGTTGACACCGCAGGGCAGCAGTTGCCCTATTTCGACAAGCTCCAGTTCTCCATCGTGGACAATACCGACCTCATACCGATGAAGGTAGTCACGGGCGAGGTTGGGGTCCAGTTCCGGGCCATGAACTTCGCGGACTATCCCCTCTACATGGAAAACCGCGAGAGCGGTGGCTACGATGTCCTCATCTGGGGGACCGGCGAGTCGGGCACTGGGATGCACATCAACCAGGCCCGGACGGGTGACGATGAGATGCGAGAGCTGGTGAGGAAGCGCGAGTTCAGGGTGGCTCTCTCGAAGTCCTTCAACCGGGAGGACTTCAAGCAGATGTTCTACTATGGCCTCTCCCAAGACGTGACCGAGCTTCTGCCCCAGGCGCTGCGCGAAGACCCCGAGATCCAGGACTACTTCGTCTACGACGTTGATGCTGCCAATGCCATGCTCGACGAACTGGGGCTCGACCAGCGTGATTCCGATGGCAATCGGCTGTTGCCCAGTGGCAGGCTGCTCCAACTGCGCATCCTTGGGCGCTTTGGGTATCCGCCAGACGAGGATGTGGCTGCACTAGAGGCCGAGTTCCTGCGGGAGGTCGGAATAGCGACCTACGTAGACTTCGTGCCCTCCGAAGTCTGGGGCACCCGGCAGAGGGAAGGTGAGTACGATGTGATCCAGCGACCGGTTGACTGGGGGCCGGGAGGCCTCTTCTGGATCGCCTATTGCCGGAGCCTGTTCCCCACCACGGGCTCGGGCACTTTTTGGGCCGTTCGCTGGGAGGACTGGTACGTGTCACGTGGGGCCAGCGGCGAAGAGCCGAACGAACTTGGCAAGACCCTGGCAGCCATGTACGACGAACTGAAGATCACCCCTGATGCTGCCTCGCGAGATGCTATCGTGGATGAGGCGCGCCGGATCGTCATAGAGAACCTCCTCTTCATCCCCATATTCGGCAGCAACATACAGCCCACTATCGCCAAGCGGGGCATGACCAACGTCCCGGAGGAGACCGTTATCCCCTACCCGACCTACGGGCCCAAGCAGAACAACCCCGAAACCTGGTTCCTGAAGCAGGTCTAGGGAGTACACAAGCACAGTCGGAGGCATGGCTCACTGGGCCATGCCTCCGGCCACTTACCACCACCTCGTGGTAGCCGAGCCTATTGCGGCCTTCGGGGGCGGCCGTTTTCCCAGACGCCCTGCCGGCCCTTCGCCATGCATGATGTGTTGCCCAGCCCTGCCGGTACTCCACATTATCACTGCTTCCTGCAGATCAGGGCTCCGATTCCTCTATGCCCTTAGTAATACCCCCTTGAAGTGAGTCTCGCTACCGGCTATACTAGCCGCACCGATAGACCTCTCTCCGTTAAGGGTTTCCATATTGGCTCAACGCCAAGGGTGCGCATCGTCGCCCTTGGCCGGTGATTGAGCACCCTCATTGTCGCCCGCGGCTGACGTTCTCGGAGCCTGGGGCAGTCCGAGACGTCACCTCATATCGTGCCGATACTTTCGACCTACAGCCAAGGGAGGTTCGTATGTCCGGAAGCAGGCTCACGCGACGCGACTTACTACGGGTGTCCGCCATCGCCACCGGCGCTGCCGTGGCCACGGCCTGCGGTGGCGCTCAAGCCCCTGCCCCCGCGGCAACTTCGGCCCCGGTGCAGGCACCGGCCGCAACGTCCGCCCCGGAGGCAACCACCGCTCCCGCTGCCCCTGCTGCCCCTGCCGAGGCGCCCTCCAAGTACAACGAGGCCCCCATGCTCGCCGAGATGGTGAAGGCAGGGACCCTTCCCCCGGTGGAGGAGCGGCTGCCCAAGGAGCCCCTGGTCATTGGGGTGGTCGAGGAGATCGGCCAGTACGGCGGCACCTGGGACCAGGCTGTCACCGGCCAGGCCGACGCCAACGGGGCTATGGGCTACGCCATCGAGCCCTGGATCCTCTACGACGCCACTGGCGAGTCTTGGGAGCCCCACCTGGCCAAGGCGGTTGAGGTCTCCGAAGACGGTACCGAGTTCACCTTCCACATCCGCGAGGGCCACAAGTGGTCCGATGGTGAACCCTTCACCGCCGACGACCTGATCTTCTGGTATGAAGACCTGGTCCTCAACGATGAGTACTCGCCCAGCAAGCCGTCCTGGCTGATGTCCGGTGGTGAGCTGGCGGTGGTCAGCAAGGTGGACGACTACACCGTCAAGTTCAAGTTTGCCCAGCCTGCCGGCCTCCTGCTGCCCTACATGGCCTACGTGTGGGGCGGTGGTGGCGGTGTGGGCTATCCCAAGCACTACCTTTCCCAGTTCCATCCCAAGTATGCCGATGCCGACGAGCTGGCGGCCAAGGTTAAGGAGGCTGGGTTCGAGGATTGGACTCAGCTTCTGGGCGACAAGCTCACCTATGCTCGCAACCCCGACCTTCCCACCCTCAAGGCCTGGAAGCTCAAGGAGCTGGGGCCGCCCTGGGTCTTCGAGCGCAACCCCTACTACTACAAGGTGGATCCCGAGGGCAACCAGCTGCCCTACATTGACTACATCCGCCTGAACGCGGTCGAGAACGCCCAGATGATCTCCATGAAGGCCGTGGCCGGCGAGCTGGGCCTGCAGGGCCGCAACATCAACTTCAGCGACATGCCGCTGTACATGGACAACCGCGAGAAGGGCGACTACCGCGTCATCAAGAAGATGGGCGAAAACGTGGGCTTCACCATCTTCCCGAACCAGAACGCGGTGGGCGACGACGGCATGCTGGAGCTGATCAAGGACATCCGCTTCCGCAAGGCCCTGAACCTGGCCGTGGACCGCGACGAGCTAAACGAGCTCATCTATCTGGGCGAGCGCACCACCATACCGGAGATCTTCCCCCTGATCGCCGACGAAGCCGAGCTGTTCGACCACTTCCGCTTGGACGTGGACGCGGCTAACGCTCTGCTCGACGAGATGGGGCTGGAGATGGGTGCCGATGGCGTGCGGCTGCGGCCCGATGGCGGCCAGCTCATCATCAAGCTGGACATGTTCTCCTCCAAGGAGCTCATGGACGCCGCGGAGCTGCTGTCCAACTACTGGGCTGCCATCGGGATCAAGACCTCGCCAGAAGAGGTCTCCTACGACCTGTGGTGGCCGCGCATCTACTCGCACGAGTACACCTTCTGCGGCTACGTCAAGGACGGCCTCCAGAAGATCTCTTGCTACGTGTACCTGCGGTCTTACGCACCGGTGGACCACAGCACCTACTGGGCACCAGCCTGGGGCCTGTGGTACCAGACCGGCGGCGTGGAGGGCATCGAGCCCGACCACGAGGACGCCCGCAAGGGCCAGCTGCTCTTCGACGAGGCGAAGGTCACCGTGGATTCGGCCAGGCTCCTCGACATCCTGGCCGAGATCCAGCGGCTAGACCTCAAGAACGCCTGGGAAGTGCTGACCGTGGGTGCCGGTCCCACCATCCAGATCTGCAAGAACAACTTCCGGAACGTGCCCGAGGTGCCCTACTCGCTGCTCCACGACTCCGACAACTGGGCCGAGCAGTACTTCATCCGGCAGGCATAGCGCCGGAAAGCCCGTACGGGGAACAGAGCCCAGCTCTGTTCCCCGTCCCCCGAGGCTTGAGCTTGTCGGTAGCCGGGCACCTGCTAACTGAGCCGGGAGCATAACCCTATGCTGTCCTATATCCTCAGGCGCGCCCTGTACGCCGTGCCTACCCTGTTCCTCATCACCATCGTCTCCTTCGCCATCATCGAGCTGCCCCCGGGAGACTTCCTGACCAGCATGGTGGCGCAATTGGAGCAGAGAGGGGAGCAGATCACCCACGACCAGGTAGAGGCCCTTCGGCAACGCTACGGGCTGGGCCAGCCGATCTACATGCGGTACTGGAAGTGGCTGAGGGGGGTCTTGCAGGGCGACTTCGGCGTCTCTTTCGAGTGGAACCGGCCGGTGAACGAGCTGATCTTCGACCGGTTCTGGCTTACGGCAATCATTGCCCTGCTGAGCACCGCCTTCATCTGGGCGGTGGCGCTGCCCATAGGCATCTACTCCGCCACTCACCAATACTCACTCAGTGACTACGTCTTCACCTTCATAGGCTTCATCGGGGTGGGCATCCCGGACTTCCTCATCGCCCTGGTGATCCTGTGGTGGGGCTGGTCCACCTTTGGGGTCAACGTTGGGGGCCTCTACCCTCCCCAGTACGAGGGCCAACCCTGGACGTGGGCCAAGATCGCGGAGGTGCTCAAGCGCATCTGGGTGCCTATGGTGATCATCGGCACCAGCGGTACGGCCGGCATGATCCGTACCATGCGGGCCAACCTCCTGGATGAGCTGCGCCAGCCCTACGTCATCACCGCTCGGGCCAAAGGGCTGAAGGAGCACCGAGTCACCCTCAAGTACCCGGTGCGCATCGCCCTGAACCCGTTCATCAGCACCGTGGGGTGGATGCTGCCAGGGCTCCTATCCGGGGCGACCATCGTCTCCATCGTGCTCAGCCTGCCCACGAATGGCCCCATGCTGCTCAAGGCGTTGCTGTCCCAAGACATGTACCTGGCGGGGTCGTTCGTCTTTCTCCTGAGCGCCCTGACCGTGGTGGGCACGCTCATCTCAGACATCCTGCTGGTCATAGTGGACCCGCGCATCCGCTTTGGGGCGGTTGGGTCCAAATAGGGGAAGTGGCCTAAGATGACATCTAGCTTCGAGAGCGTTCAGGGAGAGGCCGCGGAGGTCGTCCCTGCCCCTCACGGGGAAGAGACCATCTTCGTGGCTTCCCAGTGGCAGCTAATGTGGTGGCGCTTCCGCAAGCACCGCCTGGCGAACGTCGGCGGGGTAGTAGTGGCCCTCTTCTACCTCGGGGCCATCTTGTGTGAGTTCCTCGCTCCCTACGACCCCAACACCTACGAGAGGACGCTCACTTACGTACCCCCGATGAAAGTATACCTCTTCGAGGACGGCCGGTTCCACTGGCCACCCGTGGCCCATGGCCTGGTGCGCACCCGCGACCCCGAGACCTACATCATCACCTACGTGGAAGACAAGAGCGTAACCTACCCTGTGCGCTTCTTCGTCCGCGGGGACGCGTATAAGCTCTGGGGCCTGTTCCCGACGGACCGACACCTCTTTGGGCTCGAGGGCGGGGCGGAGGGCCAGCGGCTCTACCTCCTGGGGACCGACCGCCTGGGCCGAGACATGCTCTCGCGCATCCTCTACGGCTCGCGCATCTCCCTCTCGATTGGCCTCATCGGTGTGTTCATCTCGTTCGTCATCGGCGTATTGGCCGGTGGCTTTTCCGGATACCTGGGTGGTGTCCTGGATGAGATCATGCAGAGGCTGATCGAGTTCCTGCGCTCCATACCCACGATCCCCCTGTGGATGGCACTCAGTGCCGCCCTGCCCCGGGAGTGGTCCACGGTCCAGAGGTACTTTGCCATCGTCATCCTGCTGTCGCTGATCGGCTGGACGGGCCTGGCCCGGGTGGTGCGAGGGCGCTTCCTGGCCGTGCGCGAGGAGGATTTCGTCATGGCGGCGCGGCTGCAGGGGGCCAGCGAGTGGCGGATCATCCTGCGCCACATGCTTCCCTCCTTCCTGAGCTACATCATCGCCTCCATCACGCTCTCCATCCCGGGCATGATCCTGGGCGAGACCAGCTTGTCGTTCCTGGGGCTCGGGCTGCGCCCGCCTACCATCAGTTGGGGCGTGCTGCTTCAGGAGGCCCAGGACCTAAAGACGGTGGCGCTGGCGCCCTGGCTGCTCATCCCGGCGATCTTCGTGGTGGCGGCCATCCTCTCCTTCAACTTCCTGGGTGATGGCTTGCGCGACGCCGCCGACCCCTATGCGCGGTAGCAGGACGGCGCCCCTTTCCCATCATTCCCGGCCGCCACGCCGCAGCAGTCTCGGGCTGCGGCGTGGGTTTGCATCATCGGGGCCAGCCGGCCCCGCCCCTGGAGGCAATCACTCATGGACGTCAAACAGGCCTACCTTCGCATGCTCGTCGAGGATGTGCCCCGGAACCTGGAGCGCTTTGACGAGGCCACCGGCCGCTTCCTTACCGGGGGCGGCTGGGCCGTCACCAACCAGGACCTGATCTACCCCCTGGCCCTGCTCTACACCACACCAAGCCCCGTCAATCCCTACTACCAGGACGACTCCCTTCTGCCCTACATCGCCCGGGGTGGGGATGCCTGGCGCGACTTCCAGAACCCCGATGGCACGGTGGAGTTCATCAAGGTGGACGGCTCCACCTGGGGGCCCACCTATATGGCCTGGTCCATGTACCACTGGCTGGAGACCTACGCCCTGCTGGCGGATAAGCTGGACCCAGAGCGGCGAAGGCGCTGGGAGGAGGGGCTCTGCCTGGCCTACACCGGCATTGCCGGCCTGCTGGAGCGCTCTGGGGTGCACAACATACCCACCTGGCACGCCCAGGCCCTCTATCGGGCCGGGCAGCTCTTCTCCTGGCCTCGGTGGATGGAAGTAGGCAAGCGCATGATCTACCGGGCCGTCGAGGAGCAGACTCCGCAAGGGTACTGGCGCGAGCACCTGGGGCCCACCACCTCCTACAACCACGTCTACGTGCACGCCATCGGCCTCTACTACGAGTTCTCCGGTGATGAGGGCGTGCTGGACTGCCTCCGCCGGGCCACCGACTTCCACATCCGCTACACCTACCCCGATGGGCGGGGAATCGAAACCATTGATGGGCGGGTCAAGTACCACGACAGCATCTCTGACAATGCCCACGCTGCCTTCAGCCTCTTCCCTCAGGGCCGGCGCTACGTGCGCTTGCTGGTGGAACACATGCTGGCCGAGCGCGCGGCCCGCACCGAGCCCGAGGTCACCTACATCAAGACCTCTGGCAGCATCAAGATCTCCGGCGCCCAGTACGGCCTGAGCCCACGGCTGGCCACGGCCTACACCTACTTCCACGAGGGTCCCGAGGAGCCCATCCCCCAGGACAGCGCCGAGTACGCTATCGAAGACCCGGGACACGCGCTCATGCGGCGCCGCCATGGGTGGTTCTACTGCCTGAGCGGGATCACCACCCCACCGGCGGACAACCGCTGGGGCATGGATCGGCAGGCCTTCCTCAGCATCTGGAACCGACGGCTGATCGTGGGGGGCGGCAACTCCAAGGATCAGCCTGAATGGAGCAACTTCCTCCTCTCCGGCTCGCAGGGGCCGGTCTACCTGCCAGGGGCTGCCCGACTGGAGCGGAACGAGGAGGCAGACAGCGTGTCCCTGGATTACG
>JBMNTK010000092.1:0-14300 GCA_050945695.1 Anaerolineae bacterium | reverse complement strand
GGACCCCTTCCTGGTCTCCTACAACGGTAAGTGCTTCGACGCCCCGCTCCTGCAGGCGCGATACACCATGCAGCGCCAGCGCCTAGCCCTGACTCACTGGCCTCACCTGGACCTGTTGCATCCGGCCCGCAGCCTCTACCGGCCAAGGGTGCCCGACTGCCGGCTGGGCACCATCGAGCGGTTCGTGCTGGGGGTGGTGCGCAGCCAGGCGGACGTTCCCAGTGCCCTGATCCCCAGCATCTACTTTGACTACCTGCGCACCGGGGCTGTAGATCAGCTCGGGAGGGTCTTCTATCATAACCTGGTGGACATCCTCTCCCTGGCCGGCCTGAGCGCGTCGGAGGCGGCGGCACTGGAAGGGCGGCCGGAGTGTACTCACCCCTGCGACCATTTGGGAGCGGCGAAGCTGCTGGAGAGCACTGGCCGGCTTGAGGAAGCAGAGGCTGCCTACCGGCGAGCGTTGGTGGTGGCAACGGGCCGCACGCGCATCGAACCGATGCAGCGGCTGGGGTTCCTGCTCAAGCGCACGGGCCGGCACGAGGCCGCCGCCGAGGTTTGGCGGGCACTGGTTGAGGCCGGGGCGGACCCGGAAGCGGTGGCCGCGGTGGAGTTGGCCAAGCACCTGGAGCATCGAGTCCAAGACTACGATGCCGCCTCGAAGGTGGTGAGCGCGGCGCTTGAGCGGCAGGCTGGCCGGCGGTCGCGGCTCTCCGAGGAGCTGCAGTATCGGCTGGAGCGAGTCCAGCGCAAGGCTGCCGCTAGGGAACGCCGCCTCCAGTCTGCCTGAGGGCGGTTGGCAGCGAGAAACTGAAGGTACTGCCCACGCCCGGCTGGCTGTCCAACCAGATGCGACCGCCCAGCAGCTCCACCATCCCCTTGGAGATGCTCAGCCCCAGGCCCATCCCTTCATGCTCTCGGGTGAGAGAGGCTTCCACCTGGTAGAAGCGCCCGAAGACATGCTCCCACTCGGAAGGGTCTATTCCGATGCCGTTGTCCTCCACATCCACCTGGACCGAGTCGCCTTTGTCGCTGACCCTGACCTCGATGTGGCCGCCGTCCGGGGTGAACTTGATGGCGTTCGACAGCAGGTTGGTGAGGATCATGGCGACCTTCTCGCGGTCTGTGGTCAGGCGCACATCGTGGTCGGGCAAGTTCACCACGATGCGGTGACCGCGGTTGTCTGCCAGCGGGCGCATGTCCTCGACGGTCTCGTGGATGACCTCGTGCAGGCTGACGGCCTCTAGGCGCACGAAAGACCCGCCCTGCTCGAGGGCTTCCAGGTCGAGCATCTCGTCCATTAGGGCGCGCAGTCGCTGGGCGCTGCGCAAGATGACGGCGGCATATTGCTTCTGGTCAGCGGGGACCATGCCTTCCAGGATGCCGGCGTAGCCCATGAGGATGGCCAGAGGGGTGCGCAGCTCGTGGGCAGCGATGCTGATGAACTCGCTCTTCATGTAGTCGAGCTGCTTGAGCTCCTCGTAGGCCCGCCTCAGGGCGTCGAAGAGGGTGGCATTCTCGATGGCGATGCCCGCCTGGCTGCACAGCACGGAGAGGAACTCGCGATCAGCCTCGCCGAAGCTCCGGTGTGAGCTATCGTGTCTGAGGATGAGGACCCCGGCCAGGCCCTTCTTGGATTGGATGGCCGAGGCCAGTAGGGGAGAGCCGCCGGCTTCCCGCAGGGCACTGGGTACGGCAGTCTCCGGTATGGTGGCCGCTCCCTCGTCTAGTCCCGCCGCCTCGGCGGCCTCAGCCCACAGTGGCAATTCGGAGGCGGGGACATTCCACAGGGCGGCGACCCGATAGCCGTGAGACCCTGCGGCCTCGCCGGCGTCTTGGTCGGCCAGGAAAAGCACAGCCCGATCGGCCCCGAGTTCGTCCACGGCGGTGTTGACGACCTGCTGGGCCAGCCGAGGCAACTCGGTAGTGGACATGAAGACCTTGTTGGCCTCGAAGAGGGGCAGAAGGGCACGAAGGCGGGCGCTCTCCCGGCGAAGTCGCTCCTTCTCCAGGGCGCGGGACACCGCCGCGATGAGGTCCTGGGGGCTGAAGGGCTTGATGATGAACTCCTCAATGCCCAACCGCAGGGCCTCGATGGCAGTGTCCATGGTGCTGTAGCCGGTCATGGTCACGCACACCATGTGGGGGTTGACCAGGCGCGCGGCCTCCGCCACGTCTAGCCCGTCCATGCCGGGCATCTTGATGTCGGTCAGGAGGCAATCGAACTGCTGGGCCCCAGCCAGCTGCACCGCCTCGAACCCACTGCCAACAGTGGTGACTTGGTAGCCGTCGCCCGAAAGGATCCGCTCACACACCCGCAGAACGTCAGGCTCATCGTCAACCACAAGAATGCGCTCTCGGGCCATCCGACTCCTCGCCAGGGGTCACTTTTTGGTAAGTAGTGAGTATGTTAAGGCTTGGCGCCGTTCGGCGCAACGCTCCAAGGACGAATCGGGAGAAACATCAGGGTTACAGGTGATATGCTGAGATATCCTGCCGGAAGCACTTGACTGCACCCGATCCGCAGACATACTCTGCGCGCCCGAACTGCATCCGGATCGATCGCGGAGGCAACATGGACGTACCGGTAAAGGTTGTGGCCTACGGCCTGGGTCCCATTGGCAGGCGCATTGCCGCGGCAGCTTTGGCGAAGGACTCCCTGGAACTGGTCGGGGCGGTGGACGTGGCGCCAGACCTGGCCGGCCGTCCGCTGAACGAGGTCGTCCCCGGAGCTCCGCCGAACGTCATCATCTCGTCTTCCTTGACCGAACTGCTGAGTCGTACCCGGCCTCAGGTGGTTCTCCATGCCACCGGCTCCTACCTCGACCGGGTCTACCCTCAGTTCCAGGAACTGGTGGAGGCCGGGCTCAACGTGGTTTCCACCTGTGAAGACGCCAGCTACCCAACGAACGACAAGGTACGTGGCCTGACCGAGCAGCTGGATCGGATCTGCCGGGCGCACGAGGTGCGGGTGCTGGCCACCGGCATCAACCCGGGGTTCGCCATGGACGTGTGGCCGCTGGTGGCTACCGCCGCCCACACCCGGGTGGATAGGATCTCGGTGCGCCGGGTCCTGGATGCCCGTAGCCGTCGCGAGCCCCTCCAGCGCAAGGTGGGTGCTGGCCTGTCGGCAGATGAGTTCCGCCAGGAGGTGGCGGCGCATCGGCTCGGGCACGTCGGGCTGGAGGCCTCGGCGCTGCTGCTGGCCAAGGGGCTTGGCCGACAGGTGGTGCACCAAAGCGGCAGCATTGAGCCCGTGCTGGCGGAGAGGGAGGTGGTCTCCGAGTACTTCCGGGTGCCGCCCGGGAGGGTGGTAGGGCTCAGTCAGGACCTGCGCTGCCAGCTGAGTGGCGGCGTGGAGCTGGACCTTCACCTGGACATGTACCTCGGGGCGGAGGAACCGGTGGACGAGGTGACTATCGAGGGTGACTACCTGGCGCGGGTGGTGGTGCCGGGTGGCTTCCCGGGCGATGCGGCCACCGCGGCGATCGTCGCCAATGCCGTGCTTCCCTCGCTACGCTGTGCCCCGGGGTACCTGACGATGCTGGATCTGCCGTTCTTCGGGTGCACGCCCTAGCCCCGAACCGAGCGCCATGGGCCGGAATGCGGTCCAGGAAACGAAGCAGGCCCCGGGATCCCCGGGGCCTGTTGTCTGCTAGGATACCAGGAGGGTGGGCGCTATTCGGCCTGGTCCCACCGCCAGATGATGCCACCCAGGGCCAGGGCCCAGAGGGGCTGTTCCCGGTTGCCAATGGCCGGCGCGAGGGCTAGCACCGGGGCGTTGCCCATCCCGCGCATCATCGGGACCCAGTCCTTCCGGTCGCCAGTGGCGAAGACGCCCTGAGCCGAGCCGACGATGATGTACTCCTCGCCCAGGCCCCTCCGGGAGGCGACGGCCAGCACAGGCGGATCGCCCATGCCCAGCGACAGGCGCCGCCATTCATCGTCCGCCTCCTGCACCAGGCAGAAGCGATCGAAGACGGCCGCGATGCGCCCGCCCTCCACCGGCCGGACGATGAGGTTGACGTGCAGCAGCTCGACGTCCTCCTGGTGGATGCTGCGCCACGTCAGTCCCTTGTCATCAGAGCGCCACAGCACCAAGGGGGCTGAGGCCGACTCGGTGTCGCGGGTGGCGGCGACGACCAGTGAGTCCTGAGCAAAGCTGGGCGAGGGCACGATGCGTAGCACCGCCTGCCCCTCGAAGGCCTCCGACTGCTGCCATTGCCGGCCGCCATCCGAGCTGAGGGCGATCTCGCCGGAGGTGGTGCCGGCCCACACATAGAGCGTACCATCGGCCTCCGCCGCGGCTAGGGCTGAGGTCTGCTTCTCGAAGGTGCGTTCCCAGGACTGGCCACCGTCGGCGCTGACGTAGACGCCCTCCTCGGCATCGGCCACCGCCAAGAAGGGGCGCTGCTCGTAGTTGGGCGCCACGGCCAGGGCTGCGAGGCCGGTGATCTCGGGGAGTGAGGGGAGAGCGCTCCACTCGGTGCCCTCTTTGGAGGTGTAGATCCCCGTGTCTGGCCCGGCGACGAAGAGTGTGCCCCCATCGCTGATGCTCAGGTGGGCAAAGGCATTGGCGTATAGCCCCTCGTGGCGCGCTTCCCACGTGGCGCCCCCGTCGCTGGAGCTGTAGACCCCGGCGCCATGGAACCCGGCGAACACGGTCTCTTCGTCTCCCGCCAGGGCCAGCACCGCGCCGGCCGGTTCGAGGACCCGCTCCCAGGAGTCACCGCCGTCAGTCGAGCGGTACACGGCGCCGCTCGCCGACCCGGCCAGCACGACCCGGTCATCACGGAAGCGAGGCGAGACCCAGAGGGCGTTCACGGTATCGTCGAGGACGTCGCCGCCCACCTGGACCCAGGAGTCGCCCCCATCGGTCGAGCGGTAGAGGCCTTCTTCCTCGGTGCCGGCAAAGACGGTGCCGTCGCGGGTGAAAGCTGGGCTTATGGCCAGCGCCTGCACGGTGACGCCATCCAGGTCTTCCCCCGAGGGACGCCAGGCTCGGCCGCCGTTGGTGGACCGGAAGACGCCATCGAGGGTGCCGGCAAAGGCAACCTCGTTCTTCTCCCGCCACTCGGGCGCGCAGGCCACCGCCAGAACGGTGAGATCTATCAGGCCGAAGTTGGCCGCTCGGGTTGTGCGCCCGCTATCGGTGCTGCGGAACACCCCGCCCGCCTCGGTCCCGATGAGGATGGTACCGTCGCGCAGGTAGTTGGGGGACACGGCCAGGGCGGTGATGCTGCCGCTGTCTTCCAGGGGAGGCATGCAGTCCCAGGAGTACCCACCGTCCACCGAGCGGGCCAGAGTCCCATCCAGCGCTCCGAGGAAGAGGACGCCATTGGGCGACACTGCCAGGGCCGAGACCTGCAGTCCGGTAAGGCCTCGGTTGGCCCAGGACCACTGAGAACCGCGGCTCAGGGACCGGAACGCCCCCACGGGTGTGCCTGCTATGAGGGGCTGGTGCTGTTCGCGATTGGGCGAGAGCACCAAAGCGTAAGCGGTACCTCCCTCAAGAACTGGACCCACGAGCCGCCAGCGTCGCCGGCTGGTGTACTCTCTCACACTCATGGCGCTTCCTCCTGGAAAGATGTGGGGCTAGATCAGGGCTCCATCTCGGTCTTCGGTTTGCGATGCAGGACCAGAGCCGCGGTGGTAAGAGCCATGTTGGCGGCGCTGGCGGCGGAGGTCAAGGCCGCCTTGACTACCTTCACCGGGTCGCTCACTCCGGCCTTGGTCATGTTCACCACGCGCTCGCTGAGCACGTCGAAGCCGTAGCCGGCTCCGCGGCGCCTGGCCGCCTCCACGACCAGAGGCGGATGGTGCCCGACGCTCTCGGCGAGACGCCGGATCGGCTCCTCAAGGGCTCGCTCGATGACGGCGATCCCCATGGCTTCGTCGCTTTCGGCTTTGAGCCGTCGTAGGGCAGGAATGCAGGCAAGGAGCGCAGCACCGCCGCCCGGGACCATCCCTTCCTCCGCTGAGGCCGAGATGATGAGGAGCGTGTTCTCCACCCGCTCGCGGAGA
Source organism: Anaerolineae bacterium (assembly GCA_050945695.1). Taxonomy (GTDB): domain Bacteria; phylum Chloroflexota; class Anaerolineae; order DRVO01; family DRVO01; genus Ch71. The sequence continues at coordinate 8,279 of JBMNTK010000092.1, read as the reverse complement.
GCCTTTCGCTCCTTGTCCCCGAAGGCCCCGAGCTTGAGGATGGCCACGCCGGCGCTGAGGTGAGACAGCCGATCGCGAAGCTTAGTATAGGTGTCCTCGCTGAGGTCGCTCTGCTTCATCTCCTGGCGAATCAGCCGGACGCGCTTGCGGATCTCGGCCGGGGAGCCGGCCCCACCGGCGATGATGGTCTCCTTCCTGCGCACTACTATCCGCCGCGCGCGTCCCAGGTCCTCCAGCCGGACGTCCTGGGAGCCCAGTCCTTGCTGGGCCAACATGATGCGCCCACCGGTGAGGACAGCCACGTCCTCCATCGAGGGCACCCGCTGCTCACCCAGGGCCTCGACCTTCGCGCAGGCGCACCTGAGCTCGCCCTTCTGGTTGTTCACCAGAAGCACTGCCAGGGCGTCCCCCTGTACCTGGTCGGCGATGACGAAGAGGGACTTGCCCCCGGCTTCTTTGACCAGATTGATGATCGGGATGATGTCGCGGGTACTCTGGAGCTTGGCGCTGGTCACGTAGACGTAGGGCTGCTCGAGGATCGCCTCGTGGCGGACGGTGTCCGTCTCGAAGTGCGGGGAAAGCAGGCCCCAGCGCAGGCGGGCGCCCTCCACGTACTCACGCTCCAGATAGGGGGCTTTGAACTCCTCGATGGTGATGGCACCGTCCGGACCGACGAGGTCCACCGCCTCTCCGATCACCTGGCCTAGGGCGGGGTTGCCGGTGATGGCGGTGGCCAGGGCGGCGTAGTCCGCCTCACCCTTCAGCGGGGTCGCCATTTCAGTGAGCCGGGCGCAGACGGCCCCCACGGCCCGATCTATGCCGCGGCGAAGCAATTGAGGGTTGTAGCCAGCGGCTTGCAGACGGGTGGCCTCGGCGATGATGGAGCGGGCGAGGACGGCGGCCAAGGCGCTACCGTCACCAACATCCTGGCGCACTTTCCAAATGAAGTGGCGGGCCAACATGGCCCCCGCATCCCGGGCTGCCCCGGGCACCTCGATAATGCGCCGGCTTATGGTGGCGGCATCAGTGAGGAACTCCGGTTCGCGGCGAAGATCGGGCTGATGGTGGACGACGTATCCAGCCCGCGGGCCGTAGGTGACTGCTGCCAGCTCGGCCATCTCCGAGAAGCCGCGCCGGAATTCCGCCAGCGCCTTCTGGCCAATAAGGACGTCAGGGCGTGAAGCCATCGTTGTACTCCCCCCTCCTCCAAAGGTCATCAACCGGCGTATGTTCGCAGCCTGGGCTATCGCTGTGAGTTTACGGCAAACCCAGACTTGGAACAACTGCTCAGCCTGGCTATCAATCACTCCTCGCCGTGGTCGCGGACGATCGCCTCTGCCGCGCCATGGCTCTCAGGGTCAACACGATCACGCCCACCAACCCCACGGCCGCGGCCACCAGCGACGGAACGAACAGCGGAGGGCGGTAGTCGAGCGTGATCGTATGGGAGCCGGCCGGCAGGTATATGGCGCTGAAGGCCAGGTTCGCTGGCCAGACCATGACGGGTTGTCCGTCGAGCCGCGCCTGCCAGCCTGGCGCATAGGGTAGCGACAAGAACAGATAAGCCTCCTGCTGTGCCGAGGCGCTGAGCGATATGTGGTTCACTCCTCGGGCCAGGAAGTGCAGCTCGGCCGCGGGATCGGAGGACGCGACCGCCGGGCCCTCTCCCTCGATGACTACAGTTCGGGTCGGGTCGAAGCCTTCCGCCGAGAGGATCGTGGCTGCGTCCTCGGGGCCCGTTGCGCTGATTGACGTCGGGACTACCAGGGCCAGCGGGTAGGCGCTGGTGTTCAGGTAGACATCTACCTGGGGGTCACCGGCAAACGCAGGTACGAGGTTGGGCTCCGGCGGGATCTGCCCCTTGGCCACCAACAGGTACTTGGCTCCCAAGAGCTGATACAGGGGAGCTGCTCGATCCTGAGCCAGCTCCAGGAACCGGCGGTAGCGGGCAAGCTCCATGGGGTTAGCCACGCCCCGGACGTGCTCTATCCCGTAGATGCAGCCGAGATTGGGCGGCCAGGCCGACCAGGCGGTCGGGTCCAGGTCCACCCGGTAGGGGTTAGGGTCGGACCACAGGAAGGCCACCGCCTCCTCGCGCTGGAACGAGGCCGCCGGGTTGGACCGGGCGAGATCGAGGTAGGCCCCGGCTGAGAACAGATCGAGGTAAACCAGGGCGATGGCGGCCGCCAGCCAAGCCGAGCCCCGGACGGGTGTGAGCAGAGGGGCCCGCCGCAGGAGGGCGAGGCCGGCAATGAGGAAGAGGCCGGCCCGGAACAGGCTTCCGGTAGCGGTCCAGGCCCGGGAGAAGATCACCGGGTCTCGGTCCTGGAGCAACAGCAGGGCCAGGAGTGAGGCCGCCAGGGCGATGGGGGCGGCGTAGAGGACCGCTTGGCGAATGGGCCTCAGGTACCGCCGGACCGCCCGCCGCAGCGGGGCCTCCTGGCTGCCTACGAGGGCCTGGCAGCCGATCGCGGCGAGCCCGGCCAGGGCGAAGTCGGTGACGTATAGGGCTCGGGCAGGTGCGCGAAGAAGGTCGAGCCCGGGCACAAGCTGGAAGAGCCATCCGTGCAGGGGGAGGCTGTCGCCCAGGGCCAGCACGAAGGAGACAACCGCCGCCAGGGTGAGGAAGCCCACCCAAGGCCGGCGCGACAACCGCCAGGCGGCGAACCCGGCCAGCAAGAGGGGCAGCAGGCCGAGGTAGCCCGTCTCCACGCGGTCTCCCAGGCCCCAGTAGGCCGCGGGGTCCCGGCCGGTGAGGTCGGGTAGCACCAAGCCCAGGGCTCGAAACGGTGAGAGCGAGAAGCGAGAGGCCTCCCAGTACGTGAACTCGGCCCGAGGGGTGTGGCGGCTGAGGACGAGCGAGGGCAGCGTCGCCGGCGACGACACCGCTACCGCGATGACGCCGGCAGTCATCAGCAGGGCCAATGGGCGCAGCGCTTGCCGGGGGCTGCCGCGGCGGAAGGCGGCCCAGGTCTCGTACCCGGCCAGGAGGGCCAGGAGGAGACCGTTGTAGATGGTGGGCTGGATGTGACCGGCCAGCGCCGAGATCCCCAGCACCGCGCCGGACCAGGCAGCGAAGGGCAGTGAGCTCCGCTCCAAAGCGAGGGCGAAGAGCAGGAAGGCCAGGGGCAGCCAGGCGACCACCGCGATCATGTTCAGGTTGCCAAAGTGCATCACGAAGAGATCCGAGAACATGAAGGCGGTGCCGCCCAACAGGGCAGGGCCCACGCCAACCGCCAGCCGGGGCAGGTGGCGCAGGCAGGTGTAGGTGAGCCCGCCCGCCAGCCACAGGTGGAGGATCCCCAGCCCTTGCATGTCCGCGTAGGTCACCTCTGGCCGCAGCAGGAACAGCGCCAGGTTGACCGGGTAGAGCAGCCCATTCTGCACGTCGCCCACGAAGGGCATGCCGGAGAACACGTAGGGGTTCCAGAACGGCACTAGTCCCTGATGGAGCGAGCGGGCGGCGAAGGCGTAGTAAGGGTAGAGGAAGGAGGCCAGGTCACCCCCGCCGGCCGGGGTGAAGGCGTCCCCGACGGCCAGGCGCCAGTGGAAGCCCAGGGCCATCAGCCCAAGAAGCAGCCAGGCGCCTAGGTCAGTGGAGACCCTCGACCGGCGGAACCGGGCGACAGCCGCTGACAGGGCTGTAGCAAGCAGCGCAAGATAGAGAAGGATCAAGCCATTGGCCTCACGCGAGTGGTCGGGATTATAGGGGGCCGGTCCCGGACGAGCAACGGCACCGATGGCCGTTACTTGACCAGGCTAACAAGAGAGGCTATATGGATTGCATAGTGGTTTCTATTCGGGGCGGTGGGTTTTCATCTACGCGTTTAGGAGGCATCAGTTGGAGCTACAGCTAGCGGAACTGGCTGAGGGCAGGGTAAGGTTTGGTCCGTTCACCCTGCTGTGGATTGCCCACACTGAGCGCACCTCCTACCGGCTCGTGGGCTTCACCGCGGCGACCGATGCCGATGGTGTCACTCTAACCACCAGCGCCGGTGAGGGCTGGAACGGGGCCGTCTCCCGCGACTTCCGCGCCAGCGTGCGGTTGGAGCCTCGCTCGGATGGGTTGGACACCCAGGTTACCGTGTACCACCCGGAACGCGTCCGGGTGGTGAAGACGGTGGTGCAGGGCCTCCCCAGCGGTTCGCTGCGCTGTGTCACGGAAGAGGGCGGGATCCGCATCGGGGCTCGCCATCGTCCCCTGGAGTACCCCAGCACCTGGGCCACGCCTCTAGTGTGGCTGCAGCCGGAGACAGTCGAGGCACCGCGCTTCGTGGCTCGTTGCGTGGCCGACCCGGTGGCCAGAAAGGCCGTCTCCGCCCGTCTGCGGCCCGAGGGCGATACGGAGCTCATGCTCTACGAGGAGGCGTATGCGCCCCGGTATGGCAGTGTGCTCACCGGCAACCGCTGGCGGCTGCGCCAGACGCGCTCCCTCATGACAGAGCTAGATGAGCACGGCCGGGAGATGGCCCGTGTACGCGGGGTGACCGTGTTTGAGCGCCGCCAGGACGTGCCGCCCTGGGCCCGCACCTGCAACCTCGTGGTCAAGCTCAGTGGAATGGACTTCAACGGGCTGGTTCACCTGGACTTTGCGGGCATGGTGAAGGCGCTGAGGGTGCTGGCCCAACACGGCAGCCTCAACCACGCCGTGATCTATCTCCTCGGTTGGGACGGCCCGTTCATGCGGGACTACCCGCGGCTGGAGCCGGCTGAGGCTCTCTCCGCCCGCGCCACCCTACGGGAGGTGGCGGAAGCGGCCCACGCGCTCGGTGCCAAGGTGGTGCTGCACCTGAACCCGGTGGCGGCCTCGGAGTCTCAGGTGCTGGACACGGTTCGGCGGGCTAGCCGCGCGTTTGGCCTGCACGCCGGCCCCATTCCTTACCCTGATCGTGACTGGGACGGCGATGGCTTCGTCGAGAGTGGCTGGGCGCTGCTCAACCCGTGGTTCGCGCCTCACCGGGATTGGATAACGGAGAACTGCGAGCGCCTGATGAACGTCCACGGCGTGGACGGCTTCTTCCTGGCCGACATGCACCTCTACGCACCGGACACCCGAGGCGATTTCCATGCCGGTTGGCACGCCCTGGTGCGGGAACTAGGCAGCATCCGCGAGGACATCATCCTGCTGGGCGACGGCCACGCGGACTTCGTCCCCTGCCTGACGCCTATCTTCGAGCCCCACTGCCGGGCTGACGCCGCCGGGTTCCAGCTCACAATCGGCCGATGGGGAAGGAGCGTGGCCTATTCGGCCGTGGCCGATCCCCACAATCGGGCGGGGGTGGGGCCCAGGGTGCACGCTCAGTACCGACCACTCAAGGGCGTCAGCCCCAACATGCTCCCTGCCCTCACCATCGTTCGGGAGACCATGGACACCGACTTGGAAGCGGCCTACGCCGCCCTGGAGTGGGCGCGCAACTGGGATGCGCTCTACGGGGCTGACCGCGAGCTCACCGAGGCGGCGAAGGTAGCCGTGTAGTCCCTGCGGCGGCCGGCCACGCTCACGGCCGTGTTTCCTCGACCAGCCGGGGCAGCTCGGCCGTCGCCCCCTCCAGCCAGCGCAGGGGCCTCAGGGCCCCCTCGGTGAGGATCCGCAGGCGTTCCTCCGGCTGCACCTTTCGCATAGCTCGAATCCTGACGCCTAGCCAGGTCTCGCGCATGAACAGGGGCAAGGCGGCGGCCTCCTCCGGCGAGAGCGGCCACACCTGCTGGTAGGCGCGGAGAAACGTCCGCGCCCCATCGAGATCGGGTTCCCAGGCCTGCACCAGCGACCAGATGCTGTCGGGGTTGACGGGGCTGGGCCGGCGAAAGGCGAAGAACTGCATGGCCTCCCCCACGTCCAGCACCCGAGGCTGACGAGACACCCAGTCGAAGTCGAAGATGCCGCCAACCTCGGGACCTCGGAACATGACGTTAGCCGGCGTGTAGTCGGCATGGATGATCACCTGGGGCAGGGATGCCACCAGGCTGGCGGTCAGGGTCTCCCGCAGTTCCCCGGCGACCGAGAGCATGGTCCGGGCATCGTCCACCTCGCTCCCTTCCCCGTGCCAGTCCTCCAGAGTGCCCCGCAGAGTGTCGTACATGGCGCCGATCTCGTGCTCACGCACCCAGGGCTTGCTGCCCTCGGGGCGGAGGTCTGCCGTCACCTGGTGGAGGCGAGCGAGGTGGTGGGCAGCAGAGGCGATCTGCTCGCGGTCGCCAGGCGTGAAGCTCTCCAGCCCCTCGACGAAGGGGAACGCTTCATAGGCCACTTGACCGTCCCCCACCCAGGTGGGCCCGGTGGAGTAGGTGGGGTTCGGCGTCGGGTAGGCGGGCAGCGGAGCGACGGTAGGGAGGCCTGCCTGGGCCAGCGCCCCGATGACGGAGTGGTCGAAGGCCACCACCGCATCCTCCGACGACTGAGGCCGGCGAGCTCGGACCAGGAACCGGCCCCGGTCAGTCTCTACCAGTACCTTGGGCGCGGCTGTCCCCCCGCCCGGGCGCATGGAGCGCACGGTCCCTACCTGGAAGTGGGCCAGTATCTCATCCCAGGCCGGCTGGGCGGGGTTGGTCTGCGAGCTCACTGAACGCCTCCGTGATTGCGCATATCACGCCCGGCAGTCTGCCAGGGCGCGGGTGTGTCTGTGGATTGGCCCCATTGTGCCACGGGCAGCGCCCTAGCGTCTACACTCCGGCCGGATTGGCCTCTGCCTTGACCGGCCGGGCTCCGCCTCCCTATCATGCCCCCACTCGACCGCACATGGAGGCACGCCACCATGGACGATACCACACGAAAGGGCGTCACCGGCGCGGACCGGGTCACGGTCGGGGTGGGCGTTGACGAGGACCCTGACCCCAGGAAGGCGGTCAGGAAGGCCCTCAGCCTCGCCTATGCTACCCTTCCCGGCGACCCTGGGCTGGTGTTGCTGGCGTCCACCTCAGGGTATGAGCTCTCCGACCTGGTAGGGGCTGCCCGCGTGTTCACCGGCCCCGTGCCGCTGATCGGGGGGACGTCCGGGATCGGGCTCACCACCCGGGCAGGAGTGGCGCGCGGTGGCAGTCGCGGCCGGGCGGTGGCCGCCATGGCCATAGCTGGCGACGAGGTGGCGGCCGGTGTGGGCCACGCCGACCTGGCCGGCAATCCTCGTCGCGCCGCCGAGGCGGCAGCCGAGGCTGCCCTGGCTTCGGCCTCGGGGCCTGGTCGTTCCCCCAGTGCCGTCCTGATCTTCTCGGCGCCCGGCCACGAGGAGTCCATCCTCGCGGGCGTGACAACGAGGGTGGGGCGCGGGGTGCCGCTGTTTGGGTGCACGGTGGCCGACGAGAAGCTGGAAGGGCGCTGGGCTGTGTTCGCCGGCAACTACGTCCTGCCCAATAGCGTGGCTGTGGCCGTGCTGTACGGCACGATGCTGGCGGGAAGCGCCTTCAGTGGCGGCTACTGGCCGACGGCCCAGGCTGCCACAGCGGGCGGGGTAAGCGGCCGCATGGTTCGCGAACTGGACGGCCGTCCGGCCGCTGAGGTCTATTCCGAGTGGCTGGGGGTGAGCCCGGCCGAGCTTCGGGGTGGCGGCATTCGCCGCCATGCCGCTCTGCAGCCCCTAGGCGTCGAGGACGCCAGGACCAAGCGGCTGCTCATCCGGGAGCCGGCCACGGTAGCGTCGGATGGCAGCATCGGCCTGCTGGCCGACGTCAACGAGGGAGACACCCTGCGGCTTCTGGCGGCCACTCCGGAGTCCCTGATCTCGGCGGCGGGAGCAGCGGCGTCGGAGGCCATGATGCGGGCCAGCCTGCAGCCGGAACTCATAAGCGGCGCGCTGATGGCCCAGGGGGCAGGCCGCGTGCTCACCCTTGGGGAGCGGGCCAATGAGGTGCCGCTGCAGCTTCGCCGGGTGGTGGGGAGCGCGCCGGTGCTGGGCTTGGCCACCTTGGGCGAGCAGTCCGCTCTGGCGGACGGGCGCCCGGTTCACCTCAACCTGACGGCCTCGGTCCTGGTCATCGGGGGCTAGAGCCCCGTCCGCGTCCGGTGGCCGTGGCCAGGCGGCCCCGCAGCTCCTGGAAGATGGCCTGGTAAGCCTCTGACTGGTAGTCCGGGTAGGTCCAGGGCCACGGATGGAAGCGGCCACGCTGGTAGTGCAGGGTGACCTCTCCGTAGATGCCCTGGCCCAGGTAGATGCGGTGGGCGTGGTCCTTGGTGGAGGCGAGCACCAGCTTGGCTAGGGTGAGGTAGCCGGGGTCGAGGTTCACCCGCCGCCGGCCGTCCAGACTGTGTCGCTGCTCGATGGCGTTGGTGAGCAGCTTGGTCTCGG
>JBMNTK010000091.1:0-14331 GCA_050945695.1 Anaerolineae bacterium | reverse complement strand
ACAGCGTGTAGTTGGAGATACCGGTGCTCCAGGCCTGATGGTTGACCTCGCCGGTGACGATCCGCATGGGGATCATCTCCGCCGACTCGACGATCAGGTAGGTGATCCGGTCAATGTAGGGCAACTGATTGCCCTCGGCGTCCACCTTGAAGTAGTAAGGGTTGCGGTCGGCGGAAGCGGTCGAGGTCCAGTCGGCGGTGTTGATCTTCCAGGGGTGAATGGTGGGCAGATCAGGGTTGCGCTGGAAGTCGAGCTGGGCACCGAAGAGCTGGTACCAGGCCTCGAAGCCGCGCTCCTTGATCTTGGCCTCCAGTTCGGCCGCATCGGCGTAGTTGGGATGGAACTGCTGGAAGTAGTGCTTGGGGTAGTTGACCCAGGTCACGCCGGAGAAGGCTACCCGATCGAGGAAGATACCGTAGGGCACGCCGAAGATGAACTTGACCGTGTAGTCGTCCACCTTCTCCACGACCACGTTCACGCCACCGGGGGCGAGCCAGGCCGGGAAGGCCGGGGTCAGTTCCTCGTTGAGCAGGACGTCCTCATACCAGAACAGCACATCATCCGCGGTGAACGGGGCCCCGTCTGACCAGCGCATGCCCTCGCGCAGGTAGAAGGTGTACTCGGTGCCGTCCTCGTTGATCTCGTAGCGCTCGGCAACGTTGGGCTCGAGCCCCTGGCCCAAGGGTCCGTAGTGGAGGAAGCCCTCAGCGCCAGCCCGGGAAGAGATGGCAGCCGGGCCTACGTCCGCCCGTGTCCACACACCTCCGTGCTGCCCGATCGTGGACCCGGGCATCTGGACCACAACCGGGTTGGCGGGCAGCCGCTCTTCCACCGGCGGGAGCTGGCCGGCGGCTACCATCTCGGCCAGCATGGGCGCTTCCTTGAAGCGGCTGGCAGCCGGGCTAGCCGGAGCGGTGGTAGCAGCGGGCGCCGTAGCTTCGGCCGGCGGAGTGGTGGCCTCCGGAGCTTGGGTGGGCGCAGCCGGGGCAGGGGTGCCGCCGCAAGCAGCCAGACCCGCTGCGGCAGTCGTGGCGGCCGATACCATCAGGAACGTGCGTCGGTCCAACTTCTTGACGGACATTTCTCCTCCTACGACGATGCTGAAGTAGGTACATGCACTGGCACGAGCCGATGGAGCGCTTCCGATACACGAGCTACAGGGTTATTATACGCGGCCGGTATGGAGGCATCAAGCACTATTGCCCCGGGGGCCCGGGGTACCGGCGGACGGCACTACGTATGGGGGGGGAAGCACATGCCATCGGTCAGACGAGCATACGTGATGACAGACTTGGAGGGGGTAGCCGGAGTAGACGCCTGGGATCCGCGCCACGCCCCCTATGCCAATGAGGCCAAGGGCGTCTATGAGCGCTCCGAGATGCAGCGCCTGCTCACGGGTGAGGTCAACGCTGCCGCCGAGGGGCTGTTTGCCGCCGGGGTGGAGGAGGTGCTCATCAACGACTGCCACGGTGCCGGCCGCACGATCTTGCCGGAACTGCTGATCCCCGGCGTCAAGGTCGCGCGCGGGGTGCCGCGCCCGTACCTGCTCCTTGGTCTTTCTCCCCGCTTCGACATCCTGGTGCAAGTGGGGATGCACGCCATGAGCGATACCCCCAACGCCTGCCTTGCTCACACCATGAGCCCGGCCATCAAGGCCTACCGGGTCAACGGACGCGAGGTGGGGGAGATGGAGCTCGTGGCCTATCTCGCCGGCGAGCTGGGCATTCCGTGGGTGTTCACCTCAGGAGACGAGCATGCCTGCATTGAGGCCCAGGCTTGGGTGCCGGGGATGGTGACGGCACCGGTGAAGCAGGGCCTCTCGGAGCAGTCGGCCATACACCTGGCGCCCGTGGATGCCCGCAACCTCATCCGTGATCGCATCCAACAGGCAGTCGCCCGGGCCGATCAGTTCTCGCCCCTCAAGCCGGAGTCTCCTGTGGTGTTGGAGATCGAACGCCGGGAACCGGGGCCGGTGGAGATGCGACCGGGCGGAGAGCGGGTGGACGCCTTCACCGTCCGGTGGAGGGGCGAGAGCTTCTGGGACGTCTTCCACCGCGCCGTCTACGGCTACGCTGTGCCCCTGCCTAAGTAGGGGCAGCGAGTGCCCCCGGGGCCGGGGTAGACTCTGGCCCCGGGGGCTCACGGTCGGCTGGGTCTAGAGCCAGCGCTCCATCCAGTCCCAGACGCGCTCCTGCAGCTCCGTCGGGTAGCTGTGCGGCCCTTCGCCGATGTAGTAATCGAACCGGTCCGCCGCTCCCATCTCCGCATACACTTGCTTGAGCGCCTCGCTCGTCTCGATCACGCCGGACTTGGGGAAGCAGTTGTCCCGCGACATCCCCAAGACCAGCAGAGGGCGAGGCGCGATCAGGGCGAGGAAATCGGCCTGGTCCCCCACCTGCAGCAGTCCGGGCGGGTAGTAGTAGAGGCTGTGGCTGTCCAGGCAGCTGCCGAAGGAGGAGTCAATCGTCTCATCCCGAATGCAGGAGATGATCGTCCGGTAGCTGCCCACACCCACCACCGGCGCCGACACCTTCACCCGGTCGTCGGCCGCGGCCAGCATCCACGTCCAGGTTCCTCCCTGAGAGATGCCGAAGGCGCCGATACGCTCCATGTCCACGTCATCCCTGGTCTCCAGGTAATCCAGGGCGCGGATCAGGTCATAGGCCATCTCGCCCAGCGCCGTGCCTCCCCGCTCCACTGTCTCGGGGGTGTAGGCCGCGGCCCGCTTGGCATGGCGGCTGGCCTTGGCATCCACGGCAAAGATGGCCATCCCCCGCTGCAGGAGGGGCACCCCCCAGGGCAGGGCTACGTCTATGCTGGTGGAACTCGAGCCGGGCAGAGCCAGCACCACCGGCAGCTTGCCCTGCGCGCCGGCCGGCTTGACGAACACAGCGGGAACGACCACGTCCGGCTCGCTGTGGAAGAAGACCCGCTCCATGTGCCAGTCCGGGTTCTCGATCGGCTCTGTCCAAGCATGTAGGGGGCTGGGCTGAGGCATCTTGCCGATGATGGTGAGGTAGCGCTCTCGCAGCGAGGGCGCGGCCAGCGCCTTGGTGACGGCAGCGAACTGCGTCTGGGGCCCAAGCACGGCCGCTCGCTTGGTGGCCTCGGCGGGCACGTCGGCGACGGCCCGTATCCAGGCCTCCACAGCCGGCCCGTCGGTACGGGCGGGAGCGGCCACTACGTCCACGGCACTAGCTTCCCCAGCCAACAGGAAGAGGGTGGCGGCGTGTGCTGCCGCTTCCTGGATGAGGCCGCCGGCGCCATCGAGGGCAAGCAGTCCCCGAGGAGGCACGAGCGCGGCGAGCACGCTGGCGTCCATCGTGGTGCGGGCATCCGGCAACACCAGCATCGTCTGCAGGGGCCAGAGCGGGTCGGCAGGTGGCTCGGCCACGATGCAACCCTGAACGTTGGGTAGCAGGACCGCCGCCAGCAGGGCCGCGAGCGCGCCGCCACCCTCGCCCGCCACCAGCACCGTGGCATAGCCCTTCTCTTCGTGCAGCCAGTTCACCAGGGCGTCCGCCTCGGCCAGCAGCTGCGCCAGGAAGGTCGTGCCTGACACCAGCATGGCCTTGCAAGAGGCGGCGTACGCTCGCTGCAAGACGGGCAGTTCCGGCAGCACCACAGCCGCGCCGGCCTCCCGGAAAGGAGCCCACTTCTCCAGCGATGCCCGGCGCCCCACCCCGGCGGTCAGCTCCAGCTCCGGCAGAACCAGGATCGCCGCCTCCGGACGGGCCAGTGCCCCGCCCGCCAACTCCAGGGCCTCGAACTCCGGCCTGGGGACACCGTCCTCTCCAGCCAGGGCCATGGAGTACCGTCGGATGCTGCCCACTACCTCCGAGCGCACCGGCAGCTGGAGGTCGGCGCTGCTCACCCGTAGCGCCGGCGTCTGCCCCAGCGTAGCCGCCACGGCGGCGCGCTTAGCCCGGGTCCACTCCTCCCACATGCTACGAGCCGCCTCCGGCTCCGTCCCAGCCACCCGGCCGCACTCCGCCAGCTTGGCCAGCAGCTCCTGGCGCGGTGCCTGGTCGGCCAGGGCCTGGTTCTGTACGTGCAGACGGTTGGCGCGCGCCACCGGCGGAAGCGCCGGCACGGTGCGATAGGTCATCGGATACCAGCTTTGAGCCACGGATCCACTCCTGATGTGAGCGATAAGGATGCAGTAGGGCCCCGGTCACCCGGGGCCCCAGTCTCGGTGTGCGCGGCGGCCTAGACGTCCCAGAAGAACTGCTCGGGCTTAGCCGGCTTGGGCCCATAGACCGCCCAGGCCAGGGTGCCCCATTCGGGGACGTTCTTGAACCCGTTCTTGACGATGCAGGGTTCCGGACGGCTGCCCAGGGTCAGGATCGGCCAGAGGTTGTAGGCGCAGATGCGGAAGGCCTCGTCCTCCAGCTCCTTGCGCGCAGCCGCGTCCACCGTTACCTCGCACTCCTTCCAGAGCTCCACCAAGGTGGCGGCATCGCCCTCAGGCGGCTCGCCGTTCTGGCCGCCGGTGTCGTAGTACCAGCCCCACATCGGCGCCCAGTAGGTATCCATCACGATGGGGAAGAAGGCGCGCGGGTAGGTGAGCCAGTGCAGGTTGCCGCCGGTGTAGTCCACTTCGTAGGCGATCACGTCGTGGGTGCTCTCCTGCAGCCGCGCGGACCACAGCTCACTGGCGAACCAGTCCTGGGTGAGCCTGATCCCCACCTCCGCCCAGAACTCACCGATCAGCTCGGAGGCGTCGCGGTGGGTGGCGTAGGCGGTGGTGCCGATGCACAGCAGGGTGAGAGGCTCACCGCTGGGAAGCAGGCGGAACCCATCAGCATCGCGCTTGTCCAACCCGATGCTATCCAGCAGCCGGTTGGCCTCATCCACATCGTACTTCATGAGATCCTGGATCTCGGGGTCGCTCTTGACCGACTCGGGCAGCATGTCGAGCGCGTTCCCCGCCTGGCCCAGGTAGAGCAGCTGGTTCATGTCTTCCCGGTCGAAGGCCTTGGACAGCGCCAGCCGGAAGTCGCGGTTGCGCAGGATATCGCGCTGCTCATCGTTGCCCAGCTTGGTCTGGTTGATGTGCATGGCCGTGACCGAGGCGCCGTAGTCCCAGATGCCCACCTGATAATCGCCCTTCTCACGGTTCTCCATGTACAGGGTGTAGTTCACGAACCCGGTCTTGAACTCGAGCTCGTCAATCTCGCCCGAGACGACCTTGAGAGGGATGAGCTCGGCGTCATTGACGATCCACCACATGACCTCGTCAATGTAAGGGAGCTGGTTCCCCTCGGTGTCCACCTTCCAGTAGTAGGGGTTGCGGCGGCCGGTGGCGCTGATCGTCCAGTCCTTGCTGGTGATCTGCCAGGGGCGGACGGTGGGCAGGTCGGGGTTACGGGTGAGGTCTACCTCGGCCGCAAAGAGCTGGAACCACTCGTCGAAGCCGCGCTCCTTGGTCAGCTGGGCCAGTTCATCGGCATCAGCGTACTTGGCGTGGAACTTCTGCAGATAGTGCTTGGGGTAGAAGGTGATGTTGTTGCCCCGGAAGCACATCTGGTCCAGGAAGATACCGTAGGGCACGGCGAAGGTGAACTTGATGGTGTAGTCGTCGAGCTTCTCCACCACCGCCGGCTCACCGCCGGGCTTGAGCCAAGTGGGGAAGGCGGGGGTGATCTCCTCGTTCAGGGTGACGTCTTCCCACCAGAACATGATGTCATCGGCGGTGAAGGGCGCCCCATCGCTCCAGCGCACCCCTTCCCGAAGGTAGAAGGTGTACTCGGTGCCCTCGTCGTTCACCTCCCACCTCGACGCCAGGTTGGGCTCTACCGTCACCCAGTCCCGGCCGTAGAACACCAGGGGCTCGGCCCCGACGCGGGCAGATATCGCCCCGGGGGTGGTGTTGGCCCGGCGCCAGCGGCCACCGTACTTGCCCACCTCGTTCAGCGGCTCAATCACCATCGGGTCCTTGGGCAGCCGCTCCTCGACTGGAGGCAGCTGACCTGCAGCCACCATCTCTGCCAGCATAGGGGCTTCCTTGTACCGGGAGGCTGTTGCCGCTGGGGCCGCAGGGGCCGTGGTCGCCTCGGCCGCGGGGGCGGTGGTGGGCGCCGCTTCGGTGGCGCCTGCCGGCTGGGCTGGAGCCGGAGTCGCCCCGCAGGCGGTGGCAGCTACCGCCGAAGCCGCGAGACCGGCGTACGTGATGAACTGGCGTCGGTTCATGCGTCTGATATCCATCATTCCTCCGTACGGCGCAGCTGTGCCCGACCCGCGCTCCGGGGGGGCACGTATGAGCCTGTGGTGTGGAACGCCGCCATCCTAGGCTCATCCAGCGACAGAGGTCAAGGCCGTTAGCGGAAATCGGTACTTAAGTTCAGGACCTCACAGCGGTCTCTGCGTTCTCTGCGGTGAACCAACTGTCCGCCAACAGACGACAAAGGACTCGCGCTTCAGGCGCGAGTCCTCTGCCATCCGCTATGTGGCCGAGGCGGTCAGGGCCTAGGCCTGCATGTAGAAGTGCTCCGGGTTGTAGATCTTGGGGGAGTACACCGGGTAGGCCAGCGAGCCCACCTCCGGGACGTTGCGGAAACCGTTCTTCACCACGCACGGGGAGATGTCCCCGCCAAAGATGGGGATCGTCCACAGGTTGGCCACCTGGACGCGGAAGCCCTCGTCTACCAGCTGCTGGCGCTCCGCCCGGTCCACAGTGATCTTGACCTGCTCCCACAGATCCACCAGTCCTGCCGCCTCGCCCTCGTGCTGTTCGCCATTCTGGCCGTTGGTCGCATAGTACCAGCCCCACAAGGACGCCCAGTAGGTGCTCAGGTCCACCGGGAAGATGGACCGTGGATAGGCCAGCCAGAACAGGTTGCCGGGGGCGTAGTCTGCGTCGTAGCAGAGGATGTCATAGTCGCTGGTCTGAAGGCGCGGCGTCCACAGCTCGCCGGCCACGAACTCGATGGTCGTCCGTAGACCTACCTCGTTCAGGAACTGGGCCTCCACCTCGGCCACGTCCCGGTGGATGGGGTAGGCGGCATGGCCGAAGAGCCGCAGCGTGAGCTGTTGGCCCGATGGGAGCATGCGCATGCCTTCGCCATCCCGCTGGTCCAGCCCCACGGAGTCCAGCAGGCGGTTGGCCTCTTCCACGTCATAGGCAAACAGATCCTGGACCTCAGGGTCCTCTGCCAGAGCCTGGGGATAGAGGGTGAGCACGTTCTGGGCCAGGCCAAAGTAGAACAGCTCGTTGAACTCATCCCGGTTCATGGCCTTGGAAAGGGCCACCCTGAAGTCACGCTGGCGCAGAAGGTCGCGCACCTCGTCTGCAGGTGTCCGGGTCTGGTTGACGAACATGGTACTGCCGCTCAGGCCCGGGTCCCACAGGAAGACGTTGTAGTCGCCGGCCTCGCGGTTCTCCATGAGCAGGGTGTAGTTGGGGAAGCCGATGTACATGGCCTGCATGTCCACTTCCCCGGAGACGATGCGCAACGGGATGAGATCTACGCTGGAGACGATGTTCCAGAAAACCTGGTCGAAGTACGGTAGCTGCTTGCCCTCGGTGTCTACCTTCCAGTAGTAGGGGTTGCGCTCGGCAGTGGCCGTCGTCGTCCAGTTGCGGGTGACCAGTTTCCAGGGTCGAAGGGTGGGCAGATCCGGGTTCTGGGAGGGGTTGACCTCGGCGCCGAAGAGCTGGAACCACTCCTCGAAGCCGCGCTCCTCTATCATCTGGTTCAGTTCTGCCTCGTCGGCGTAGTTGATGTGGAAGCGTTCGAGGTAGTGGCGAGGGTAGTTGATGATGGAGTTGCCGCTGAAGGCTAGGTTGTCCAGCGCCAACCCCGCCGGCTCGGTAAAGATGAAGCGGACGGTGTAGTCGTCCACCTTCTCGACCACCCCTCTATCGCCGCCAGACATCATCCAGGCGGGAAAGGCCGGCGTCAGCTCCTCGTTGAGGAGCACGTCTTGGTACCAGAACATGATGTCATCGGCGTTGAAAGGCTCGCCGTCCGACCAGCGCACCCCTTGGCGCAGGTAGAAGGTGTACTCGGTCCCGTCCTCATTGACCTCCCACCGTGTGGCCAGGTTGGGGATGATGGTCTGGGCATCACGGTCCCAGGTGACTAGCGGCTCCGCTCCCAGGCGAGCGGCCACGTGTCCGGGGTTGGTCTCCGCGCGGCGCCATGTCCCCGAGTACTGCCCCGGCTCCTGGATGGCAGTGATGACCATCGGGTCCACGGGCAGCCTCTCCTCGACTGGCGGAAGCGTGCCGGCTTCGACCTGCTGGGCCAGCATGGGCGCTTCCGAGAAGCGCATCTCCACCGGAGTGGGGGTGACGCCGGGCTCAAGGGTGGCGGCGGGTGTCTCACCGGCCGGGGCGGTGGGGGTCAGCACTTCGGTAGCGCCGGGCACCGGAGTGGTGGTGGCGGCGGGGGCACAGGCGGCTGCCACGGCGGCGGTTGCGGCCAGACCGGAGAAGCGAAGGAAAGCTCTACGCGACAATCCATGCTCCAACATCGTTCCCTCCTCTCACTACACACGAGACTAACACATCCGACGGGCATTATAGTGACCACGCTGGTCTGCATCAACCGGCCTGGGCTGTTCTTCGACTGTGACCTGTGCTGTGCGCGGCCCTTCCGTGTGGAGGTTGAGGGAGCTTGGGGCCCCCACCGGAGAGCCCTCACCCCCAACCCCTCTCCCACGAGTGGGAGAGGGGAGCCTAGCCTCCCTTCCCGATCAGGGAAGTCCGCCATTTGGCATCGCCAACTAGGACCGCCCCTCGCCCATTCCATGGGAGAGGGGGTTGGGGGTGAGGGCAGCGCGGCCGCCCTCACATGAAGCTTTCCCTACTTCGAGCGATGTCTAGGCGCGGATGTCGTACTTGCCCGGGATCTCTACCGGCAGCTGACCAGACTCCAGCATCAGCTTGAGGGGCGACTCCTTGACCGTCAGCGGGAAGGTGACCACGCCACGCTGGCGCACCGACTCGTAGAAGGCCATCATCACCGCCACGGTTATGTAAGCTGTATCGCCCGAGCCGCGGTAGTCATCAATGTCGCCATCGAGCCAGCGCAGGAACTCCTGGGCCTGTAGCACGTGCGAGGATGCCTCGGCCGCCGGTGTCGTCTGCTGCTTGCCGCTGGCGTTGATCAGGGTGAGACCGTCACGGTCGGTGTGGATGCGCCCTTCCGTGCCGATGAAGGTATATGGCCAGGGGGCGGCTCCCTCCACCGGCGGCACATCCACTTCCACCAGCGCCTGTACCCCACCGTCGAAGGCTACCACGCCCACCAGGCGGTCCTCGATGGGCTCGCCCCGCTCGTAGCGGTCGGTCTTGCGCTCCACCTGGCCCATCGCCCACTGCGGCTCCGGATCTCCGAGGATGTATCGGATACCGTCAATGAAGTGGGTCCCGTTGTTGAGCAGCCCATCGGTCACCTTGGTCATCGCCAGGACTGGCTGTCCGATAGCGCCCTGAGCAATGAGCTCCTTGGCCCGGTTCCAGGAGGCGTCAAACCGGTGCTGATGGCCGATAGCCAGCTTCACCCCATTGGCCCGGCACGCCTCCAGCATGGCCGCCGCCTCGCCTAGGGACGGAGCCATGGGCTTCTCGCAGAGGATGCCCTGTACGCCGGCCTTGGCCGCCGCGATCGTGATCTCAGCATGGGTGCCTGCCCAGGTGGCCACGGAGACCACGTCCAGGTTCTCCTTCTCCAACATCTCGGCGTAGCTCTCATAGAAGGAAGGAATATCGAACTTCTGGCACAGGGCTTTGCCTACTTCCGGCTTGATGTCCGCCACTGCGACCAGGTCATAGCGATCGGTGGACCGATAGCCGTTCACGTGTGCCGGAGCGATCCGCCCGCAGCCGATGATGCCCGCGCGATATGTCTTCGCCATGCGGCTCTCCTTAGGACAGTGAGTTCCTCGGTGGTCGGCCCTCGGTTGAGCAAGGCCAGACAGGGCCGGATGGATTGTGTGGACTTGGCTGGCCTTAGTCAACCAGGCGATAGAGCCGGCCGGTATTGGCCAAGAGAAACCGCCGCCAGGCGGTCTGGCGGCGGCTATTGCGGAAGCTACCTGGAAACAGCAGATAGCAGCCGATTGGCTGCCGGCAAGCGCTCGCTACTCCCCCTCACCTTCTGCCATGGCGCTCGCTGCGGCCTTGCCGGCCAGATAGCCGAAGGTGCCGGCAATGCCGATACCACCACCGTAGAGCACGTCGAACACGCCACCGCCGGTCGGCGGGACGGCATACAGACCCGGAATCGGGTTCTTCTGCCGGTCGAGGGCCTGGACGTTCTCGTTGATGGCGACACCGCCGAACGTCATGTAGATCTGGGCAGTCACGGCGATGGCGTAGAAGGGCGGGTTCTCGATGGGGAAGAAGCCGGTGGTGCGAGGCACGTCCAGATCCATCGTGGTCTCATCGGCGATGGCCTGGTTGTACTCCTGGATGGTGCGCAGGAAGGCGCCCCGGCGCACACCACGCTCCGCCAGCATGTCGGCGAGCTCCTCCAGGGTATCGGCGACGAGCACCGTGCCGCCCGCGGCCTCGATGGCTTCAATGGCCTCGGCGGAACCCAGGGTCGCGTCGAAGATTGCTTGGTCGCCAATCTGATAGGCCATGCCCTCGGTCTGCCTCAGAACGGCTTGCTGCAGCCGTACGTACTTGCTCTCCAGCGGGCTGCCCTCATCAATGAACCGCTTGCCTTCCTTGTTGACCAACAGGCCACGCACCTGTCCGGCGAAGAAGCCAGCGTCCAGAGGCAACCAGCTGGGCGGGGAGATCCTACCCACCGAGAGGGCGGCGCCCAGTTCCTCGGGCGGGGTCTCCGCCAGGACGCGCTCGTACTCCTCCGCGTTGGCGCAGAGCGGATCGCCGGGCGTCAGAGCTACCAGGGTGCCCGACCAGGTGCTCATGCTGCCGCTGAGGATGGCGCCGGCCTCCTCAGCCATCATGATGCCCTCGCCGGTGTTGTAGGGTACCCCCATCAGCTTGGCCCGATGGGCGAAGGGGCCAACGTACCGGTTGAGCATCTCCTTGTTGGCCATGAAGTTGCCGGTGGCCAGGATCACGGCCCGGGCGCCGATGTTCATGAACTCCCCGGTGTCCACGTTCACCGCCCGCAGACCAACCACGGCGCCTTCCTCATTGGTGAACAGCTTGACGGCGCGCATCCGGGTCATCAGGGTGCCGCCGAAGCCGGCCAAGGCCTCCTCCAGGCTGTCGAAGTACAGCCGGTGCCGGAGCTGGCCTTTCTCTCCCTTGCCCATGAAGTAATCAGCCGAGAAGGCTACCCCCTCGCCCGGCCCCTCGAAGTAGGCGCCGATCTCTTCCAGCCAGGGGATGAACTCATTCCGGAAGGTCTCAACATACAGGCGTCCCAGCTCCGGGTCGTGTAGACCTTCGGTGTGAGCCAGGTACTCCTCCCAGTCCTGCAGGCCCATGGCGTGGATGATGCCACCGGACCATGCCGAGCCGCCCCCCGTCTTGGAGCTGATCTCAAGGAGTAGGACGCTGGCTCCTTCCTGCGCCGCCGATATGGCCGCGCACAGGCCGCCGTGCCCGGCGCCCGCCACTACCACGTCCACTTCCTGATCCCAGGTCTCGGGGATGGCCATCTGGCGAGAGGTCTCCGCCGCTGCAGTGGTGGACATGGCCGCTGCTGCTGCCGCGCCTGCCCCCACCGCTGCCTTCCGGAGAAACGATCGCCGACCAACACGCGTTGACTGCCCTGACATTGCTAAACCTCCCACTGACAATCTTGTAGCAGCTTCCGCGCGGCCCATATACAACACTCTTACTGGGGCCGTCAAGGCCAAACGAGTAGATTGGTATACAAAAGGAGCCTGCCCCCGGGGGCAGGCTCCGGATCTTGCAGTACAGTCGGGTTACGACTGACGGTAGTAGGCCTCGGGGTTGGTGTGCTTGGGCGAGAACGTGGACCAGGCCAGCACAGAATACTCCGGCACGTTCCGGACCCCGTTCTTCACCACGCACGGCTCCGGTGTGCCACCGGTGACGGTGATGGGCCACAGGTTGTAGGCGCAGACGCGGAAGGCCTCGTCCTCCAGCTCCTTCCTCGCATCCGCATCCACCGTGCTGATGACCTCCTCCCAGAGCTCCTGGAGCTTCTTGCCATCGCCGATGGCTTCCTCGCCATTACGGCCCTTGGTCTCGTAGTGCCAGCCCCACAGAGGCGCCCAGTAGCAGTCGCTCTGGATGGGGAAGTAGGCACGCGGGTAGCAAAGCCAGTGCAGGTTGCCGGCCGTGTAGTCCACCTCGTAGAAGTTGCAGTCGTAATCGCCTTCCTCGCGGCGCGACTGCATGAGCTCGCTGGCCGTAACCTGCAGGTCGTGCTTGATGCCCACTTCTTTCCAGAACTCGCCGATGATCTCGCCCACGTCCGGGTGGATGGGATAGGCGTTGGTGACGATGGAGGTGATCGTCAGCGGCCGGCCGCTGGGCAGCATCCGGATGCCTTCATCGTTGCGCTCGGTGAGTCCGAGCTCGTCCAGGATGACGTTGGCCTCTTCCAGGTCGAACTCGAACAGGTCCTGGATCTCGGGGTCGTTCTTGACCGACTCGGGGTAGAGGTCAATGGGCGGGTTGGCCAGCCCAGAGTAGAAGAGCTGGTTGATCTCGTCCCGGTTGATGGCCTTGGACAGGGCGATGGCGAACTGGCGATTCCGGAGCAGTTCCCGCATCTCGTCATCCTGGGTGCGGGCCTGGTTCAGGAAGGCCGCCGTACCCGACTCGCCGCGGATCCAGCGATAGACCTCGTAGTCACCAGCTTCGCGGTTCTCCATGAGCAGGGTGTAGTTGTTGAAGCCCACCCGCATGCACTGCATGTCCACTTCACCGGACACGATCTTGAGCGGGATCATGTCCACCGTGCCCACGATGTGCCAGAAGACCTGGTCGAAGTAAGGCAGCTGCTTGCCCTCGGTGTCCACCTTCCAGTAGTAGGGGTTGCGATCTGCCGTGGCGGTGGTGGTGTAGGTGTCGCTAGTGATCTTCCAAGGACGCAGCGTGGGAAGATCCGGGTTGTTGGCGGGGTCCCGACGGGTGCCGAACAGCTGATACCAGGCCTCGAAACCACCGTCCTTGACCTTAGCCGCCAGCTCATCGGCGTCAGCATACTTGGGATGGAACTGCTGCAGGTAGTGCTTGCAGTGATCCACGATGCTGTTGCCGTTGAAAGCCAGGTTGATGAGCAGGATGCCGTGGGGCACGCTGAACTTGAACTTGACGGTGTAGTCGTCAACCTTTTCCACCACACCGGGCTCACCGGCAGGAGCCATCCATCCGGGGAAGGTGGGGGTGAGCTCCTCGTTCAGCAGGCAGTCTTCGTACCAGAACATGATGTCGTCGGCGGTGAAGGGCTCACCGTCTGACCACTTGGTGCCCTCACGCAGGTAGAAGGTGTACTCGGTACCGTCCTCGTTGACTTCCCACTTGTAGGCCAGGTTGGGGATGATGGTCTGGGCATCGGGGCCCCAGGTCACCAGGGGCTCAGCACCAAGACGGCTGCTGATGTAGCCAGGGTTCTGGAGGGCGCGGCGGAACCGGTCACTGTACTGGCCGGGCTCGTGATAGGCCTCAATGACCATGGGGTTCTTGGGAAGCCGCTCTTCCACGGGGGGAAGCTGTCCCGCTGCCACCTTCTCAGCCAGCATCGGGGCCTCGGAGTACTTCGAGGGGGCCTCGGCTGGGGCGGTCGTAGCTTGAGCTGCCGGGGCAGTCGTAGCCTCGGCAGCCGGAGGCTGAGTGGCCTCACTGACCGGCTCGGGGGCAGTCGTGGGGGCTGCCCCGCAGGCGGTTGCGGCCGCCATGGACGCTACCACACCGGTGTACCGAAGGAAAGCACGTCTGTTCATGCCTCTGCTAAGCATTTTCCTCTCCTCTGAGGAAGTCGAATTCTGCAACGGCGACAGGAATGCGCGGATAAGGCACTGCACGTGCGGGACAGTATCGAGCGAGGCGCATCGAGGCCAGACTACATGGCGAAACCTCCTCGGGAGCTTCGGTGCTGGTTGGAAAATGATACCATGATGTATAGACCGTGTTTGCGAATCTAGCAATCCCACCCCCGGGGGAAGGGTTCGCCCAACTCCACGTTCCCCTGGAGCCGGGAGTTCTGGAACGTCGGTGTGGGGGCGGGGGCAATGCCGGGGGCTGAACCCCCAACTATCCAGAGGAAACCCCGATCGCGATTTCCCCGGGCAAAGCCCGCCCTACGGCGGGCTGGATATGACCTAACCCCCGTCCCCTTCCCTGAGAGTTTGGCGAACTAGGGCAGCCATGCTGGAAGTCGGTGACTGGATATGACCTAACCCCCGTCCCCTTCCCTGAGAGGGAAG
>JBMNTK010000090.1:0-14346 GCA_050945695.1 Anaerolineae bacterium | reverse complement strand
AGGTCGTGGAGACCCTGGAATGCTCGGGTCGTGCCCTCGGTAGTCACTTCCTCCGGCAGGTAGTAGCGCTGGGCCCCCGGGAACCCGATGAGGCGCCAGCCGGCGAAGCCACGGTTGCCCCCGTACGCCGGGTCGCTGAACATGCCTTCGCTGGTGTGCTTGCGCAGGGTATGGAAGAAGGCCAGCGATGAGATGGGCTCGAAGCCGGTGGCGTCGCCGTTGACCATGTCCTCGATGACTGCGTCCTGCTGCTCTTCGGACAGGCTGGCGAACGGGGCACCGTACACCTCCTCGGCATATGCGTTCACCGCCGGTAGGCCGATCCGGTAGACATCGCGGTTGGTGAGCCGCGACTGGTACCCGTAGCGTTGCACCTGGTCGGCCGCCACCCAGACTACGTCATCGGATGGCGCCTGGGCGCCCGGCGGCAATGGGTAGATCTCCGCGAACGGTGGCGACAGGTAGGTCTTCTCTGGGAATCCGTTCTCGTGGGAGAGGAGGTGGTCAATGTAGGTTACCACCCCTGCCTCGCGGGCGCCGGGGTCGTCCGGCGTCCCCGGAAGGATGCGCGCCGTGAGAGCTTCCACCGTGGCTGCCTCTTCCGGGGTGAAGAAGACCAGTCGGTCGGGACTGGGTGGGGTGGAAGGCGCGACAGGGACCTCTGGGTACTGGGCCTCCAAGGGCATGGGTGTGGGCTCTGCCTGTACCGGCGGGCGCTGACGCAGGGGACCGCAGCCGGCAACCCCAGGGACCAGGCTGGCAGCGGCCATGGCCGCCACTGCCCGCAGGAAAGCCCGCCGGGTGAGTGGCGTCTGCCCTGGGCCCGCTTCTGGTGCCCAGCCTGCCACTGAACGGAAGATATTGCGTGGTGGACTCATTCCACCTCCCTAGATAGGGCAGTCCGTGCAGCGGCGGTGCCTCGGGCGTTATTACCGGGTGAGGGTGTAGAGGTAGGCGACCATGTCGCGTGCCTGTTGCTCAGTCATGCCCATGTTGGGCATGGCCGTGCCGGGCTCGACCGCCTGGGGAGTGAGGATCCAGTAGAGGAGGTTGTCGGTGGTGTTCAGGAGACTGCCCGCGATGTAGGTTCGGTCGGCGAAGTGATCGAGCGGAGGCCCAACGGTGGCATGGGCGAGGGGCACGCCCGGTATGGTGTGGCAGGAGACGCACCCCACCACACGGAAGGCCTCGGGTCCGCGCTCCGGGCGACCATCCGGTACCGGCCGGACGGGCTGGCCCGGCCCGGTGTTGCACGCCATGATGAGTGCTGCCAGTGCGAACAGCACAGCCCAGCGGGTCAGTTCCCGCTGATGTCCCGACACGTTCAGCACGTTCATGACGGACTTGCCCCTAGTGACCCGCGCCGGTCATCAGCAAGAACCGCGCGCACGGGTCGATGAACAGCATCGGTAGCGTGGCCAGGATGATCCCCAGCATGAAGAGCCCTCCCGCCAACAGCCCGACGTAAGCCATGAACCCTTCCCGGGTGCCCTCCATGGAGTTGACCAGGCTGCCCCTCTCCTCTGGGGTCATGCGGCGCCAACGCTGCCAAGACACCCACCATGAGGCCACGATCACCAGTCCCAGCACCACGCTGGCGGCGTAGAGAAACAGCCTGCCCCCGCTGGCGCACGAGACCTCCACCAACGGATAGGTGATGGCGAGGTGAACGGCCCACGCGACCGCCGAGCCGGTGGTGCCGAACCACAGCGCCGGGTCGCGTCGGCCCTTCTGGGTAGTCAACTCGCTGTCCGACACGGTCCCTCCGCCATCACAGCACTCGTGGGGAGATGTAGAGGGTCAAGTAGATGGGGATCCACGCAACCACCACGAAGTGCCAGTAGAGCCCGTTGATCTGAACGCCCACGTTGTGGTACTCGGTGAAGTGGCCGCGGATGGCGAAGTAGAGCACCACCAGCGTCTTGAGCAGCAGGGCGAGGACGTGAGCGGTGTGGAAGCCGATGGTTGTCCAGAAGATGGAGCCGTAGGCATTCGTGTCCCAGCGGAAGTCCAGTCCGCTCATCTCCACGACCTTGATGACCAGGAACGCCATCGCCAGTACGACCGCGATGGACCAGCCGATGATCAGGCGCGTGCGCAGGCCCTTGCGTATGCCCCGGTCCGCCCAGGCCACCGGCACGCTGCTGAACAGGAGGATGGCGGTGTTGATGGTAGCTAGGAAGGGGTCGGGGGCCTCGATGCCGCCCAGGGGCCATTCCGGGGCCGCGTGCCGGAGGTAGAAGTAGCTCACGATCAGGGAGGCAAACACGGTCGCCTCGATGAGGATCAGGCCCCACATGCCCCACCAGAGGGGAGCGCGGCTATCGTTGAGGTTGGCAGGTAGGTCTACGGGGATGACTCGCGGCTCGGACGCCATACTAGCTTCTTCCTCCCGAGGGCCAGTTCCACCCTACGATGGCAATGAAGCTCAGGAAAGCCCCGACCGGCACCAGGGCCAGGCTGATGATGGAACCTATGAAGGTCACGCCCACGGCCAGGGCCAAGATCAGCGGCCAGATGGAGTTCGTCGCCAGAATCACCCTCTGCTGGGGCACGGCGTCGAGGATTGACGTACCCAGCGTCTCCCGAGAGTCATCGCGAAGGTGGTAGAAGACCACCTCCGTGGCCGGCTGGTCCTCCCGTTGCCATAGCGGTGTGCGATCGGTGACGTGCCGTATCAGGTCGAAGTTGTAGGGCGGCGGCGGTGATGATGTAGCCCACTCCAGGGTACCTCCGTTCCAGGGGTCGGCCGGAGCCGTCGCCGGCCCTCTGAGAGCCCGCAACATGGCCACGAAGGTCACCGCGACGCCGGCTGCGAGGACGAAGGCGCCGATGGTGGTGATGAGCATGGGTGTCTCCCAACCCCGGCCGAACATGTAGGTCGCGACCCTGCGGGGCATTCCCATGAACCCGGTGTAGTGCATGGTGAGGAAGGCGACGTTGAATCCGATGAACATCAGCCCGAAGCTAAGTCGCCCCAGCCTCTCGCTCAGCATTCGGCCGGTTAGCTTGGGGAACCAGTAGTAGAGCCCTGCGAACAGGGGGAAGACCGCCCCGCCGATGAGGACGTAGTGGAAGTGAGCGGTGACGAAGTGGCTGTCCTGTACCTGCCAGTCGAAGGGTACGGATGCCACCATGACGCCGGTGATCCCGCCCATCAGGAACAGCACCACGAACCCGGCCGCGAACAGGAGCGGGGTGCGCCACAGCAACCGTCGGCTCTCGTAGAGGGTTCCCACCCAGGCGAAGACCTGTACCCCGCTAGGGATGGCGATGGCCATGCTGGCGGCGGAGAAGAGGCTCATCCCCAGGAAGGAGACGCTAGTGGTGAACATGTGGTGAACCCACAGGCCGAAGCTGACGAGCCCGATGGTCATCAGGGCCAGAGCGACGGGCAGATAGCCGATGATGTGCCGGCGGGCAAAGACCGGTATCACCATGGAGATGATTCCGAAGGCGGGGATGGCGATGATGTAGACCTCGGGGTGACCGAACCACCAGAAGAGGTGCTGCCAGAGGAGCGGATTGCCCCCGGCCGCTACGTTGAAGAAGTGCGTGCCCACCATCCGGTCCAGCTGGAGGATCACGGAGCCCATGACCAGGGGAGGGAAGGCGAAGATGGTCATGAACGAGATGACCAGGGTGGCCCACACGAAGAGGGGCATCCGGTTGATGGACATCCCCGGTGCCCGGAGCTTGAGGATGGTCACGATGAACTCCACGGCTGCCACCAGGGCGGAGACCTCTAGGAAGGAAATGGCAGCAGTGTAGAAGTCTATGTTGACGTTGGGTGAGTACTCGGGCCCAGAGAGAGGCACGTAGTTGAACCAGCCGGCGTCGGGGGCGCGCCCCATGAACAGGCTCACGTAGAGGGTGATGCCGGCGATCAGGTAGACCCAGTAGCCGAATGCGTTCAATCGCGGGAAGGCGGCATCACGGGCACCGATCATGAGTGGTACCAGGTAGATGGCAAGGCCCTCCATGACAGGCACGGCGAAGAGGAACATCTGGGTGGTGCCGTGCATGGTGAAGAACTGGTTGTAGGTGTAAGGGGGCAGGATGTTCAGGCCTGGCCGGGAGAGCTGGAGTAGCATCAGAAGGGCGAGGATGATGCCCAGCCCAAAGAAGACGAAAGCCGTGGCTATGAAGCGGAGCCCGATCGCCTTGTGGTTGACCAGGGTGAGCGAGGCCAGTCCGGTTGGGTTGCGCCAGACTCGCATCAGCTCCTGGTAGTTCACGGCTCGGTTCATGAGAGTCTCCCAGTCGGCGGCTATGGCAGACGGGTCACCGCAGCGTCTGCAGGTAGTTGAGCAGGGCGAGCAGATCCTCTGGTGGCATGGGCATCGGCGGCATGAGGTTCCCAGGCTTGATGCTCTGGGAGTTGACCGTCCAGCCGGCCAAGTTGCCCAGGGTGTTGTCCAGGGTGCCGGCAGCCAGTTCGCGCCTACTGGCCACGTGGGTGAGGTCAGGGCCGACCGTCCCGCTGGCGTTGGTGCCACGGACGGTATGGCAGTAGGGGCAGGCCGAGCCCAGGAAGACCTCCAGGCCCCGCCGCGTGCTCTCGGTGGCCGGCGGACGCGCCGGTTGGGCCTGGCGCTCCAGCCAGGTCACGTACTCGTCCTCGGGGTGCGAGATCACCAGGAACTGCATCTTGGCATGCTGTAGGCCACAGAACTCGGCGCACATTCCGCGGAACTCGCCCTCGGTGTCCGCCTGGAGCCAGGTCTGAGTCTGTTCTCCGGGGGTCATGTCTGTCTTGCCGGCCAGTTCGGGCACCCAGAAGGAGTGGATGACATCGCCGCCATGCAGCAGCACCCGCACGGGCCGACCTATGGGCACATGGATCTCGTTGGCGGTGGCAAAGCCCAGTCCCGGGTACTGCACCTCCCACCACCACTGATGACCGGACACCTCCACGGTGAGCTCCACCGGATCCACAGGCTCCACGGTGACGCTCAGGGTGTAGACGGTGTAGGTCATGAGGGCCAGTACTATGACTCCGGGGATGATGGCACCGCCCCAGGGCAGCAGCCTCGTGCCTACCCCTGGCTCCTCGGCGACGTCGGGGCGTGGCCTGAACAGGGCCGCCAGCAGGTAGGCCACCACCGCCACGAACACGATGGCCCCGATCGAGAACATGAACCACCATAGGTTGGCGATGCGGGCGGCCACGTGGCCGCCGGGGGAGAGGGCTCGGGGAAGCCCGCTGCAGCCGGAGGTGAGGAGGAGGGCGCCAGCAAGCACCAGCCCCCGGCAGGCACGCCAGGCTCTACAGGCCCGGACGTTCCATCGGGGCTGGCCGGGGTTGGGATCAGTGGGTCTGGGTGTGACCGCTGGCATGCAGATAACCACCTAGGCCCTTTGCAGGCAGCCTGCTGACAATCAGCTGACGTCGTTGCTTGCCTCGTCCGACCGACACCGGCAGAGCTCAGTGCCTATAGCATACTAGCTGGTATACAGCCAGTAATCCATTAGTAATGTCTCTGGATCCTGTTAAAAGAGCGTTAGTTCCGGCCAGCAAGTGGTGGGATCGGGCTGCTGGCACTGGGGAGGGGGGCTCGTGCCGCGCCGAGGCGAGTGCACACCTCAAGCCCCGGTGGCGGTGTGTCCTCGGGTTGGGCGGCCGGATGGCAGATGGAGGAGGGTCTGCCCGGCTTAGGCAGACCCTCGGGCGCTGCGGAGTGTCTCTCCCTGGGCCGATGGCTCAGGGGGTCTTGGGCTGTAGGTTCAGCCCCAGGATGGCTTCGACGTCTTCCCAGCCTTGTTTCTCCGGCCGCGAACTGGTTTTCGGGTCCGGGGTGGTTCCGGCTGGGACCTGGCGCTGCCCGCGACGGGCGAGCCGCAGTAGTTCCTGCTCGGGAAGGCAGTGGACAGGCGCGTTGCGAGGCTGCTTGGCCATCAGTGCACTCCCATGGCAGTGCCTCGGGAACCTGGCGCCAGTGCGTCTCGGATCCAGCCCTCGGCGCTAGTCCGGAGCTGGGTGACGCGGGTCTCCGGCGTGCCCAAGACCGAGGCGATCTCGGCGGTGCTCAAGCCTTCCAAGTAGAAGAGAGACAGCAGAACTCGATCTTGCGGCGGAAGTCGGTCCAGGATCTCGACCAATGAGGTCACCAGGGGCAGGGGTGTCAGGCTGAGATGATGGTGAACCTCGGGCTTGGACTTACGATCAGCTACCATGCCTGCCTCCATACCTGACACTGCAAC
Organism: Anaerolineae bacterium; assembly: GCA_050945695.1. Classification (GTDB taxonomy): domain Bacteria; phylum Chloroflexota; class Anaerolineae; order DRVO01; family DRVO01; genus Ch71. The sequence goes on along the minus strand of JBMNTK010000090.1, from coordinate 8,142 downwards.
TATCCCACCAAACGGCTGGTGAAGCTGTAAAGGTAGCGTGAAGGAACCGTAAGAAAGGCGTTAAGATCACTGGGGGGTGGGCAAAGAAAGAAGCCCCGGCGTCCTTAGTGGATGCCGGGGCTCGTTGGTTCGCCCGCTGGCGACTCGCTTAAAGGTGTGCCCCCAACCGAATTCGAATCGGTGTCGCCGCCTTGAAAGGGCGGTGTCCTTGGCCTCTAGACGATGGGGGCGTCTATCATCCAATTGTACCAACAGAGAACCTCCTGGGCAAGCGGGGGGAGAGGAGCCCAGCCCTTTGCCCAGAGCCCTCTGCCGGTGCTACGCTGAGTAGTCCTGGCTTCGGAGATCGCGTGGTACCACTATGGGAGAGCAAGTGCAGGGGTCGAAAGCCCTAGAAGGACTGAACGAACAGCAGCTGGCAGCGGTGGCCTGCCCACTGGGCACGACTCTGGTCTTGGCTGGCCCGGGCAGTGGCAAGACGCGCGTGCTCACGCAGCGGATCGCCTGCCTCATCCAACAGCATAGTGCTGACCCCCGCTCGATCCTGGCAGTCACCTTCACCAACAAGGCGGCCCGAGAGATGCGTGCCCGGCTGGACCGGCTGCTGGGGTCGGATGCCGCGGACATCACCCTGGGCACCTTCCACGCCGTGTGTGCTCGCATTCTGCGTCGAGAGGCAGAGCACTTCGGGCTGGACCGCAACTTCACCATCTACGACCGGGATGATCAGGTCGCCCTCATCAAGCGGGTGCTCAAGGACCTGGATGTGGACGACAAGCGCTACCGGCCGTCAGCGGTGTTGGCGGCCATATCGCGCGCTAAGAACGACATGATCGGGCCGGCTGACTATCAGCCGCCCACTTACTGGCACGAGGTGGTAGCCCGAGTATACGAGGTTTATCAGCGCTCTCTGGAGGCCAACCAGGCCCTCGACTTCGATGACCTGCTCTTGGCGACGGTGTGGGGTCTGGAGAACGAGCCCCAGGTCCTGGCGCGGTACCGACGCCGGTACCGCCACATCCTGGTGGACGAGTTCCAGGACACCAACCTGCCTCAGTACCGCCTGGTTCGGTTGCTGTGCGATGAGGGAACCGACCTGTTCCTGGTTGGCGACGAGGACCAGTCCATCTATGGTTGGCGGGGCGCCGACTACCGCAACCTGGCCCGGGTGCGGGAGGACTTCCCTGGGGTGAAGACGCTCCTTCTGGAGCGCAACTACCGCTCGAGCCAGACCATCCTCGATGCGGCCAAGGCCGTCATCTCGCGCAACCTGCAGCGGGTCCACAAGGACTTGGTAGCTGCCAAAGGTAGGGGCGATCCCATCACCGTCTACCGGGCCCCCGGGCCAGACGAGGAAGCGGAGTACGTGGTCTCGGAGATCGAGCGCCTCGTGGCCACCGAAGGCTTCCACCTGGCGGACTTCGCGGTGATGTACCGGATGAACGCGCAGTCCCGTGCCTTGGAAGAGGCGTTCATGCGCCACCGGATGCCCTACCGCTTGGTCGGGGGCACGCGCTTCTATCAGCGTCGGGAAGTCAAGGACGTGCTGGCCTACCTGCGCCTGATCTCCGCCCGTAATGACTGGGTCGCCTTCGAGCGGGTGATCAACGTGCCCCCACGGGGGCTGGGCGGGGTGAGCCTGGGGCACTTCCGGGACCTGGGAACCAGGTTGGGCATGGGGCCGTATGACACCCTGGTCTACCTAAGGGAAGACGAGCAGGGCCAGGAGTCGAGCCTCACCGGACGGGCTCGGCGGGCGCTTCTGGAGTTCCTGGAGACCTGGGACTCCCTGATCGCTCTCGGTGAGAGGGCCACGGTGGCGGAGATGATTGACGCGGTACTGCTGCACTTCGAGTATGGCAAGTACCTGCGGAGCTCGGGCCCGGAGGCAGAGGAGCGCTTCGAGAACGTGGGCGAGCTGCGGGGGGCGGCTGAGGAGCATTTCGGCCCGGGCACAGACGAACTAGCCCGCTTCCTGGACGAAGTGGCCCTGGTGGCGGACGTGGACGAGCTGGATGAGCAGGTGGAGGCTCCTGTGCTGATGACCCTCCACGCGGCCAAGGGGCTCGAGTTCCCGGTGGTGTTCATCGTGGGCATGCAGGAAGGGGTCCTACCGCACAGCCGAGCACTGGAAGAGCCCGATGAGCTCGAAGAGGAGCGGCGCTTGTGCTACGTCGGCATGACCCGGGCGATGCAGCGTCTCTACCTTACGCACGCTGCCTCGAGCCGTATGTATGGCCAGGCCGACGCCAGCATGCCTTCGCGCTTCCTGAAGGAGATCCCGGCGACAGCGGTAGCCGGCGCGCCTGCGCCCACTGCCGCGAGTGCCGCTCCGTCCCGGCCCAGCCGAGCGCCGGAGGCTCAGAGCCAGCCCAGCGCGGCAGTGCCGGAGTACCATCCCGGAGACGTCGTGAAGCACCCCAAGTTCGGCCGGGGAGTCGTAGTGGAGTACAAGCGCGTCAAGGACGACGCCGAAGTCTCGGTCGCCTTCGAGGGCCAGGGAATCAAGAAGCTGCTGGTGAGTTTAGCGCCATTGACTGCCGGCTAGCGGTATTTGCGCGCCGGCTAGCGTCGTGCTATTCTCTCGCGCTGTAGAGTTGCAGATTGGACGGGCCACTCAACGAGGGAGGCCGCGGCTGAGACAGCCGACGGGCCTCCCTCTTCCTTTGCAGTCGGAAAGTCGGAATCCACACTCACGTAGGAGGGCAACATGGACGCAGGTCTCGATGATGCTAAGCGCCAGGTACTGGAGCAGGCTGCACAGAGTGAGACGGACTTCGTCCACCTTCAGTTCACCGACCTCATGGGAATCGTCAAAGCGGTCACCATCCCCGTGAGCAGGCTGGAGGGAGCCCTGACCAACGGGGTGTGGTTCGACGGGTCCTCGATCGAAGGGTTTGCTCGCATCGCTGAGAGCGACATGTACCTGGTGCCGGACCCGACTACCTTTAGCCCCGTGCCTTGGTCACAGCTCGAGGGAACCAAGACTGCCCGGATCATCTGCGACGTCTACGCCCCCAATGGCGAACCGTTCAAGGGCGATCCGCGCGGGATCCTGAAGCGGATGCTGGCCAAGGCGGAGGCCAAAGGCTACATCTTCAACACCGGCCCCGAACTCGAGTTCTTCCTGTTCCCCCTTGACCCCCACGGACACGTGGTGCTGGAGCCTCACGATCGAGGCGGGTACTTCGACCTGAGCACTGACCAAGCGGTCCACGTTCGCAAGGACATGGTCAATGCCCTGCAGCAGTTTGGCATCGAGGTGGAGGCCAGCCATCACGAGGTCGGCATCGGCCAGCATGAGATCGACTTCCGGTACGCTGGAGCCCTCAAGTCGGCCGACAACGCCGTGACCTTCAAGTACGCGCTGAAGTCGGTGGCTAAGAAGAACGGCCTGCACGCCACATTCATGCCCAAGCCGATCTATGGTATCGCCGGCTCTGGGATGCACACCCATCAGAGCCTCACGCGCCTCAGCGACGGCACGAACGCCTTCAGCGACGAGAAGTCTGAGTATGGGCTGTCGGACATCGCCCTCTCCTACATCGCCGGGCAGCTCGCCCACGCGCGGGCCATGTGCCTGGTGATCGCCCCGCTGGTCAACAGCTACAAGCGACTGGTGCCCGGCTACGAGGCCCCGGTGTACGTCTCCTGGGGCCGGGTGAACCGCTCCGCCCTCATCCGTGTGCCGCGGGTCTCCGCGAACAACCCACAGGCCACCCGGGTGGAGCTGCGGTGCCCTGACCCGGCATGCAACCCCTACCTAGCCTTCGCGGTGGCCCTGGCTGCCGGGCTGGACGGTGTCGAAAAGGGAATGAACCCGCCGGCGCCCATCGAGGAGGACATCTATCACCTGGACAAGGCCGTTCTGGCGCAGCGGGACGTACAGACGCTGCCTGGTTCCCTCGAGGAGGCTATCACCGCTGCGGAGGCCGATCCGCTCATCGAGGAGGCCCTGGGCAGCCATACGTTCGGCCGGCTGGTAGAGGCTAAGCGCCAGGAGTGGGACGACTACCGGACGCGGGTCTCCTCCTGGGAGATCGAACGATACCTGGCCAACTACTGAGCGTAGGAACCGGCAGAGGAGGCAGTAAAGGGGGCGCTTGGGCGCCCCCTTCTCGTTGTGCTAGCTGCGGGGATGTGGGGGACGGTTCACGCAGTGACGGGGCTCGTGGCCCTGCAACACAGCTACGATATCCTGCGCCACTAGCGACATCCCGATGAGCGCCTCCTGGGTGGCAGTGGCCGCATGGGGGGTGAGCAGGATGTTATCCAGCTGGAGCAAGGGGTTATCCAGCGGTGTAGGCTCTTGCTCGAAGACATCCAGCCCGGCACCGGCGATCCAACCTTCCTTCAGGGCGCGCACCAACGCCGCTTGCTCCACCACCTTCCCCCGGGAGGCATTGATGAGGTAGGCGGTCGGCTTCATGTGGCGGAGCGTCTGCTCGTTGATCAGGCAGTGGGTCTCCGGCAGGTAGGGCGTGTGTAGGGTGACGACGTCACTCGCCTCCAGGAGCGGTATGAGGTCCATGCGCTTCGCCCCAAGCTCGGTCTCCGCTCGCAGGGACGGAGTGACGTCACAGTAGACGATCTCCATGCCAAAGCCCAGCCGGCAGATCTGAGCGGTCCGGTAGCCGATCCGGCCCATCCCTACCACACCTAGGGTCTTGCCCGGCAGCTCGAAGCCGCACAGCTCTTCGCGGAAGGACCAGTGACCGGTGCGCACGGCGCGATCAGACTCGCGGAAGCGCCGTATGAGGGCCAGCATCATGCCAACCACGTGCTCGGCCACCGGCTGGGTGACCGCGTCTGGGGTGTTCACCACCCAGATGCCGCGCTCCGTGGCCGCAGGGATATCCACGTTGTCCACGCCAACCCCATGCCGCCCGATCACCTTCAGGCGGGGTGCGGCGTCCATGATCTCCGGTCCGACGGATCCCTGAGCGCGGATGATGATGCCCTCTACGTCAGTGCACTCCCGGAGGATCGTGTCCCGGTCGGTGCTGCTGGCCATTCGGGGCTCAGCCACCTGGCTCAGGACCTTCATGCCCTCGGCATGGATGGGTTCGTAGATGAGTACTATTGGGCGAGGCACTCCACTCTCCTCCTTCGTTGCTTCTACGTCAGAGCTGGACGCCGGCGCGGGCCAGAAGTCGGCGGCCGTTGTCCCGAATCACCTGGCGCAGTTGGTCATCGTCGAGGCCTGACAGGGTGACCTTCCCCAGGCCGTACCGGGGGTCTATGAACGGGATATCGCTACCATAGACCACCCTATCTGCCCCCACCTCCTGCACCATGCGCTTTACCCAGGGACCGGTCACGTTGGAGCCGGTGGTGTCCAGGTAGAAGTTCGGGTAGGACTTGGCCAGGGCGATGAACTCCGGGAAGCCTTCGGGCGTGCCCCCGCTGTGCCCGATGATCACCGGCACGGTCGGGTACTCCTGGGCGAGCTCGGTGAGCATGGCGGGGGTGCAATACCTATCGCCGTGCCAGGTGTGAGTGAGGATGAAGGAGTTGCGTTCCTGAGCCACCTCCCACGCCACTCGGTACCCGGGGTCCACCGCGCGGTAGTGGTGCATGCTCGGATGGAGCTTGATGGCGACCAGGCCGGCGTCGAAGGCACGGTTGAGTTCGTCCCGGGCGGTCTCCGGCTCATGGGGATAGGGGACGGCGTAGCCGAGCAGGCGTCCGGGGTAGGCTCGGGTCAGCGAAAGCGCCAGGTCGTTGCCATCAGTCCCGGCGGGGCCGATGGATAAATGGGGAGCTACCACCAGTGCCTGGATGCCGACGCGGTCCATCATCCGGACCATGCTGTCGGCATCATGCCCTAGGATGGCGAAGTTGTAATGGGGCCCGGCGTGGACGTGCAGGTCCACGATGGGACACAGGTCTTGGAGTGAGAGGCCTTGGCGGACGGCCTCAGCGATAGCGTAGCTGGTCACGTGGGCCTCCTCACGCAGACTGGGGAAGGCGGATGCCGGCCAGGAGCCGCATGGCATTCCCGGAAGCGATCTGTTCTCTCTGCTGGTCGGTGATGGTGCTGTACATGAGCCGGGAGAGCGCCCCGGACCCGTCAACCCTGGGAGTGCCGGTGCCGAAGAGCAGCCGCTCGGCGCCCACCTTCTCGGTGATGTGCTCAATGGCCAGGTTGTCGGCCAGATAGGCGATGTCGAAGTGTAGGTTCTCGTGGGCACGCAGGAGAGGCATTGCGTAGCGTAGCAGCCGGTAACCGGCGCGGGTCACAATCACCGGCAGCCCTGGCCACTCAGTCAGGACCTCGTGGATCTTGTCCCAGGAGGTTTCCTGCAGCTCCAGGATCACCGGCACGGATGCGGCCTCCAGGGCATCGAGCAGGTCGGCGGCACACCAGCGGCTGAGGCTGAACTCCTGAGCGCGAGGGTAGAGGCAGACCGCACCCGCTCGCACAGCGGCCAGCTCGGCCAGGAAGCGATCGAGGCCGGCCATGTCTTCAGAGAGAGGGGTGGCAGCAAGGCAGGGCCGGAGCTCGGGGTGCCCTTCGAGAGCCTGCAGTGGGTCGTGCCACCATCCCCAGGTGTGTCGGACCAAGGCGCCTTGCACGCCGAGCCGGTCCAGCTCGCGTCGCAGCGACGCCACATCCGGCGTCGCACTGGCCTCGGTGGGCCAACGGCCCAGGAAGCAGTTCACATCGAACAGCTCCATCGAATTCGCCTCCTAGCCGGGAGAGCCCGGCAAGATATGCGGCCCTGAGGGATCAGGGCTGCACCACAGCAAGCGGGACGGGGACGAAAAGCAGGGCGGCCAGGGTGATGCCCAGCACCGCCAGCCCCCGCTCGCGCCAAGTCAGGGACGAGATGTCATCGAGAACCACTTGCCGGCGTGAGCCCAGCAGAAGGATCAGGAGGGCCCAGGCGTACCATCCCGGCCACGCCGTCCCCACCAGGAAAAGTGCCCCGGCCAGCACGAAGGTGATGATCTGGGCCCACCGCCCGAAGAGGGCATAGGACACGTGGCCCCCGTCGAGCTGGGCAGCAGGAATCAGGTTGAGCCCGGTGACCAAGAGGCCGGCCCAGCCGGCGAAAGCCACGGGATGCAGGTCAACGTCTATCCCATTGGCGGGCAGCCACTGTCCCAACACCAGGCGTTTGAGGAGCAGGTAGAGGGCGGAGTTGCCCTCCTGCAGGTAGGCAAGACCGTCGGGCACCGGGCCAACGGTGGAGATGCTAAGCCCGTAGATGACGACGGCCAGGGCCACGACCAGCCCGCTCAGGGGGCCGGCCAAGCCTATCCGCAGCAGATGGCTGCGGTTGCGCGGGGCAGAGCGCATGTTGATGAAGGCGCCCATGGTTCCCAGAGGCCCGATGGGCATGGGGATGAAGTAGGGAAGGGAGACCTGCACCCCATAGTGGCGGGCAACGAGGTAGTGGGCCATCTCGTGTGCCCCGAGGATCGCCAGCAGGGAGACGGCAAAGGGCAGGCCACTTAGGGGGTTCCCGAGGACGCCGTCCAGGTCGGACTCGGTCATCAGGCCACCCACCAGGAGCACGCTGGCCAGGGTGGCCAAGAGCAGGGATAGGGCCAGCCAGGGGCGGGTGCGGTGCGGTCGAGCGACGTGCGGAACCAGGGCCAGGACGTCGGTCCCGCCCTGGCGCTGGAGGGTAGGCAGGAAGCCGAGGGAGCGCAGCGGCCCTTCTAGCGTGTCTAGGGCCGCCCCGGGACTGTGGAGGAGGCGACCGCGGAAGAGGACCCCACCGGCGGGCTGCGCCAGGGGCACGACGTCGTCCACGAACATGACTTCGTCCACTAGTGCCCGCAGGTTTTCGATGCTGGCGGTGGCCAAGGTCGGTCTACCTCCGTAGGGCCGGTGCAGTCATAGGCCCTTGACCGGTGCTGGACCGCATTCTAGAATGCGCCACCGTCTAAGGAAGTGACTCAATGACACGACCCGTTCTAAGACTGGTAGCCACGCGGGACGCATTCCGGTGCAGTTCGCGCTGGCCCATGTGTCACTGCGCCACTGCCTCGGTGCTGCCCGGGGGCCAGATCGGGGCTGCCTGGTATGCCGGCACCTACGAGAGGGCCCCAGACGAAGCCATCCTCTACGCACGTTTCGACCCGGAGGCCCTGATCTGGGGAGCGCCCACGGTGCTGGTGGATACGCCC
>JBMNTK010000089.1:0-14450 GCA_050945695.1 Anaerolineae bacterium | reverse complement strand
CTTCATGCGCCAGGCCTAGTTCACCGCTCAGCCCCAGAGCCGGGCACTGCCCAGGCAGTGCCCGGCTCTGCCCCTCCCGACCACAGCCGATACCAGCGAGCATCGCAGGTAGACCCACACGCCGGGTCACAAGAAGCCCTATCGTTTGCGCCCCGCCAATCGTCCGGTTGACTGAGGACGAGCAGGCCGGTAAACTATCTCTTAAGTCCAGTATGAGGCGATGTTGCCCGGACGTGCGACGGCAGTATCCCCCTGATGGTGTTCGCCGAGGAGACCCAGGTCTCCTCGAAGTATGTAGCTTCGGGAGGACTACAATGTCTGGAAGGTTGAGCCGCCGTAGGTTCCTGTCTATTAGCGCCCTGGCTGCATCCTCAGCAGCCGTGGCTGCCTGTGCGGGTGGCCAACCCGCCCCGGCGGCGACTACCGCCCCGGCCGAGCCCACCACTCCCCCGGCCGCTACCACGGCCCCTGCTGCCGAGCCAACCGCTACCACGGCCGCTCCGGCCGCGACCACCGCTCCCGCTAAGCCCAGCCGCTACAACGAAGCTCCCATGCTGGCCGAGAAGGTAGCAGCCGGCGAACTGCCCCCGGTGGACGAGCGCTTGCCGGTGGAGCCCCTGGTGCAGGAAGTGGTGGACGAGATCGGTGAGTACGGTGGGACCTGGCACCGCGCTGCCCTCAACGCCGGCGATACCCTGCTTCACGGGCGACTCAACCCAGACGTCTTGGTCTTCTTCGACATAGAGGGCAACCTGGTTCCCTCTATCGCTAAGGGCTGGGATGTCAGTGAGGACGGTCGGCAGTACACCCTGTACCTGCGCGAGGGCCTCAAGTGGTCCGACGGCTATCCCTTCACGGCCGACGCGGTCATGTGGTGGTATGACCACGTCCTCAACAACGAGGAGCTCACCCCCACCAAGCCCTCGTGGATGCGCACCGGTGTGGGCCGACCCTACGGCACCGTCGAGAAGATAGACGATTACACCGTTCGCTTCAGCTTCGAGGACCCTTACGGGACGTTCCTGGAGTACATCGCCAGCAACTACCTCCTGGGCGTTCCCGGGCACTACCTGGAGCAGTTCCACATCGACTTCGTGGATCGGGCCGAGCTGGAGGCGCTGGCCCAAGAGCGGGGCTTCGAGCAGTGGTTCCAGCTCTTCAATGACCGCAACAACCCCACCCAGAACCGCGAGCGGCCGGTGGTGACCGCCTGGCAGTTCATCACTGAGCCCGACGAGACCACTCTCGTCGCCGAGCGTAACCCGTACTACCATCGGGTTGACCCCGCGGGCAACCAGCTGCCTTACATTGACCGCATCCAGTTCGAGATCGTCTCGAACCCTGAGGTCCTCAACTTTGCAGCCATCGCCGGTGAGCTGGACTGCCAGGAGCGCCACGTCAACCTGCTCAACTACCCGCTCCTCGTGGAGGGCCAGGAACAGGGCAACTACCACCTCCTGGAGTGGCCAGGCGACGGCGGCACGGACGCGGGCCTGATGTTCAACCAGAACGCCGGCCTGCAAGAGGGCGCCACCGACCACCAGAAGGTCATCGGCGACATCCTGCGCACGCTGGAATTCCGCCAGGCGCTTTCCATCGCCATAGACCGCGATGAGATCTGGAACTCAGCCTTCCTGGGCTTTGGCGAGCCTCGGCAGATGGCTCCGCTGCCGTGGTCCAAGTACTACGAGGAAGGGATAGAGACGCCCTGGACAGAGTTCGACCCGGACACGGCCAACCAGATGCTGGACGAGCTGGGGTTCGACAAACGCGATGGGGATGGCTACCGGCTTGGGCCGGATGGCCAGCCCATCGACTTCATCATCACCGCCGTGGACCAGTTCGGCCCCTGGCCCGACACGGCCCAGCTGGCTAGCAATCACTGGAACGCGGTGGGGATCAAGTGCGTGGTCACGGTGGAGGAGCGGTCGCTGCACTACACCCGCCTGGCAGCCGGCGAGCAGCAGGTGGCGGTGTGGAACACCGGCGGCAACGGCACGGTGCTCATCTACCCGTGGTGGGTGATGCCGTACGGTTCGTCCAGCCGTATCGCTCCGCTCTCGGGCATCTGGTACCAGACCGGTGGGACCGAGGGTATCGAGCCTACCGGCGACCTGCGCCGAGTCCAGGAGCTGTTCGATCAGGCTACCGTGACCATTGACGAGGCGGAGCGGATCGAGCTGGCCAAGGAGATCTTCCGGATCAACGTGGCCAACCTCTGGACCATCGGCACTGTCGGTGGCACGCCGCTGGAGCAGGGCCTCGTGGTGGTGAAGAACTACTTCTTCAACGTCCCCGAGAGCACTCCAGAGCGGCACGTCCAGAGTGAGGCTTCCGTGGGCACGCCGGCCAACTGCGTGCCGGCGCAGTACTTCATGCGCCAGGCCTAAGCGCAGCAGAGCGCAATCAGCAACAGGGCACCGCCTCGGCGGTGCCCTGTTTGGTCTAGGGGGCCCTCACCCACGGCATTTGGCGGAGCCAAATGCCGGTCCCCCTCTCCCACACGTGGGAGAGGGGCTGGGGGTGAGGGCCTCTCCAGTTCCCCACGGTCACGCGAGCAGCGCGATCACCACCGTCAGGGTCAGGGCGGCGCCCAGGGTCGAGAGCATGACGGTGCTGGCCACTATCTGCGGCCGGGACTTGAATTCCGTGGCCAGAAGCACCGCCGTCACTGCCGTGGGGGTGCTGGACTCGACGATGCACACCTGCCGCGCCAGCCCGGTTAGCCCGAAGACCTCCGCCAACCCAAAGGCCACCAGCGACATCACGACCAGCTTGTATACCGTCGCCAGGGCCGAGACGCCCAGGTTCTCCTGCACCTGGCTGCGCGAGAGCTGCATACCGAGCATTAGAAGCAGAACCGGCACTGCCGCCTGCCCGATGGTCTCCAGCGGCCGCATGATCACCTGGGGCGGCACGTAACCGATGAGGCGGAAGATGATGGCCAGCAGGGTGGCGTAGATCAGGGGCAACCGCAGGACCCCGCGCAGTGACTGGAGCCAGGAACCATTGCTGCGGGAAGCGATGAAGGCGCCGATGGTATTGGCCAGGACAGCGGAGGTGACGAAGTAGATCACCGCCAACTGCAGGCCTTCCTCCCCGTATGCGAAGAGGATCACCGACAGGCCGAAGTTGCCGGAGTTGACCATGGTGCTGGCCAGGGTGAAGGAGGAGCCGGTGGCCCGATCCAGGCGTGCCGCCCGGGCAGTAAGCAGGGAGATCACCACCATTACCAGGGCGGCGGCAACCGCAAACCCGGCCACGAGGGTAAGCTGGGAGCTCTCCAGCTCGGAGTTGACCAGCATGGTGAAGCCCAGGCACGGGCTCAGCGCATAGAGGGCCAGGCGCGAGATGGTCGGGATGTGGGGCTTGAGGGCCCGATCCAGCACGAAGCCCACGCCTATGACGACAAAGGCGGGGAGGATGTTGTTGACGAGTACGCGCAGCAGTAGCTCGAGCATCGGTACCTTTCGAAACCCGCGAGAATTCCGGCACAAGCCGGCGCTTGAGAACGGCCCAGAACCCCCCGTTTGGACCCAATCGCCAGCGAAGGCTCTCCACTGGTCACGGAGAGCCCTCGCTGCGAGTGAAAACTTGCTCTGACTGGGGGCCTAGGCCCCCCACAGGGACAGGCTACCTAGTGGCCCACGCTGCCGTTGTCAGAGTGTCCCTCGTCGCCTGGCGGTCCATAGTCGAACATGACCATGTCGCTCATCTCATCGCGCGACTGCCACAGCTCGAGGGCATCGTCGGCGGCCATCTGGATGGCTATGTCCTCGCTATCCAGCAGTTCCTCTAGGATGCGCGCCGCCTCGGGCGCCTCGATCTCAGCCAGGGCGTACACGGCGGCAGTGCGCACGTCATCACTGGGATCCTCGCCGATGATCCGCAGCAAGTAGGGCACACTCGCCCCGCTGCCGATCTCGGCAGCAGCCCAGATGGCCGCCAAGCGGATATCGTCCACCTCGTTGTCCAGCTCTCGGTGGATGATGGGCAGAAAGCTTTCATCCAACCGGCGACCCATGGCGAAGACGGCGCTGGCCACTATCTCGTCCTCGTCGCTGTCGTAGGCGTCCATGAGGACCTCATCCGCGTAGGGGTCCTCGGCATACCCATAGGACTCCAGGGCCCGCCGGCGCACCAGGACGTCTTCGGAGTCGGTATTGATGGTCTCCAACAGGTCATCTTCGATCTGCTGCCTTAGCCCGGCCGAGTCCTCTCCGGGCTCAGCAATGGCCAGGAAGGTACCCAGAGCGGTGGCCGCCTCGGCTCGCACTGCGGCATCGGGGTCAGTCCTCAGCAGACGAAGCATCTTCTCGGCCAGGCGAGAATCACACACCTCCCCCAGCCCGGCCACAGCCACGGCACGCACCTCGGCGGAGTCGTCCTCCAACGTGATCTCGAAGAGGGGCTCGAAGGAGACCTCTCTGTTCTCCTCCGCCAACTCCGCTAAGGCGCTGATAAGCTGGTAACGCTCGCCGGCGTCCAGCTCGGACCACATCTGCTCAAAAGCACGCGCTTCTTCGGTGTTCGCCGCGGAAAGCTTGCGGAGGTTCTCCTCCTGCAGCCAATCCTCAGCCTGCTGCTGCATGCTCGCTAACGCTTCGCCAAATTCCTCTCTCATGGCACAACTCCCTCTAGGCGGCACAGTCATGAAGTATAGGCTCCGCCTAGGGCAGCGGCAAAGCGCCCCTACACCATGAAGGCGCCGCCGTTGACGTTGAGGGTCTCGCCGGTGATGTAGGAAGCGGCGGGTGAGGCCAGGAAGGCGATGGCCGCCGCGACCTCCTCGGCCTGGCCCAGTCGCCCCAGGGGAACGCGCCGGGTCAGGATCTCTCGGCCCTCGGGGGTGAGGGAGGCGTTCATGGGGGTATCTATGGTGCCCGGCGCCACGCAGTTGACCCGGATGCCGTCCCGGGCCAACTGGTTGGCCAGGCACATGGTGAGCCCGATCAGCCCGGCCTTGGAAGCCACGTAGTTGACGCCTGCCAGGTCGGACTTGGTGCGGCCGGAGATGGAGGACACGTTCACTATGGCCCCACCCCCGCGGCGGCGCATGATGGGCACCACCTCGCGGCAGAACAGGTAGGCGCCTTTGAGGTTGATGGCGAGTACCCGGTCCCAGTCCTCCTCAGTGATGTCCTCGATGCCACCGATCTGGTAGACCCCGGCGGCGTTGACCAGGACATCCACCCCGCCCCAGCGCTCGCAGATGCCGGACACGACCGCTCGCACCTGGTCCGAGCGCGAGATGTCGACCCGGTAAGCTTGGGCCTGGTGGCCGGCGCCCTCCAGCTCCTTTACCGTAGCTTGAGCCCTCTCCGCCGAGAGATCGGCGGCGGCCACCGCTGCCCCGGCCCGGCCCAGCTCCAGACACACGGCCCGCCCGATGCCGCTGCCGCCACCGGTAACCAGCGCTATCTTCCCTTCCAGGCTCGTGGTCATGGGGCCGGTACCTCCCAGCCCATCGCCCGGACGCGGACCATGGTGGCCTGGCAGATGGCATCGGCGATGCGCTGCCAACCCTCCTCGGACAGCACGCGGAAAAGCTCAGGGCGCAGGCCCCGGTAGGTCAGGAACATGAAGCGCCGAAACAGCTCGGACTCAGCGCTGGGCCAGTTGGGGTCGGCCCCGCCCATGAGGTCAGAGGCCAGTCGGAAGAGCGGCAACCCGTACCCGGTGACGCCCTGGGTCAACCGCAGGGCGTCGGCGCCGTAGGTCTGGGCCACCGTGCCCTGCCACATGGGGTCCACCAAGACCCGTTGAGCCTTGTCGGGTGGCAGGGGAGCCAGTTCTCGGCGGTATACCTCCGCCAGGTGGCCCACGGCGGCGTAGGTACGGCGCCAAGCCTCGCGGAACAGCTCCCGTTCCGCCGGGTCCGGTGAGGATTCCAGGGTATGCCAGAGAATCTCCTGGTAGACATCGGCCACTTTGAGCGCGGCCCGGCCACCCGAGGCATCGAGCAAGGTGGCATCGAAGCCCAGCCCCTTCCCGGTGTCGGCCCGCTCTCCGTCCGCGGAGTGTACCGCCAACATGGCCCCGAAGTGGGCCAGGATCGAGGCACAGGCATTGACCTGCTCCCAGAGCCAGCCCAGGTCGCCGCGGAAGTCCTCACGCTTGTTGTACCCGAGGTTAGGCCCGGCCGAGGCCACAGCGCCCGGCTCCAGCCCCATGACCTCATAGAGGACCACCAGGTAGAAGAGCAGCTCCCGGGGTGGGGTAGCCTGAGGGGTTTCGTCCAGCGAGAGCTCGTAGTCGAAGGGGCGACCGTCTCTCTCGGCGGCGATGTGGTCGTAGAGCTCCTTGTGCACCCGGCAGGCCTGCCAGTACCGCCGGCCCAGCTGCAGGATCTCCCCTTCGTCGAACTCATAGACCCGCTCTCTGCCGCCGGGGAGGATGTTGGCCACCCGGAAGCGCCGGCCCCGGAAGGTATCCAGGAGCCGCGCCTGGTCCCGAGCGGTCAGCTCCACGGGGTGACCGAACAGGTGACTGGTATCCACGGTGAACTTGGTGTAATCGCGGGCCTCGGACAGGGCGAGGCGGTTCATGGCCAGCGAGCGCTCCAGCGACTCCTCATCGTAGCCGGTGACGATGGCGTGGTCGGCATCAGCGCCGATAGGAAGCCGGTAGCGGGTGTAGCCGCCCAGGCCGGCGAAGGCAAACAGGCCGGCGCGCAGGAACTCTCGGGGCCCGTAGCCGCCGGTGTGCCCTATGCCGGGGTAGTGAGCCGCCTCCAGGCCCTCTGGTATGAGCTCCCGCACGATGGACTGCTGGATGAACCAGAAGGGAGCGGAGCAACGGCGCATGGCGGCGAATATGCCGTCCCAGCCCGCCAGGGTAGTGCGGGCCCGCAGCCGGGGGATGTCGTTCCAGGAGATGACCATGCGGTTGCCGGCTCCGAAGCCCCGGTCGAACCCCGTGCGGTTGAGGGCGGCAAGGCGTGGCTCCGGGGCCAGGCGCGTCTCCCAGGCGAGCATGTTGTCGTAGCTGGCCGGGTAGATCAGCCTGTCGCCGACCCGCTCGCTGCCTGACAGAGGCAGGGGGTGGGCACCACTCAGGTCCTCGGTGGGGGCAGGGGCCGGGGCAACGATGACATCCCGATCATGGGTGCGACCCAGGAAGAGGGGGGTGCCCCGGTAGCTGATCTGGGATTCTGGCAGGATGACGAGCTCTCCCCCGGAGGGAGCGGAGCTCGATGGCCGGGTCGGATGAGAGTCAGCGACAGTCATGACTGTCTCCTGGAGTCGAGTGTGAAACGTGCGGGCAGCCGTTGGGAGCGCCTTGGGCAGGCCGAGCCCCGATCATGCACGGCTGTGCGCTAGCGGCGTCCACTGCTGAAGCTCGATGATGTTGCCTTCAGGATCGGTGGCGTAGACGAAGGTGATGCGGCCCGCGCCTGAGATTTCGGCGCTTACCGTCTTGCCCACAGCACCCCCGCCGGCGGCCATCACCTGGGCCAGCGCCTCCCGGACATCCTCAACCAGGAATGCCAGGTGGCCCAGCCCCGGGCGGTCAGGTACCCGAGCGGGGTCGGGGGTGAAGCGGTCGGGGTCATACTGGAATATCTCTAGGGTGGGCCCTGTGTCCCCGTGGCCGGGCAGGCGCAGGTGGACACCCCGGATGCGGGCCCCCGCTATGCCGGTGGCATCCTCCAGCCACGGGCCGGACAAGTCCCGCTCCGGTGGTACCGGCTGGCAGCCGAACACCTCCTGGTAGAACTGGGCTAGCCGTTGCCAGTCTGCCGCGACCAGGTTGGTGTGTACGTAGCGTGCCTTGAGCGCCATCTTCCCTCCGAGGGCGCAGTTTATCCCCCTGGGGCCCGCTGGTCTAGTAGAGCGGTGCTTGCAGGCAGAGAGCGGCTGGGTTACCTTCCCCATTCGCTCATCAACAACCGAGGCAGGCAACGCGGATGGAGAAGGGTGGCGTGAGCCTCACCCCCGAACAGCAGGCAGTCGTGGCCCACGACCGGGGGCCGGCTCTGGTCTATGCTGTGGCCGGCGCCGGCAAGACCACGTCCATGGTCCACCGCATCGAACGCTTAGTCCGCGAGGGAGTCTTTGCCCCGGAGCGTATCCTGGCTACCTCCTTTGGCCGCGAGAACGCCCGGGACCTGCGGCGCGACCTTTCCCCCTGGCCTCACTGCTCCTCGGTGGACGTCCGGACGCTGCATTCCCTGGGCTTGCGGTTCATCAGGTGGGCCCAGGAGGCCGGGCACTACCGGCACCTGCGCCTAGGCCCTGATGGCGATGGCCCGGACAGCGAGCAGGCCATACTCTACCGGACGCTGAGGTTGGCCCGCTCCCGGATGGCGCCGTTCGCGTCGCAGCTGGACAACTTCAACCATGACGACTACTCGCGCGATTTCCTGACCTACGTGGGCGCCTGCAAGGGGGATCTGGCCTACGCCGACCTGGAGGAGGCTGACCTACCGTCCGGAGCCTTGGCTCAGGCCAGCCAGGCCAAGGCTCCGGCCGGGCTGGAGTGGTACCTGGACCTGTACCGGCTCTTCGAGCGGGTCAGAATGGAGCGCGGGATCGTGACCTTTGGGGACCAGCTCATGCTGGGCTGGGAGGCCCTCGTGCGCTTCCCGGAGGTGCGGGCCCGCGCCCAGGCCGCCTATGACTGCGTCCTGGTGGATGAATTCCAGGACATCAACCGGGCCCAATCCGAGATCCTGGACATCATCACCGCGCGTCATCGCAACTACATGGCCATCGGCGACGATGACCAGACCATCTACGAATGGCGGGGGGCAAGCCCCTATTACATCCTGGACTTTGCCCGCAGGTACAAGGCCCGAACGTACCTGATCAGCGAGAACTTCCGCTGCCCGGCCGGACCTCTGGCATTGGCCAACCGCGCCATCGCTCACAACCGCCGGCGCCGGCCCAAGAGGCTGCGTCTCACGCAGGGTCTGCATGGGACCACGCAGGTGCTGCCGGTCAGTGGACCCCAGGCGGCGGCCGATGCCGTAATGCAGAAGGTGCGAGCCCTGCAGCGAAGCGGCGGCAGCCTCAACGACATGGCGGTGCTCGTGCGCCTCAACGCCCAGACACCCTACATCGAGCAGCGCCTCATCGCTGAGGGCATCCCCTACCGGGTGAGCCAACCCTTCTACGAACGGACCGAGATCCGGACGTTGATTGCCTACGCCCGGCTGGCCTGGTTTGAACATGAACTGAAGGCCGGGCGGTTCCCTTTTGCCTCGGAGAAGAGGAGGATGGGCTTCGAGGAGGCGTGGCGCCTGGCGCACAACCGCCCCACCCGCTACGTCAAGAGCGAGGTGCGCGACCGCATCCTGGAGCGCGTACTCGCCTCGGGCTACCCTCTCAGCGACATTATTGTCCTGTCGGCCGAGGGCAACTCCCGGCTGATGGAGTTGGCCGAGGACCTGTCTTGGCTGTCCGGCAACCTCGAGGCTGACGCCTGGACCACGTTGACCGAGCTAGAGGAGCGGCTGGACTACCGGGAGTACCTGAGAAGCTCCTCCGGCTTCCCCGAGACGGGAGCCGCCAACGCAGCCAGCGTGGCCGCCTTCATCGAGTACTCCCGGGATCAGGGCACTCTGGGGGAGTTCCTCTTTCACGTCAAGGACCTGGCGGCGCGCCAGAAGAGCCGGCAGGCTCACCAGGACGGAGAGGCCATTACCCTCTCCACCATCCATCAGGCCAAGGGACGGGAGTGGCCGATAGTACTGGTGCCAGAATGCAACGAGGGCACCCTGCCCTTTGCCGACCAAGACATTGAGGAGGAGAGGCGCCTATTCTACGTTGCCCTCACCCGGTGCTCTCGAGACCTCACCCTGCTTCACGATAGCCGGAAGCCAGCTTCACGCTTCCTGGCCGAGTGCGACCCTGCCCCAGCCCTGAAGCTTCTAGATGAGGTCCGCCAGGCGCTGGCCCGGCCCCCGGAGGAGTGGAAGGCGGCCGACGCGCTGGCGCTGGTCAAGGGGGCCTCTGACCTGTACCTGGTGTCGTACTTCCGTCATTGGTGGCAGGTTCCAGGGGACGTGAGGCAGGGGGTGGCGCAGGGAGTACAGCGGTTTCTGGCGGCAGCGGAGGAGTATGGTGTCGCTCGCCATCTGGGGCTCAAGCCAGACCACGCATTGCCTTGGCGGGAGATGGCGCCCCTGGACCGGGTGGATCCGGGCGAGCTTCCTCCGCCGGAGCGCGTGATCCCGGAGCCGCCGCAGTCGCTGCCTCTGCTGCGGCAGTTGCTCGCGGAGAGAAGCATCCCGGCCATGCAGGCGATCCTCCGCTGGGTGGAAGTGGGCAAGCTGGGGCTGGACGAGGCGGCAGAGGTGTTGCGTGAGGGAGGGGCGGCCTCGATCCAGTTTCTCACCGGAAGCTCGAGCCCTGTGGCCGGAAGGCTCCGCAGCCGGCTCACCCCCACCGTGCGCCAGGGCACTTGGGTGCGCTGCGACGCCGGCTGGGGACAAGTCACCCGCATCGAGGATTCACAGGGCAAGCCGCTGGACCACGTCCGCGCCGACGACCAGCACTGCCGCCTGCACGTGACCCTGCGGCCCGGTACGGAGCCGGAGAAGCTCATCCTGAGCATGGGGAACAAGACACTCACCTTTCCCCGAGCTCAGCAGGTGTACGTTTGTGGCACCTGTGGCCGGTTCATCTCCGCCAACCAGACGCTGGTGCTGCGACGGCATGGGGTCGCGGCCCACGGGCAAGTTGGTTCTAGCCTGCATACGTGGCCGGCTGGGGCGGTGAAGTGGCGGCGGATGCCGGAGTTCCATACCCAGCCGCCGAGGGACGAGCGGGAATAGGGAGATCCTCCGTCGAGATTGCACGAGGCGGCCATCTTCGGGTATAAGATCAGCCGCGGTTGCACCGCAATGTTATTTCGTTGTTGAAGGAGCGACATCATGGCAACCAGTGAGAACCTCAAGGAAGCGTTCGCCGGAGAAAGCCAGGCCAACCGCCGTTATCTCGCGTTTGCCAAGCAGGCTGAGGCTGATGGTTACCCTATGGTGGCCCGGCTCTTCCGTGCGGCCGCTGAGGCGGAGACAGTCCATGCCCACGCTCACCTGCGGGCCATGGGCGGCATCGCCGATACACGCCAGAACCTCGAGGCTGCCATCGCGGGCGAGGGGTTCGAGTTCAAGGAGATGTACCCCAAGTTCCTCGCCGAGGCCCAGGAGGAGAAGGTCGCTCCGGCCATCACCACCTTCAAGCGGGCTTTGGCGGTCGAGGAGATCCATCACTGGCTCTACACCAGCGCTCTGGAAGCGGTTGACTCGGGCAAGGACTTACCCGAGAGCAGCATCTTCATCTGCACGGTGTGTGGCCACACCGTGATGGGAGAGCCGCCTGAGCGCTGCCCGGTCTGCGGTGCCCGCCGGGAGCAGTACTCGGAGATCGAGTAACCAACGGGATAGGGACTAACCACAGAGAGCGCAGAGACCGCAGAGAAGGAAACGGGATAGGAAGGGCGGCAGCCACCGGCCCCAGACGGGGCCTCGGCTGAGCTCTCTCCCAATCTCGGCTCTGCGTATCCTCTGCGCTCTCTGTGTGCTCTGCGGTGAAATCCCTACGACCGGTTGTTGCGTTCCTTTGGGAGCTTGGGCCCCAGCCAGGACAGGAAGGCATCGGCAGAACGGGTCTGCATAAGCACGCGGCCCGGGCCGGTGAGGTCCACCACTAGCCCCTCTCCGCTCAGAAGGGTAGAGCGCAACCCTCCCACGCGCCGAACCCGGAAGCCGATGTTCGCCGAGAAGGCGACCAGGTGCCCCGTGTCCACAGTGTAGGTCTGGCCAGCCTCGAGGTTGAGCTCGTGGATGGCGCCGTAGCTGCCCAGGATGAGCGGGCCGCTGCCCTCAGCCCGGAGCATGATCAGGCCCTCGGAGGCAAAGAAGGTCTTAGCCCCGCCCCAGGCAGCGTTGGTATCTATCGTGGTCGCGGAGGCCACGAAAGCGCCGGACTGGACCATGAGGGCGTCGCCGGCCAGCTCCAGCACGGTCAGATCGCCGGGCAAGGCCGGCGCCACGGTGATCTCGCCGCCCTGTGCAGGGGCACAATAGAGATTGACGAAGAAGGACTCGCCGCCCAACACAGACCGGGCCAATGACTTGAGGAGCCCACCCTGCATCTTGGTCTCGATGGTCATGCCCTCAGACATGCTGACCATGGAACCGGCTTCAACGCGGATCTGTTCACCTGGATCCAACCGGACGCGGGCGAGGGAGTAGGACGGTCGGTAGAGTATCTCTGTCTGCATGTGAACCTCCGTCTGCGGGGTTGGGTGCACGGACACTGGCCGATCGGGTGCCAAGCGGGGCCATGCCCGTCAGTATCAGACGCGGGACCCTGCGACGCAAGAGCCGCTGGTTGCCGACTTGGCTAGGGTCCGCCCTGCCGTGGCTGTGCGGTTTCATCTCCGAGGAGTGTAACAGGGTACTTGAACATGACCCCGTGAGCTATGCTAGACTATGGCTGAGTCAGGGTAACCGTTGGCACGCCGAGGAATCTACTCAGTAGGCGGAGGCTACGGCTGACTGGAGACTGCGGCGTGCTGATCCTCCGCCTGGGGAGGTAGTCATGGAGGAAAGCCTGAGCAAGATCAATGCTTGGGCCAGCCGCGGAACACTGGAGCAGTTCTACTCGCAGGTCCAGACACTCCTGGACGAGCGGCGGTTCAACGTCGAGCTTGTAGGCAACTCGCTGATGTTCTACCAGAGACGCAAGGAGGGCGGCATCCTGGGTCTGGGTGCCAAGCCGGTACGCAGGCCGGTGATGCGCGTTTCCAACACCGTCTCCGGTGTCCAAGTCCAGCCGCAACCGTTGGATCCCGCGTTTGCCGAGTACCTGGCCGGCCTGCTCCCCACCCAGCGAGACTAGCCGGCTGCTGGCCCTCGAGACCAGAGCGGACGCCAGTTGGGGGCGTGGGCTTTGGCCCCCCGATGCTTCCCTTCCCCCTTACCTAGCTATCCTCTGCCTGCGCGTCTGCCACTAGCCCCCGGTGGGCCGCGCGGACCGGTGAGCTCTAGGTATCCGGGGCTCACCGGTCTTGGCGGTAGCGGGCACTACCTGGGGGCCTACCCTGCTTGAGAATCCCACGGTCTTCCCCTAACGTGAGCCCCAGGCCCACGCGCCGCTTGGGGCCCCAGCACAGGGAGGACCGCCTTGTTCATCGACATCCATGCTCACGCTTACCGGAAAAGCCCGCCCAGCCCCGTGCGCTTCTGCACGCCGGAGCAGGTGCTAGAGCGTTACGATCAAGCCGGCATCGAGCGGGGCGCCCTCCTGCCCATCGTCAGCCCCGAGGTGTACCTGCCTCAGGCGAACGAGGACATCCTGGAAATGGCGGCCCAGTACCCGGACCGGTTCATCCCCTTCTGCAACCTGGATCCCCGCGCCCTCACCAACTCACCCGACGCACCTCTGGGTGACCTCTTGCGCTACTACCGCGACCAGGGCTGCCGGGGACTGGGGGAGGTGATGCCCAATCTGCCCTGGCTAGACCCTCGGATGCAGAACCTCCTCTACCATGCCCAGGGGGTGGGGCTGCCGGTCATCTTCGACGGCTCCGACCAGCTCGGGGGCGACTTCGGCCTCTACGACGAGCCCGGCCTGCCGCAGCTGGAGCAGACCCTGCAGCGGTTCCCGGACCTCATCATCCTCGGGCACGGCCCCACCTTCTGGTCGGAGATGGGTCCCTTGGAGCCCCCCACGGATCCTCGGGCTGTCTTTCGTCCTCACGCCGGCCAGACCGCCCGGGTGCGTCCCAGTGGCCCCATCGAGCGGGAGGGAAGGGTGGCCGAGTTGCTGCGCCGCTACCCGAACCTCTACGGTGACCTGTCGGACTGGAACCCGTGGAATGCCCTGGCCCGTGACCCCGACTACGGGGTCCGCTTCTTGGAGGAGTTTCAGGACCGGCTCCTCTTCGGCACCGACATCTGCAGCTACGACTCGCCCTTCCTCATGGCTGACCTCCTGCGCCAGTGGCGGGAGGAAGGCCCTGTCAGTGAGACGGTCTTCCGGAAGGTAGCCCGAGAGAACGCGGTGCGATTGCTTGGTCTGTGAGGGAGACAGGGGGAGGTCTCACCCAAAGCCGCAACGACGCGAAGAAGGGGCAAAAGCGAAGGAGAGAGAAGGGCGAGATGGAGGGAAGAGCCTGATTGGGTGGCCGAGTTCCACCTTATCAAGCCAGTCCCTGCCCCGCTATCCCTTTCCCTCTTCCTATTCCCTTAGCGCCTTTGCGTGAGGCACCCACGTGAGGTTCCCGGTTCTACAGCGGGGCCGAGTTGGTGTACTATCGGGACAGCGGGCCAGAAGGCCGAGCCCGCTTCCATACGACCCAGCCGTACAGGGGGGCACAATGGCAGAGAAGTTGGCACTAGAGGGTGGGCCCAAGGCAGTGACCGTGGAGCTGGAGGACCGCTGGCAGGTCGCCAGTGACCGGGAGAAGCAGTATGTGGAGGCGGTCCTGGATGACAT